>CAMBSI010000005.1 GCA_945870555.1 Staphylococcus epidermidis | reverse complement strand
AACCGATCGCGATTGGTTTCAAAAAAGGCAGCGGTTGTTTCCGCTCCACCAACGGACCACCCCTCTAAGTTATAGGTATCTGGGTTGGTAAAAATGGATTCAATATCAGAAAAATTGAAGGTTGCGTTGATAAGAACTTTTGAACTCGTAATCGTGATCAATGGAGCGTCTGTTAATGCATCTGGATATTGATATAAACTAAAGAAGTTTCCTTCATCGATGTTGGTGTTTAATTCAATATAGTAGGCGCGATTGTTAAGCACATCAAATAAATGAAAACGATGGGCTTTATAGTTATACGTTGCTGTAGCTTTATATTCGAAGTTGTAAGAGAGGTATGCGTCATTACCTAATGGGAGAAAACCAAATAAAGCTCCATTCGGATCAACCCACGTTCTTGAGACCTCCATTAAACCAATGTAAGTGTCAAAGGTCGATTGGGGAATGGAAGAAGGTATCTCAACCAAAACATTATTTAAGTAAAGTTTATTGAGATTTAAATCAATTTTAAAGACATCAATTGTGGATGTCCAAATTTCATAATCAAAGGAATTTGCACCGGTTTTAAAAATCACTACCTTTGCATCAAAGGGTTCTACATAAAATACTTGGAGCACGTCATCATTTAAGGTTTCAAGATTCGTAAAGGTTTCCCACCATACGTCTACTTCATAAGTTCTTAGATAATCATAAAGATAGTCGCCACCCTTAAAAGAACCATTAATGTCGTAATTAATACCGCTTTGATAGTGGGCAAAATAACTCGCCCGAAGTTGCGTGTTTGAATATGCTGGAGGTAAGACGTGTTGGTATTGCGTTAAAAATGCAGAGACCAAATTCATTTCAACATTCGTCATGAGTCCACCACTGATGCTTCTTGCTTGAAGCTCTGAAACAATCGATGGATCGTTAATGACGTAACAAGACAATTCTCCGTAGCAAGCTTCATTTTGTAATTTGTTGCTATTGGAAAAGATAAAAAAAGCCGAAACGATGACGAAAGATGATGTTAACGCTAATGCAACAAAACTTTTTGCATTTTGTTGTTTCTTGATTGCTGTTGATTCCGTAACATTGGATTCTAAAAAATAATCTAAGGGCACCTTAAAGTAGCGACAAATTTCTTCTAGATGTTGAAGGTGAATTTGACGGGAATCATTTTCCCAATTACTAATCGTGGTGTTCTTAACAAAAATCGCGTCAGCTAATGTGGCTTGACTGATATTGTGCTTCACCCGAAGTAAACGAAGCTTTTCCCCATGACTTATGATGGATTTCATATCCTTATTATATGTTATTTATGGGATTCCTTTTTTACAAAAATCTTAAGGATTGATATAGTTAAACCATGCCCTTCGATATCACAAACGATTCCATTTCAACTTACCTAGCAGAACTACCTTCTGAAAGAAGGGAAGATGTTGCGTGGCTTGTTTCTCAAATGGAATCGATTACCAAAAGAAAGCCAAAACTTTGGGGATCGATTGTTGGCTTTGGAAAACTTTATTATCGTTATCCAACCGGCAACGATGGTTATATGCCGATCATAGCATTTGCGAGTCGTAAACAAGCATTGACGTTATATTTGTCTTTTACTTTAGATAATTATCCAGAACGGCAACAACTAGGCAAACACACCGCAGGAAAAAGTTGTTTATATATCAAGCGATTATCGGATGTAAATAAGGTTGTCTTAATCAAGATGATGAAAAAAGCATATCAAGAAACCTTAGGTTACTCGATTATAAAAGTCGTCGAATAAATCAATAAAACTTTATTCAATTCTTGTTTTAATTTGTGAACGATAAATATTTGCATAGGTTGCGTTATTCGCAATCAATTGCTTGTGAGAACCTTCTTCGACTTTCAATCCGTTTTCTAAAACCACAATCTTGTCAGCGTTTTTAATCGTGGATAAACGGTGTGCAATCACAATTAAGGTTCGACCCTTTCTTGCTTTTTCTAATGCTTTTTGGATGAGTTGTTCGGTTTCTGTATCGATGTTTGCCGTCGCTTCATCCATGATGAGAATGGCGGGATCGTGAACAATCGCCCGCGCAAAAGAGATGAGTTGTTTTTCACCAACACTTAAATTGGTCCCCCCTCGAGAAACATCTTGGTGAATCCCTTTTTCAAGTTTATCTAATAAGGATCCTCCACCAATGTCGCGTAGAATCGCTTCCGCTTCCGCATCACTGACAGAACTAATACCAAAGCGAATGTTGTCTGCAATCGTGCCTTTAAACATCACTGGATCTTGAATGATGATGCCAATATGGGAACGGAATGTTCGTTTTGGATAGGTGGTAATATCAACACCATCCACATAAATCTTACCCATGTCGCCTTCTTTGAAGTCGTAGAATCTTAACAGTAAATTCGTTAAGGTTGATTTCCCAGAACCGGTGTGGCCAACCAAACCTACCATTTGGCCAGCATCCATGGATAAGGTAATCCCTTTAATAATGGGATGGCCTTTTTGATAAGAGAACCATACATTATCAAATAAGATATTGCCTTTGTATCGAGGAATGGTGGTTAATTGATTATCTTCTTGCTCGCCATCGATCACGCGAAAAATCCGTTCGGTTTTAACCAACGAGTGTTGGAGGTTTCCAATTTCTCGAAACAGCGTTCCCACCGGTTCAACCAACCTTGATAAATAATCGTTATATGCATAAATCGTACCAGCCGTTATCACCACACCACCAATCGTTAAATATCCATAACCAAAGAAAATCACAATCAAGGCAGTAACCAATGCGCCCACCAAACGAATCATGTTCCAACCAATCGATAGGTGTAAGTGTTGTTCTTTTAAAATTTCTTTTTGGGTATCAAAAGAGAGACGATCAAATTTATCTTCAATGGTCTTTCTAAAATTGAAAATTTGTAAGATAGAAATCCCATTAATGATTTCATTGAGTTGGGCGGTGATCATCGATGAGTTTTCGTTAACCTTCACCGCGAGTTTATTCAGTCGCTTTACAAAAAAGCGTAGCCAAACATAGATGAATGGAAAGACAAGAAAGGTCATCAACGCGAGGGTTGGATTTAAATAAAACATTCCAACATAAGCAAATACAACCGCCATACTCGCATTCACAAGTAGGTTAATAATCGTTGAAAATAAACCCATCATGCCACCGACATCACTGATCACCCGGTTGGCAATCTTTCCTGACGGTTCACTTTCAAAATACGACATCGGCATGCGTTGTAATGACCTCACCGCATCTTTACGAGCATCCCTCACCATGTTGACGTTGATAATGGAAGCACTTAAGCGTTGAATATAAGTGAAGAAGATTTGTAATAGTAAGCGAATAAAGAGTAAGGCAACAAGCCATATCAAGGGTTCAACGCTAGGTTGATAAAATTGAAAGACTTCATCACGTGTCATGATGGAAACGGCATAATCAAAGGTTTCCCCTTGTGGAGTGACAATCGATAAGGTATTGCCGTTGATAATTTTTTGACCGATGGCGACGACTTCTTCAGAAAAATAATATGTCGTTCCAATGACGACGATGGAAATCGGATCTCCGGTAGGTTCATCTTGTTGAAAATATCGCCCTTGATACTCCACTTGCCGATTAACTTCCGTGGTTTCATACCAGGGTCGCTCAATCCCGATTAAGTAATCATCCATGATCGATTTCACAAGCAATGGTGCAACCAAACCGAGCAATTGAACAATCAACATCGCGGCAATCGTCAGGGTTAAAAGTCCCTTGTAAGGAATCACATATCGCCAAACTTTTTTAATGGTTTTAAACATGTTAATCTTGTCCTTCTAAGCCAGTCAGTTGGGTGATGTATTGACGTTTATACCAACCATCTTCTCGAATCAATGCTTCATGGGTTCCTCGTTGGGTGATTTCTCCATGTTCTAAAACAAGGATCAAATCTGCTTCTTGAATGGCAGAGAAGCGATGGGTGACGATGATATTGGTTTTCCCTTTTCGTAAGTCTTTCAGATGTTGAATGATGGTTCGTTCGGTTTTCATATCGACCGCGCTCAGCGAGTCATCAAGAATCAGGATTTGTGGATCTTTAATTAAAGCCCGAGCAATTGATAAACGTTGCTTTTGTCCACCGGATAAATTCACACCGGTTTCACCCATCATCGTTTGTAAGCCCGATTGAAGGAAGGGTAAATCCTTTTCAAAATCCGCCATCTTGACAGCGCTTTTTACAACATCATTGGAGGCGTTTGGGTTTCCAATTTTAATATTTTCTTCCACTGGCAATTTAAATAAGATGTGGGACTGAGGAACGTACCCAACCAATTGACGAATATCTTCAATTTTAAAACGTTCAATTGGTGTGTCATCAATTAAAACAGAACCATTGGAAACATTAAACTCCCGAAGGAGTTGGCGTATCAAGGTTGATTTACCAGCACCGGTTGGTCCCACGACCCCAATCGTTTGACCTTTTTGAATGCTAAACGATATGTTTTTAATGACCGGTTGCTTATCAAAAGGATATTGGAAGGTGACACCTTTAAAATGGATGTTTTCAAAACCAAGAATGGCTTTTGAGGTCGGTGAATCATGAACGACGGGTATGTGTTTCAACACTTCTTCAAACCGATCAACTGCAATCGTTGCCTGACTGAGTTGGGCAAAAATACCAGAAATCGAAATAAAGGGACCATACAACATGCCAATATACGTTACAAAGGTAATCAATCCACCCAAGGTCATCATTTGTTGAATAATAAAATAAACGCCAAAGGAAAAAGCCAATGCATACGCCACACCATAGATGACTTCAAAAAGAGGATTAAACCAGTTTTCAAATTTGACAATATAGCGCCATGATTCAATATCGTTATTGATTTCTTGATGTTGCTTTTTTAAATCGATATCTTCTTGAACGTATGCACGGATAGCTTTTTGACCTTCGACAGATTCCAACATTTTTTCAGTGAATGCGGCATAAATATCGCGGTGCTTCTTAAAGTATTTTCGCTTTCCTTCTCGGATGATGTTTAAGATGGTTAATCCAATCGGCATGATGATGACGGATATCAAGGTTAACTGCCAACTAATGGTGATCGTCATTAACAACAAGGTAATCAAAATAAATCCGATGTTAAAGACTAAACCTTCCAACAAGTTTGTTGCCGATTGAATGATGGCATCTAAGTCACCCGTCACCCGGGAGATGAGATCGCCCTTTTGATATTTTTCATAAAAACTAGAATCCATATTAAACAAATGGCTTAAGTATTTTTTTCTTAGTGCATGGGCGAGTTGTTGGGATTTTTTAACCGTGGTGTAGTTATAAAGATAACTTAATCCATAACGAACGATCGGAAAGGCAATCAATGAAGAACCTAGAAAAAGAAGTGATGTAGAGGTTAACCCCCCAGAAATAATCGTATCAATCGATAACCCGAGCAACCAACCTGGCACAAGGGCGAACAAGGCGATGCTTAACAATAAGGTAAACATGAAAACATACGTTTTCCATTCTTGTTTGAAGTACCATTTTAAGTGGTTAAATATTTTTTTCATTGATTAGAAATACTTGAGACCATCGCTATTATACAGCAAGCAATTCGGTTTTGTTGACCCTGTGAAGGGTAAATAAAAACCATTTAAAATCATGTTAAAATATAGGCATGAAGGTCATCAAACCGAAACCATCCACAAAACTTAACGACCATTGGGTTGTGAAGTACCACGCCAATGGAAAAACGGTTTGGTCCAAAGGCAAAATTATCGATGGATATTCAGAAGGATATTGGCAGTGGTTTAGACTTGATGGTACCTTAAAGCGGTCCGGTCATTTCTTAAAAGGCGATTCAGTGGGTGAATGGATCACGTATGATGCAACCGGCAAGCCATATAAAATCACTAAGAAAAAAGGAATAGAAGATGGAAAAAAATAAAACCTTAACCAAAGAAGAGATGCTAGGAATTTTAGAAAAGCGTTTTGAAGCCTACCCACATCGACACCACGGTATCACCTGGAAACAAGTGTTGGCCAGACTCAAAGCAAACGAAAAGAAAATTACATCCTTGATCGCGATGGAATCAAGTGATGGAGAACCCGACGTAGTTCAAGTGGACTCAAAAACAGGTGCTGTCACCTTTATGGATTGCGCCATACAAAGTCCAAAAGCAAGACGAAGTGTTTGTTATGATCAAGCAGCGTGGGATTCACGCAAAGAATTCAAACCAAAGGCTGGCAACGCCGTTTCATTAGCAGAGGAAATGGGAACCACGTTATTAACAGAAGAACAATACTTGTTTCTTCAATCCATTCAAGATATTGATACAACCACCTCATCTTGGGTGTTAACCAACAAAGACATACGCCAACTCGGCGGCGCATTGTTCGGTGATAAACGTTTTGGACGAGCCTTTATTTTCCATAATAGCGCAGAATCCTATTACGGAGAACGTGGATTTCGAACCGTTATCACCATTTAATGTGAGCAATAAAAAAAGGATCTGAACACCAGATCCTTTTTATTATTCTTCATTACTTGCCTTTTTCGACTTGATAGACATCTCTGAAGAAAAGGGTTCTTGCGGTTTGATGCCATGCACTGATCCAGATGGTGAGAATACCGAATGTAAACAACGATAAGACATACCAACCAAGAATTCTTGCGTTTTGATGCCATTCATTGATCCAGATGCTGAGAATACCGAATGTAAACAACGGTAAGACATACCAACCAAGATAACTGAGGTCTAAGGCAAAGAGTTTCCATTTATAACCATTCATCAATTGTCTAGATTTCGTAATTGCATCCATCGATTCAATCGTTGGTTCTTTGATGAGGATATAAGTCGACAATGCATAACTATAACTTTTGATGATGCCTGGGATGATAAATAACAAACTCCATAAAGATATGAAGAGGGGTTGAACGATGCCTAGGATTAATGCCTTGACTGGTTGTTCTTTAACCCCGGCAAGCAGCACTTGATCAAGCAAAGGTTCTTGTTCGTTGATGATGGCAATATAGGTCAAGGTCATACCAAATGAGACATAACCCAATATAATTGGACCTGCAAAAGATAGTGCGCCAAGAATCACACCAAAAACTAAACCGATTAAAAATAATTTAAATATCTTGCCGTGCGTTAATTCCCTTGCGGTTAGTCGATACTGTTTGCTTGTTTTCATATATATTTTTCTTTCAAGATAAAAGATAACACACCTTGAGCGAAGATATCATCATTTTATTTATTTTTTGATGAGCTCTACGCCAAGACCGATACATTTACATTTATCAAAAAAGCAAAATCAAATTCGTGTTTCTGAAAATAGGTTATATTAATGACTGAGGTAAACATATGAAAACTGACAATGTTCAATTAAAGTTCTCCAATACGTTTGTAGGTTCAATGACGTCACCTTCTGGTCGCGTGGTATTGGGTCAACAACCCGATGGCTTGGCACCTTATCATTTACTTTATGGTGCGGTTGGATCATGCTTTTATTCGACCTTTCTCAGTGTGGCCAATAAGAAAAAACTCATCTTCAAAGATGCATCACTTGAAGTCAGTGGCATCAAACGCGACACCACACCTGCAACGCTAGAATATTTAAAAATTGAATTAACCATTCGTGGCGGATCCAACGAAGCTCACCTAAAAGAATCTGCTGAGTTAGGTGCAAAATATTGCTCGATCCACGAAACGATTAGCAAAGTTGCGAAAATCGACTTAGTTGTTCGTTTTGAAAAGTAATGACACTACCACCATTATTTCTTGAACGCATGGAGTCTTTGCTCGGAAAAAAACAATTTCCTTTGTTTTTAAAGACATATCAATCCTTACCACAAGAGTCCATTCGTATTGTTGAAGATCCGCAGCAAGTCTTGAAGTCCTTATCCATTGGTAACATTCCTTGGGTTGCGAATGGTCATTGGATTACCAATCAATCACTACACACGTCGCATCCATACCATTTAGCGGGCGCTTTTTCTTTTCAAGAAGCATCGGCGATGGCAGTTGTTCCAATGATGAATATTCAACCCGATGATATGGTGTTAGATATTGCCGCTGCTCCAGGAAACAAAGCCACCCAAATTGCTAGTTATTTATCAAAAGATGGATTGCTGATTGCCAATGATGTGGATGCAAAGCGCGCACAAGTGTTGATGTTTAACGTTGAACGCATGGGATTAAAACAAGTGGTCGTGACGCAACACGATCCGCAACATTTAAAACAATTATTACCTCGCGCGTTTGATAAAATTCTCATCGATGCTCCGTGTAGTGGTGAAGGCATGTTTCGTAAAGACGAAGACGCGATTCAAGCATGGTCAGTTGAACACGTTTCCACGTGTGCAGTTCGGCAAGAAGCATTACTTGAATCCGCCTTACCTTTATTAAAAGATGGTGGAACGATCACCTATTCCACCAGTACTTTTTCTCCTGAAGAAAATGAATTACGCATTGAAACATTTCTTCAAAAACACCCAAGTTTTACATTGGTTAATCATCCACACTTTCAATATTTTGACCAAACCACCACACGCGGGATTGGGGTGAAATTATTTCCTCATCTGATCAAGGGCGAAGGCTATTATGTGGCGATCCTTCAACACAACGGTAGTACGTCCAAAAAACAAACCTATCAACATAAAATGAGAAATCCAATGCCAATATCATGGATTGAATTTGCTAATCAAACCTTACAACCTGGATCGATTCAACCTAACTTTATCCTTAACGACCGCATGTGGATGATTCCAGCTCGATATCAATTTCATCCTGCACTTCATACGTTACGAGCAGGTGTCTTGATGGGAGAAGAAATCAAGAAAATGTTTTATCCTTCTCATCATTTGGCTAGAGTTTTAACACCCTCAATGATGAAACGATCCATTAACCTACCGTTGGGTGATGTGCGTTTATCCTCTTATTTACGTGGTGAAGAATTCCGGTTTGAGATACAAGACGGTTGGGTTTTAATCACCGTGGATGGGTTAGCGTTAGGTTGGGGAAAAGCGTCACAAGGACGTATCAAAAATCACTATCCCAAAGGCTTAAGATTAACGCAATCCCGTATATAGTTTTAAATACGCAGCACTGGCGAGATCCCAACTATGATCGGTTTGGTAAGCGTTGAGTTGAAGCGTTTTCAGTAAAGGTTTTTGTTGATAAAGATCAAGCGCTTGTTGCATCGCCCAACCTAACGCATCACCGGTATAATGCGTAAAGCGGATGCCGTTTGCTTGCTGTTGATGTTGGCTATAACTTTTAACCGTATCGATTAATCCACCCGTTTCTCGAACAATCGGTAAAGTCCCATAACGCATGGCAATCATCTGCGAAATACCACACGGTTCAAATAAGGAAGGCATTAAAAAGAAGTCACTTGAAGCGTAGATTTGGTGTGCGACCGGATTGTTATATCCTAAAATCACACGGACCGCTTTTGGATATTTTTGTTCAAACGCTTTTAGGCGTTGCTCCAATTCGCTTTCTCCTGCACCTAAGAACATAAATTTGGCACCAAGATGAACGAAGTGATCAAGATTATCGAGAATTAATCCAATCCCTTTTTGAAAGGTTAACCGACTCACCAAACCAAAGAGTGGATATTGTGGGTGCTCCAAATCAAAGGTTTTAAACAATTGAACCTTATTGATTTCTTTACTGGATTGTAATTGATGTTGGGCGATGGGTTTTACCAAATGTGGATCATGAAGTGGACTCCATTCGTCTTGATCAATCCCATTGAGGATGCCAAAAAATCGGTGACGATAAAGATTTAAAATCGGTGCCAACCCAAAACTACCTTCTGGTGTGAGTAATTCGTTTGCATGTGTGGGTGAAACGGTGGTGATGAGATCGGCGTAGACGATGGCGGCCTTGAGTGTCGATGCTTGCCCTTGAAAGCGTAACGCCCCGTCGTGATATAAATGTTCTGGAAGATCATAAAATTCTTGAAGTAAGTGTGGTGATAATTCTCCATGAAAAGCGGGACTATGAATCGTCAACACGAACTTCATCTGTTGATAAAATTTGTTATCTCCTTCAAAGGTTTTGATTAATACAGGTAACATGCCAGCAGGCCAATCATGAAGGTGAATGATGTCGGGTTGATAACCAACCACTGGCATCATGTGGCGAACCGCATGGACAAACGCTGCCCAACGTTCGTGTTCATCTGGATAACCATAAACCCCATCTCGATCAAAGTAATAAGGAGCATCAATCAGATAAAACGTGATGCCATCGACGATGGTTTTAAACAATGAAACGGTGTGTTTTCTCCAAGACAAGAAAATATCTAAGGTTCCGATAAACGTCATCGGATATTTGGTTTGATAACGCAGACTCTTATAAAACGGGATGACAATCGCCACTTCATTTTTTTTACTGACTAACGCTTTGGAAAGGCTATAAACCACATCACCTAATCCACCAACTTTGATAAACGGGTTGGCTTCAGCGGCGACCATCAAAATTTTCATTACAGTTTTTCTCCCTGCTTAATATAAAGAGGGGAATCTTTACCTGCAAGGTTTTTTGTTTTTTCAATCCGAACATATTTATCAACGATGGCATCTTTAATCGTGACATCTGGACTTACTTTTGTATCGGTAAAGATAATCGAATTTTCAACGCGTGCACCTTCTTCAATCGTGACATTACGAGAGATGATGGAGTTGATGACCGTTCCATAAATCTTTGCCCCGTTTGCGATCATGCTATTTTTTACAATTGCATTCGGTCCATAACTTGCCGGTGCGGTGTTATGGGAGATGGTATAAATTGGCCAGTCATCTGCAAAAACTTTTCGCCGAAAGTCATAGTCTAAGAATTCCATCGAGTAATCAAAGTAACTTTGAAGGCTATCAAACGAACGTGCGTATCCAAGGTGTTTATATGCACCAAATGTTTCACGACCTTGGCTTAACAAATAACGAATGAGTTCCTTTAAACTAAACGTTGCAGAGATGGTTGGAGCCATCGCAAGCAATTGGTATAAATACGACGTCGATATCACAAAGGTATCTAAGCTAACATCTACATCATCTTTGGTTCCGAAGTTTTGTAGTAGACCAACCACACGCCCTTGTTGAAGGCTAACGAGATCACAAGATTTAAATTGGGTTTTACCGGTTTTAATTTTTGTATAAACCATTGTCACCTTTTCTTGTTGTTCAAGGTGTTGCTTGATCAAGGGTTTAAAGTCAAACGTATAAATGAGATCACTCGGAGCGATCACCACGACATCTGGGCGGTTATCAAGCAACAACCAATCATTCGCACGGAGGTTGTTTAGATCGTGATTATATAAGGGGTTGTTGGCGTGTTTTTCGTTATAGAGCACTTGTTCAAAACCTAGTTTGGTGTTGTTGTTAAAGACGTTTGTAGAACCTAAATGTTTCATGATGGAACGCGGTTGCGTTTCCATTAAGATCCCAACCTTATCAATCCCAGAGTTTGAAAAATTAGAGAGGGTAAAATCCATCAAGGCATAGCGGGCAAGAAAACTCGTTGAACCTAATGGACGATTTTCTGTGAGTGGTCCAAGCGATTTATTACCGTGAAGATTACAAAACCCCATGATTTTTGGCATGATTATTTATCCACCAAGATGACGTTGGCTCCTCCGTTAATCGACCGGTCGACTTTCACATTCGGCGCAACCAATACTTTTTTCAAAACGCTTCCTGATTTAATCACAGCCCCAGGCATGATGACGGCATCCACGACGCTGGCACCTTCTTCGATGATGACATCATGAAAAATCACACTATGATCAACGGAACCAAAAATCACAGCACCTTGGTTAATTAAAGAATCTTTAACTTTGGCTTTTTCACCTAAATAATGAGGTAAACTTCGGGTGTCTTCGGTGAACAGTTTTAAGTCATCATTTTGCAATAAACCTTTTGCTTCATTGACATTAATTAAATCCATGTTGGCTTCCCATAGAGATTCGATGGTTCCTACGTCTCGCCAGTAACCTTTAAATGGGTATGCTAAAAGGCGCTTTTTTGCTTTTAGAAGTGTTGGGATTATATTTTTACCAAAATCATGTTCGGAGGTTTCATCTTTTCCATCCGCGATTAAAGCTTGGCGTAGTTCTTTGTAATTAAAGATATAAATACCCATCGACGCTAAGGTTGATTTTGGTTGCGCCGGTTTTTCTTCAAATTGAACAATCATTTGATCGGCATCTACACTCATGATGCCAAACCGAGATGCTTCCTTTTTTTCAACTTGAATCACGGCCACCGTTAAATCTGCGTTTGCACGTTTATGGGCTTCAAGCATGGTTTGATAATTCATGCGGTAAATATGGTCACCAGAAAGAATTAATACATAACTTGGTTTTAAACTATCTAAAAAATCGATGTTTTGAAAAATAGCATCCGCGGTCCCACGATACCAAACATTTCCTTCTTCTGTTTGCCTTGGTGGCAAGGTTGCGGTTAAGGAATGAATGCCATTTAAGCCCCATTTTTCACCATTACCAATATAGGAGTTTAACAAAATCGCTTCGTATTGAGTTAAGACCCCAACCGTGTCAATGCCACTGTTGGCACAATTAGACAAAGGAAAATCAATAATGCGATATTTCCCACCGAAATTAACTGCGGGTTTTGCAATCTTTTTGGTCAGGGATTCTAAACGAGTCCCTTTACCGCCGGCAAGCAACATGGCAACGAATTCTTTTTCCAAAGAACCTCACCTCATTCTTAACCTATTTTACCACGAAGACAAAAAGTTAAATCTTATGATTCATGGTAAGATATTGCCAATGAAAAACAAGAGTATTAAAGTTGTTTCTTTCATGTCATTGTTCATCATTTTTTCTTTGATTGTGTCACCGTTTGTCTTGAAGTTCTTAATCGTAAAAGTTGGACAATCAGAAGTGCTTTTGACTGCAAATCAAAGAATCGACCTAAACTTACACACTTGGCCTGACGGTAATATCGGCGTAATTAAGCAAGATGATGCATACACATTTTACGGAACTAATGGTGGCTTGCTTTCAAAAACATCAGGTACGCTTGATAACTTAGTTGAAGATGTTCATTACACCGATAGATCTATTCAAAACCTAAAAGAAACTTACAACTATGCAGGCGGTGGACCAGTCTTTAAATTGAACGAAACCTTATTCATGCTTTATCATGCAGAATTCCATAGCAACAATAACTTTCAACAATTTTATAGCACGATCGGCATCGCCTATTCCCAAGATGAAGGCGAACAATTTTTTGATTTGGGTAAAATTATTCAATCGACATACCAGTTAGATAACGACAACCCGGTCGTTGCAGAAATTGCGGGAGCCCCATTTATCATTGAAGGTGAATATCTTTATGTATTTTTTCGGGACACAATTAGCGCTAACAAACAACATAATTTGGCAGTTGCAAGGTGTCCCTTAAGCGATTTAAGCAACGCGATTTTAAATGAATCAACACCGACATTTTATAAGTATTTTAATGGCTCTTTTTTAGAACCAGGTTTGAGTGGTCAATCAACACCCTTGGAATTTTTGAACGGTAACATTCGTTGGTTTGATATTGGTTTTGACTCCAAAAGAAATGAATACATCATGGTCTTTGTAGACGATACATTGTTTGGACAAAATTTATTCATGATGTTGTCTAAGGATATGTTTAATTGGGGCCCAAGAATCAACTTAACTTATCAACAAGGTGAAATTTTCTACCCCACACTCATTGGGTTAAGCGATCATCCAAAAATCTCTGATGGTGAATGGTGGATTTATTATACTTTTTCAAAACTTGGTGCTTGGTCTAGGTGGCAAGATGCTAGACTAGAAAGAATGAAAATCGAAATTTAATGTCGAAACTCAAATTGATCCAACAAACATTATTTCAAGGAAAAACCACTAGTTTTCAGTTGCAACAACAAGCGCTGCTAACTTACAAAAACACCACGCTAAAAAATCCCATTGCAATCATATCTCCGTTAGCAGAACAACAAGCCAAACACTCCGACAAGCAAAGAAAAAAAGGCTTATCAAAAGGATTATTAGATGGCATTCCTATTTTAATCAAGGACAACATCATGTATGCGGATGGCACCCCAACCACTGCAAATAGTTATGCACTTGAACACTTCATCCCAACATCCAACGCACCGATCGTTGATGCATTGCTTCAGGCTGGCGCTGTCATTTTAGGAAAAGCAAACTTATCTGAATTTGCATATTTTATGGGTGATGAGAAAATGCCTTCTGGTTATGGATCGATGTATGGCCAAGTGAAACATCCAGTGGATGAACGTATTGATCCTTATGGTTCAAGTACTGGAAGTGCAGTCGCGGTTGCACTCGATATCGTTCCGGTTGCGATTGGGACGGAAACGAATGGGTCTTTAATGGCACCAGCATTTCAAACGCAAATTGTCTCCTTTAAACCAACCACCGGTATGGTTTCCCAACGAGGCATTATTCCAATTGCCCCCTCGCAAGATACCGCCGGACCGATGGCAAAATCAGTTTTTGATTGTGCGGTGGTGATGGATGCGATTGCATTTGTCGATCCCCTCGATCATCAAACGCTTCAAGTCACAAGACCTGCAAGTTTTGTTGAAGGCATTCGCAAACCATTGTCTAAAAAAAGAATCGGTTATGTTTATTTTTCAAACCAACCATATGACGCGGATGATCAAACTGTACTTAACCAATCCAAATTAACATGGAAGCAAAAAGGCCATGAGGTTGTGGATATCACCATGGCGTTACCACCCCTTGATAATTACCCAACCTTACTCAGAGAATTTAAAGTTTCCCTCAATGCATTTCTCAAACAACACCACCAACGCGGTATGCCAAAAACCCTCAAAGAGATTATTGAATTTAATGTAAAGCATTCTGAACGATGCCTACGTTATGGTCAAGACACCCTTCTTGCCAGTGAACAGATGCCACCCACCTTTGATGCAGAGTATGAAAAGTTATATCAAACGTTAAAACATGAAGCGAGTCAGTTTCAAGACATGTTGGTGAGCAAGCAATTGGATGCGCTGGTCACGCCAACCTGGTTAGGTTTTGCGCCGATCTATGGCAATCCTTGTTTATGTTTACCGATGGGTTACATGGATGGTAAACCCAAAGGTTTAATCTTGGTTGCAAAATGGGGCCAAGATCAAGAATTATTACACCTCGGTCATAAATTTTATGATCCGGAAAACATTTAATAGGTTTTCCCCCTCGTTTTATCATAAAATTATAATATGAAAGAAAATCAAGATATGTTTACACCCATTCCCACAAAGTGGGTTGGTCCGGTTACCTTTTCCTCGGTGACAAACTTAGGTCAAATCTCAACCATCAGTTCAACTCAAATTCCATTAGCAACCTTGGAAACCACTTTATTTTTTTCGGTTCAACGCGGATTGAAGGTCATAAAAAATGCTGGTGGCATTCGTTCCACGCTTATTAGTGACTCGATGACACGCTCGATTACACTTGAAACCAAAGATGCATCCGAAGCCGCGAAGATTGGTCAATATGTGAAAGCGAACATAAGCACCTTACAAAAAGAAGTGGTTGATAAATTAAGTCGTTACGCAAAGTTACAAGCGATTGATGTTTATCAAGTCGCCAACTTAGTTTATTTAAGAATTGCGATTTTTTCTGATAACGCAAGTGGCCATAATATGGTGACATTAGTGGCAGATGGTATTGGAGATTTGATTTTAAAACAATTTAAAAACACAACGTATGTTTCGGTTTCAGGCAATATGTGTGTTGATAAAAAAGTCAGCGTGATTAATGCAATTAAGGGTCGAGGTAAGCACGTCATCGCAGAAATCACCATTCCTCGTCAAGTTGTGGAAGAGGATCTAAAATCAACGCCTGAGAAAATTGTTGATCTTAATATTAAGAAAAATTTACTCGGTTCAATCATGGCGGGTTCTATTCATAGTGCAAACGCACATTATGCAAACATGTTGCTTGCCATCTATCTTGCAACTGGACAAGACGCTGCGAATATTGTTGAAGGTTCACAAGGGATTACCTATACCGAAGTTCGCAATCAAGATCTTTATTTTTCTGTGACCATACCAAATATTATTGTTGGGACAGTTGGTCATGGTAAAAATGAAACACCTTTTAAAGAACGCTTAGAAAAAATGGGTTGCATTGGCCAAGGTGGTAGTCAAACCCTTGCCCACTTGGTTGCAGCCGCGGTGCTTGCAGGAGAACTTTCCTTACTTGCAGCCTTAACCAATCCTCATGAATTAATGCGGGCCCATACAGCTATAGAAAGAAAGTAAGCACCATGAATAAAGTCGGCATCGATGCAATCAATTTTTATACCCCACAAGTTTATCTTGATCTCGCTGAACTCGCGGTGGTACGGCAAGTCGCCGTAGAAAAGTACACGGTTGGCATTGGCCAAGAAAAAATGTCTTTAATCGATCCGTTTGAAGATGTGATCACGATGGCCGCAGAAGCAAGCGCAGATCTCATCAAGGGTCGAGAACATCAAATTGGATTGTTATTGTTTGCTACAGAGTCTGGTGTTGATTTTTCAAAATCTGCGGGCGTTTATTTACATGCACTTTTACAATTACAACCACATTGTCGTGTCTTAGAAGTTAAACAAGCTTGTTATGCCTCAACTGGTGCGCTCATGTTGGCGAAAGACTACGTCGCCCAACATCCTGATAAATTAGCATTGGTCATCGCCAGTGATGTTGCGTGGTATGGTCTCAATACACCAGGAGAAGTAACCCAAGGTGCAGGTGCGGTTGCGATGATTGTCAGTAACAACCCACGACTTGCTGTGATTCAAGAAGGCCAAGCGATTGTAGAAAATAATAAAGATTTTTATCGACCATCTTTTTCTCAAGTTCCCATTGTCGATGGCAAACTATCCATTCGCAGTTACAAAGAATTACTCAAACAAGTTCGCCCAGAAAAACCATTGAAGTTCGTTTGTTTCCACATGCCGTTTGCGACGATGAGCGACAAAGCATCGGAAGTATTAATGGAACCATTAAGTCCTGAAGTGTTAATGGCAACCAAAGCTTTCAATAAGGAAGTTGGAAATATTTACAATGGGTCGCTTTACTTGTCATTGATTTCTTTGTTAACGACTTATCCAACATCCTTAGCGAATGAAACGATCGGCATGTTTTCTTATGGATCTGGGGCAACTGGCGAAAGTTTTTATTTGACACTTCAACCTGCGTACGAAAAAATGCTTGATAAAAAAGCTTTCTTAACCACGATTCATCAACGTCGCAAAGCTGACTTTTCAACGTATGAACGGTTGATGACGGGTTATGAACATCGTGAAAAGAGTTTAAATTTTACGTCTACCATTCCCAATAGTCGGCATCGATTTGTTTTAACGAGCATCGTCAACGGCCATCGAGAATATCTACGTCGTTAATTTTACTTTAAAAGATTTTTCATTGCGTTTGCAATCGTATTGGTTGCCATTTTAGGGAAGAAACGACTCATCAAATCAAGGAAGCGGGCATCTTTTCCTACGGTTAATCGATAACGATTTTGTTTGATTCCTTTTTCAACAATCATTGCCGCAGCGCTTTCAGGAGAGAGTGTTTTTTGTGTTTTCGCCATCTTTTCAGCATCTGCTTTTGACATGTTCATATCCACACCCGAGTTGGTGGTGATGTTCGTTCCGATTGCTCCAGGGAAAACCACGGTTACCTTCACAGGCGTTCCTTTAAGTTCTGCATAAAGGGCTTCGGTTAATAATTTCACGGCAGCTTTTGATGCGCCATAAATCGCTTGACCCGGAACAGGAACAAATCCTCCCATACTCGAGACGTTGACAAGGTTTGCTTCTGGACGTTTTAACAAGTGTGGTAAAAATGCGCGGCACATATGGAGGGTTCCAAAAAAATTCACATTCATGACACGATGAATATCTTCGTTTTTTAATTGCATCACCCTCACGAATGGTTGAATGATTCCTGCGTTATTAATCAAACCATCGACTTGGCCAAAATCATTGATGACTTCATCTGGTAACAAAAGTATCTTATTTTCGTTTGTAATATCAAGCACATAGGTTTTGAGATCACTTGCTTTCACCTTCGCAACCCGTTGTGTTTCCTTTAAAAAGGATTCAGAAATATCGATTGCTGCAACTTTAGCACCTTGACGAAGAAGATGGAGGGTTAATGCACGACCAATCCCGTTACCTGCGCCTGTGACGACCCACACGGTACCTTTAAGATTTTTCATTGATTCACTCTCCTTGTCCCCATTATAAACATGATGGTGAGTGCGTCGAACAATCTTGGTATAATAATCGTGTTCATGAAATACGCAATTTACGACTTTGATGGAACCTTACTACAAGCACAAACGGTGCCCATGATTCTTAAACATTGGGAACAATCCGATTTACCACAAAAACAATTTAAAACGATTAAACGTCGCATTTACACAAGATATATTCTTCAAAAACTAAAAGTCTTTGGAATTCAACGAGAACGTTTTCGTTATTGGGCGATGCAACAAGTGGGTCAATTGTTTGGCTCCGTTTCGTTTGACCAGCTGAGTGTATTCTTGGATTCCTTATATGAAGAAAGTAAAAAAAGTCTTCATAAAAAACTAGTGAAACAAATCCAAAAAGATAAAGTCGATGGTTATACAACGATTTTACTCTCGGGAAATTTTGATGTTTGTCTGGAACGATACCGATCACTTGGGTTTGATTATATTCTTGGAACCACGCTTTTTAACCCGGACGGAAAAGTAAAAACAAACCTGGAAATTCTTACCGCTAAACACAAAGTTCCGGCGATTGAAAAACAATTTAAAGGGTTTATATGGAGCAAAACCAAAGCTTATTCGGATTCTTACGCGGATTTAGACTTACTTAAAAAAGCGAAAGAAGCGATTTGTGTAAACCCAGATCGACGCTTAACTGCATATGCTAAAGCCAATCAATGGCGGATTATTCTCTAGCTTGTACGACCAAACCTAAGCTGATTAAAACGATCCAGGCAATCACATAATAAGTTTCTCCACGAAAACTTGATAAGGCAATATCATAAATTCCTTTTAAGATGAGTTGCACGGTTAAGGTTGCCAAACCTAATCGATAAAAAGTCCAGCCCACTGAGGTGTTTTTTTGTTTACGGATAAGTAATTCAATGAACCCACCGACGAACGGTACGGTTGCAACACCCACCATCCAAAGATTAAAGACACCGGGAACAAAACTCAAATACACATATGAAAAAATACCGATGAAGATTGTCACGATGCCATAACCTACACCTAGTTTAATTTTAAAGTTCATAACCTACATAAACGATATCACTAATCGATCGTTCAGAAATGGTGGATCCACTATTGACGGGTTTGTTGATAATGCGGCCATGAAACCACATGGTTGCAGAACCTCCGCCATCAAGGTTGTAAGCAAAACGCGCGTTATATTCATCAAAGATAGATGCCAATTCGTACACCGATAAACCAGCACTTTCAGACGTTCTGCCATCGGAAACTACAAACATATATTGATCGTCATTGATTTGACCAATTGCAGTTCTTGGGTTACTTGAAAGTTCATAAGGTACTTTGGTTGAAGGAGTCACCACAATCGCGGATTGATTGATGAGCACTGGACCAAACGACCAAACTTGCCAAGGTTGTAGACTATTGAGGGTTTGTAAACTTGTGTTCACTTCTTCAAAAGTTTGCATGGTTCCGTTATCTTTTAAAATAACCGCATCATCTGCATCCGCGGGGCGTGGGGTAATGCGATAGACGATCCCATTTCTCACCACAAATCCAATATCTCGAAACCCATAATAGTCTCCATTGATTGCAAAAATGGCTTCTTTTCTTGTCGCCATGACTGATGTTTTTTCTTTATAATTTCTTCCGTACGTATCAAAACCGAATGCGGATTTGATGAGACGATGATCGGTGGTTGTTAAGACTGCCACATAAACTTGCGTTTCGTATCGCCGAATCACATCAATGTCCAAGGTCATATCTTGATCGATGTACGAGAATTCTGTATATGTTGGTGTGATGGATGTTGGTGGAGTGGATTCACTACTAGCAGAAGACAAAATATTTGAACCGCTGTTACCACCCAATGTAAAGACAAAGGTATCAAGTAAGGAATAACCAGTGCCCGTGCTTAAGGCAATGGAATAAACAATCGTGAAAAGCGTAAGGTTCTTTTTCATCATTGTGGTGTGTTAAAAATATAACGCTTTTGAACTTGATAAGAAACAAAAAACAAAACCATATCGACCAACGGCTTTGCAATCGTGTGAGATAAACCTAAATATACAATGAAGTCCGTACCAAAAGCGGAGGCGGTTAAGATGATGAAAAACAAAAACAAATATTGTAATCCCGATTTGATAAATTTAGCGTTGGATTGAAAACTATAAAATCGATTAAGGGCGTAATTAATGACACCAGAAATTAACCTTGCAAATACCACAGACAAAATCACGCGCCAGGAACTTTCTATGAATTCATAAAAGAATAAGTACAACGCATAATCCAAAATAAAACTCGTGACGGCAACAAACAAGAAACGTATAAAGCTTTTCAATAAAATCCGATAGATCATGACCGAATCTTTCCAGGGTTTAAACGAACTCACTGCACCTTCTTGTGCATAGATGGTTTGTGTAGGCACTTGGATAATCGTTGTTTTTTGAGTAGCCACATCCTTTAACATTGCCATTTCATAATCGTATCGATTTTGAGGAATCTTGATCAATGAAGGTAATAACCAACGCGGGATTCCCCTTAATCCATTTTGTGTATCTAATAAGGTTTGCCCAGTTACCCAAGAAAAGATTTTTCTTGTGATGAGATTTCCTAATCGATTGGTTAGCGGCGTCCTACGATCAAAGGTTCTGGTGGCCATATAAAAGGGGCGGTTATCTTGATCGAGTAATTGAACGAATCGTTGGATATCCGTTGCAGGATGTTGACCATCTGCATCCGCAGTCACCACACCTTCAATGTGATCAAGGTTTTCTAGAATATATCGAAATGCGGTTTTTAATGCTGCACCTTTACCTTGGTTCTTTTGATGGTGTAACAAAACCACATCCTTCAATTTGGCAAAGATGCTTTGATCTTGGTTTCCATCATCAACCACAATAATGGTTTGATGGAATTGACGTCTGATTTGCTCAATTAGTTTAATCAGGTTTTCGTTTGGGCGAAAAGCTGGTATCACGACTGCAACCGATTGAAAGCTTTGCATTAGTGTTTAACCGTTTTGCGAAATGGCCAACGTATGCTTGAAATGGGAAAGTTTTGAGCAATCACGACGACGATACCCGCGACTAAACCACCCGTAAATCCATTGTTATACAAATCAAAACCACCTTGTAGTGCTAGGGCTTGAGGGGCAATGATTAGGTGAATAAATCCAGCAAGTAAACCATAGAAAATGCCAAACTTACCACCAACGGGTGCTAAGGCTGTCACAAAAAACACAGCAATACTAGGACCTAGATTGGTTAAGGAAAATCCAGGTATCATCGAAGCCAAGATTAAACCGGTGATGACAGGTAATGAATTTCGTATGTGTTTTCCATACGCACCAAATCCCATGAACGTTAAAATGCCTGCTAACATTGGACCAGAAATTTGAAAATTTAAAGATTGAATAAGAAACAAACTTAATAATCCAATTAATCCAACATTTAACAAAGTTGCTGCTAGTCCATACTCTTTATAAAAGTCTGAAGGTAAGTTCCCTGGGCTTTGTAATAATCGCAACCATGGCCGATGCGCTTGGCGATGGATGACATAAGCCCCAATAATTAAAAGTAATGACGTCACAAGCGTAAAGAAAAAGAAGAAGTTGTGGTTGTTGAACGTCAGGGTTGTTTCAACCGCCACATCAACACCGAACGCTCTAAGGATTGCAGTAAATAACATGGCAATAAAACCTAAACCAAAACCAGTGTTATAAAGGTTATAACCTTGGTGAAATTTACCAACAATCGATACCACCATTGGAGTTAACCAACCCGCAATGATCCCGGATAAAATACCGAGTGGGATGGCAATCATTAAACTTAAACCAGGAATACCAAACATCATAAAACTGGTGATCGGAGCAATCCCGGTTGCAAATAAGAATGTGCCAGTGTATTGGTTTAACGCGGTTCGTTTCATCAATGTGTATACATAAAAACCTAACCAAACTGGAGCAATATTAAGCAAGTTTTTTCCAAAAAAAGCAAAACCTAAGATGGTCACCACACCTGCCAATGCCACACCTGAGAATTTAACCTTCATGCGGTGAAGCACTAAGATAGCAAACCAACTGACAACCCAAGCATTGACGATGGAAGCATGTAACCCACCAATGGCCACGTAGTCACTGACAAGTAAGGATGGGTGAAGGTAAATGGAAATAAGGCCATTGGCTAGTGGCATAAATGGACCAGCGAGTAACAGGATAACCAGACCACCAAGAGCCAATCCAAGGAACCATTTAAAAGGGATTTTAATTTCAGGGAACATCACTCATAATTATATTTTATTCAAACCCTATAACAAGTAAAATAAATAAGATGTTAAAGCAAATCATTCAAGCCTATCAACCATACAACGAACAGGAAGCGTTTGATAAGCGCGCCATTTTGGCGTTTATTGACCGTAATCCTGATTACTTGCTTCGGACCAACCTGATTGCCCACTTCACAGTCTCAACGATTGTTGTTAATGAACGGATGGATAAGGTGCTATTTGCTCATCATAATATTTATAAGTCATGGGGTTGGTTTGGCGGCCATAATGATGGCGATGATGACATGCTCCATGTCGCATTAAAAGAAACAGAAGAAGAATCAGGACTAAAAAAAATTCGGTTTTATTCTAAGGAATTATTTATGTTGGATACCATTTATGTTCCCAACCACATCAAGCACGGCAAACACGTCAGTGACCACCTTCATTTGAATGCCACCTATCTTGTGATTGCAGATGAAAAAGAAAAACCAATTGTGAACGTCGAAGAAAACTCTGGGGTAAAATGGTTTCCGATTGCCACCGTCTTAACGATCGTCCATGAACCAAGAATGATTCCCATTTATCAAAAAGCTTTTGCAAAAATCGAACTACTTAAAAAACTTTAATTGATAACGTTGTTTCAACCACAAAACCAAGAATAGATTCACGATATTGGCGCAAACAATCAATGCGTAAATTGGCCACGTGGTTTGGGTTAGGTCAAGAATGGCCCCAGAAAATAAAGTTCCAATCACAGCAGCGACACCGTATGCGGTAAACAATTTCCCGTAAAGTTTTGAAAATAGAGATTTCTCAAAAATTGTTTTAATCGACAATGGCATCAATGCCATCCAATTCCCTAAACCAAACCAAAACGCACCATAACTGATGGCAAATAAAAAAGGATACTGACCATTATTAAATAAGGATATGAACCCACTTGCGACCAACGACATTAAACTATAAAACGCGACCTTAAAAAAACCAAAGCGATCAACCAGACCGCCAAAAAAAGGTCGGGAGACGCCGTTAAAGAAGGCAAAGATACTAATCGCAATCGTAATGAATTGATCATCAAATTGATAACTGATGATGCCAACGCGATACGTGATACCGACGATGGTTAAACCAGATATAAGACTTAGGATATAGACAACATATAAAGAACGAAAAGCGGGCTTATCGTAAGTTGTAACCGGTAAAGATGACTGAGCGATTGGTTGTGGAAGTTTTTGAAATAACGGCCAGATCGCCAAAGAAAAGACACCTAGCGCCACCCAACCCAACAACATCATCGTGTCTTGGATGGATTGGTTTGAAAGGACGGTATTCACGATTGGCGTCATGATGGTATTCGATAAACCAAACCCCATGAGGATTAATCCAGAGTACCAACCAATGTGTTTTTCAAAGGATTGTTGAACGATATAAATGGGTACCCCATAAAGTAAACCAACACCGGTTCCAATTAAAAACCCATAACTTAACACGAGTTGATAGAATGCTGTACTCATACTGGCCAACCAAAATCCAAGGACGAAACTGCTGACACCAATCCAAATAATCCAGGAACGATGTGTCTTCATGTATCTTCCAGCAACAAACATCGATAACGCATAACTGACCAAGGACACCATATAAGGTAATCCGCTTAAACTTGCATTCACGCCAAAAACCAATTCGACGTCAACACGAAAAACACCCCATAAATAAACGGACCCAAGTAAAATCATCATCGCAATCGATTGGAGGATGAAGGATACTTTTGAAAAGTTCATATGATGACTATTTTAAAGAACGCCAAAAATAAGTCAATCAAATGAATCACGAGTCAAAGGAAATTCTTAAATCTTGTAGATTTTGCTAAATTTTGCTTCTAAATAGTCACAATAATACGATGGATTTAAATCTTCACCGGTGACCTTCTTTAACAAGACAAAAGGTGGATACATTTTTCCGTGAACATACACATGCTTTGAAAACCAATCACGAATGGGGATTAAGTTTTCACTTGCGATCGTTTTTTCCAACGACAAGGTTTTCTCCATGGTCTTGAGTAATTGAATCGATATGGCGTTGCCTAATGCATAAGAAGGGAAATAACCAAAAGAACCACCGGACCAATGGACATCTTGTAAGCATCCTTCACGGTCATTACTTGGTTTGACACCAAGGTAATTTTCATAAAGTTCATTCCAAGCTTTTGGTAAATCCTTCACTTTTAAGGAACCATCGATGAGACGTTTTTCAATTTCATAACGGACCATGACGTGAAGACTATAGGTTAATTCATCGGATTCAGTTCGAATTAACGATGCTTTGACTTCGTTGATCGCTTGATAGTATTCATCAATGAGAACATCTTTAAATTGTTCTTTAAATTGTTTCTTTAATTGAGGAAAGACTAGTTTTGTAAATCCATAAGATCGACCGAGTACGTTTTCATAAAAGCGTGATTGAGATTCATGAATCGACATCGCAGCACCACCCCCAAGTAAGGTACCTTTTAATTTTGGGCCAATGTTTTGTTCGTAGATACCATGACCACCTTCGTGGGCGGTGGAGTAAATACTTGAAATGAAATTATCTTCATAGACGTGGGTAGTGACGCGAACATCACTTGGGCTAATTTCGCTACTAAATGGGTGAACCGATTCGGCAAGAAGACCTGCATTCATGTCGTAACCGATGAAGGTTAATAAGTTTTTTGCGTAAGCCAATTGGTCATGTTTGGCAAACTTACGTGACATAAAGTCCGTGCGAATCTTGACTTTGGATTGTTGGATCTTTTTTAATAGCGGAACAATTCTTGCTTTCAGGGTTGCAAAAAAAGCATCTAATTTTTCAATCGTGTTGCCTTCTTCATAATCATCAAGGAGTTGATTGTATAAAGGTCCTTCTACTGTTTTGGTTAAAGTTGCAAATTTTCTAACATAACCAAGGATCTTTTCTAAGTAAGGGGCATAACTTGAGAAATCATTTTTTTCTTTTGCTTTTTCCCATACGGTTTGTGCTTGGGATAATAAGATTGCAAAGTCTTGGTAATCTTTTGGATCAATCTTTTTAAGTTGATCAATTCTTTTTCTTACCAATACGAGTGTCCGTTTCATTTCTGGAGTCAATGCTTCTGCATGTGAAGCAAGGTTGGAAATAAGTTTGTCATAATCTGGGTTGTTTTGGTGGTTGAAACCTTCAAGTGCCCAAAAACCCATCGCTTGCGAACGTTCATTGACTGCCCCATCGTTTTTTGGTGCAATCGTAGCCGCGTCAAAGTTGGCGACGTTCATGACGTAATCAAGGGCTTTGGTTTTCTCGTGATGTTTATCAAACGCTGCTAATAAGATTGCAATATCGGGGTTTTGTTTTTTTTCCATGATGTCATTCCTCTATTGAGATTAATTTTAAACCTTTATAATGATTTTGGAAATAAAATGGCATATCCAGAAATTTTTGAACAGTACATTCAACATGCACCGAGTCAAGTTCAAACGCGATTAAAAAAGGTTTTTCAAATCTTTTCTTCTCATCTCAAGGATGCAAAACTCGTGATGAGTTATCAAATGCCAACCTTTAAAGGTAAAAAGAATCTAGTCCATCTTGCCTTTTATGAACACCATCTTGGTATTTATCCTGGGCCAAAAGGGATTACGTACTTATTAACCATTTTTCCTGAAGCAACGACCAGTAAAGGTGCATGGAGGATTCTTCATACAGCATCACTTCCGGTGCATGCTTTAAATAATCTCGCCACGTGGATTCAAGATCAATCATGAGGAAATATCTAGGCTTTCTTTTTGACGTCCTGATTTGTTCACTTAGTAGTTTTGGCGGTCCAGAGGCACATTATGGTGTCTTTTCAAACATCCTTGTCCAAAAAAAGAAATATCTTGATGAAGAAACCCTTTCAGAAATGATTGGCGTTTTTGCGCTTGTTCCAGGACCGAGTAGCACCCAAACGATAACTGCCATCGGTTATATGGTGGGTGGACCACTCTTAGCATTCCTAACTTTTATGGTCTGGGCATTTCCAGCCATTTTAATCATGACGTTTGTTGGTGTTTTCTTTGATGTGGTGATCAACCAAAACCAATTCTCAATCCTTCTCAACATTCTTCCTTCGATTGCAATTGGATTTATTGCATACGCTGGTTGGTCACTATCAAAAAAAGTACTTCAAAAACAAGATGATTGGATTGTATTTTTCTTATCCATCGTCGTGGGTTTCTTATTGCTACCTTATGCCAGTTGGTCGGTCCCTATGATTCTCATCCTCGCTGGTTTGATTAAATGGATTTGGCATCCTGTTAAATCCAAAGCCCCAAGTGTTTCCGTTCGCGTGCATTGGATTTGGTTAATCTTTGTAGTTAGCATCGCGATGTTAAACGTCGTCTTATTAACTTGGATTCAACAACCATGGTTTCAATTGATGACGTCATTTTATCGTTATGGATATTCCGTGATCGGCGGCGGTCAAATTGTGATTCCGTATATGATTCAGGATCTCGTCAATCAACAAACGTTTATTTCTTTAGAAACCTTTTTAGCAGGTTATGCAATCGATCAAGCCATACCTGGTCCATTATTTAGTTTTGCGGCTTTTGTTGGTGCGCAAGCTTCTGCTGGAGATTCATTCTCTTGGCTAATTGGGATAACCTCTGGTCTGGTGATTTTTTTACCAGGAATATTACTCGTTTATTTTATTTATCCGATTTGGCAAGGATTAAGAAAACAGCAATGGATGAAACAAATGTTGTCTGGCATTCGGGTTGCTGCTGCCGCGCTGATCACCCTCACCGCATTGACGCAGCTAAGTTTATTGACACCATCATGGTTAACTTATGGTTATGTGGTACTAACAACTTTCCTTTTATTCATGAGAAAAATACCCGCTCCATTGATAGTCTTGCTTGTGATGGTCTTTGGATTAATTTTTTAAAACTTAATTGTCACGTTTAAACCAACGATATCAACAAAAGATTTGATGTTTTTACCAAACACTTGATAACCAATGATTCCCGTTGTAAGTGGATCTTTTTTTGGCACATCTTTTCCTCGCCAGGTGTTAATTCCTAAATGGTGATGATAACCACTTGAAGATAAAAAAGTAGCACTGTCCCCGTAATGCTGCATGATGTCAAAGTTTAACAATTGTTGATAATGTAACGTTGCTTCTTTTAAATCACCCACATGAAGATGAAGATGACCAAGTACCGTGTCTTTGGGAAAGGTTTTGAATGGTTTTGCCAAGGCGAGCACATCTTTGTATGCCATCATGTCCG
Source organism: Staphylococcus epidermidis (assembly GCA_945870555.1). Lineage (GTDB taxonomy): Bacteria > Bacillota_I > Bacilli_A > RFN20 > CAG-826 > UBA970. The sequence goes on along the minus strand of CAMBSI010000005.1, from coordinate 10,643 downwards.
TGATCATGATTAATTGATTGCCTTCTTTAGGCCAATGTTTAGGATCACGATCTGCATAAATTTCAATCCCATTTCCTTCTGGGTCTGCTAAATAGATTGCTTCTGAAACGCCATGATCAGAAAGACCTTGTAACGGATAACGCGCTTGCAGCAAATGATTGAGTACACTACCTAGGGTTTGCCGATCTGGAACTAAATATGCAACATGGTATAAACCTTGAGTGAGTTTTTTCTCAATGGTGTAAGGTCGATCATGGATGAGTGTGAGTAATGGTTGAGAAGTCCCGAGGGTTGTGGAGGTTGGGTTTTCAAATAAAACCACCATCCCTAACCACTGATAAAATTGAACCATCTTTTGACGGTCGTGAACATTGATGGAAATGTTTTGGATGAATGTTGCCGGTGCTTGGTGAAAATTAGTCATGGCGAATCAAACGGACAAGTTCGAGATAATGTGCTGTTTTTTCATAAGCCATTTGTGCTTCGCGGTAGTCATATCCAAACGCACCTTTAGAAATGATGATGTTGGGTGGCATTTGAACCCGTTTAAAATAGGAACGATTCCAAAGGTTTAAAACCCATTCAAGATCTTGAACAAAGAGTTTACCATCTGTCAAACCGTAATGGCGGACCAATGTTTCAACAACAGGGGGTAATTTTTTTTGATGATACATCGTTAAGATACGTTCAGGTGCAAGTGAAGGAAAACTTAACAGCTCATGGATTAACCAATCGTGGTATCCCCACTTCATCGGATCGACTTGGTTGGTCTTTAATTCTGCGGATGGTTTTAAAGCGAAGGTTGGCACGCCATCTTTAATGGTTGCAATTAAATTCTTAGGAATGATTGTTTTTTTCCAGTGCTCGTTAATCCATGTTGCCAATTCGTTAATTTGCATCTTGGTTAAATCACCAAGTGGGGCAATTGCACCAATCGTATCCCCATAAAGGGTTGTATATCCTAACGCGATTTCAATTTTGTTTCCGTTATTTAAGACGACGCCTTTTTTCTCGGCGGCAAGATTCATCAACACACTGCCACGAACACGAGCTTGGATATTTTCTTTGGTGAGGAGATCAGTTTGTGGTTGTAACTGAACAAATGCATCCACAATGGGTTGAATACCAATTTCCTGAAAGTGAATGCCGAGTGATTGAGCGATATCACGTGCATTTTGTTTGGTGGTGTCACTATTGAAAGGTGTTGGTAACGAATAAGCATAAACACGATCTTTACCAACCACTTCGGTAAGTAAAGCGGTGGAGACTGCACTATCAATGCCGCCAGATAATCCGACAATCCATGGCACCTTTTTTTGGAAGAGTTGTTCATCAAAGTACGCAATTCCTTTTTTCAACATCGCATAAAGTTTTTTCGGTTGTGCAGGTAGTCGATGAGTATCTTGAAGATGTTTGACGAGTAATTCTGGTTCAGCTAATTCATTGGCTTGTATCGCTAACTCACCTTTTGCATTAAACACCATCGAGCCACCTTCAAACAAGACCACATTCTTACCATTGTTATCAGCGCCAACTTTATTCACAAAAATAAAAGGAACCTTTGCATGTTTTTTAATTTGTTCTTGGCGAGACTTTTCTTTATCAAGCGTCCATGGAGAAGCAGAAATGTTAATCAGTAAATCCACGCCTTGCTTTAAGTATTCTTGTGAAGGTGAAAAGCCATACGCGGCATCCCACATATCTTCACAAACTTCTAATCCAAAACGAATGGTTTCACCTTGATAAACAACCGTTAAAGGATCTAAAAAGGATTTGACTTTTAAGTTTAATTTTTCTTCAAATTCACGACCAGGTAAAAAATATCGTTGGTCATCAAACATCCGATAGTTTGGGAATAATCGTTTTGGATAAACCCCAGGATAAACCCCGTTGCTTCTATTTAAATACTGACCGTTATAGGCCATAAACGCTGCATTTAATTTTGCTAACCGTGAATCGTTGTTGGTGATGGCTGGATTCGCGCCAAGCGTAAAAACATTTCCCCAGACAATGATGATATCTTTGGATAGGTTTTTAATTTTTTCGTTAAACGAGACTGCAAAATCAACCCATTCATTGTCTAAGAATTGATCCCCAATTAAATAACCGGTGATGCACAATTCTGGGAAGACGATCAAATCAACCAGTTGGCGTTTTGCATCCGCTACCATGTTTGCGAGCGTTGCAAAATTTTGTGTAGGTTGGCCAGGAATGACCCGCATTTGCCCAAGGGCGATTTTGAGGTTTTTCATCTTCTTTATTTTATGCTATTTTTTGGTAAAAAGGGGGCGGAAATGATTGAAACCGCTATCTTATGGTTGTGGTTTTCGCATCGCGTCATAACCCATCAGGATTAACGCGATGATGACCAATCCATATCCAAGAAGGGTTGTGATCATCAACGTTTCTTGAAACACGAACCAAGCAATGATACCCCCCAGAATGGGTGCAAAACTTTGAATCAATTGTACTTTTGCCGCTCCAAATTGACGTTGACTCGAGTGGTTTGGGCTTTCATCTTTATTTCTTTTGAATCAGATTTAACAATTTTTCGTGAAAATACGTTTGCTTGGTAAGTTCTGGATGAAACGATAATCCAATTTGGTTACCGAATTGAACGGCTACAATCAAATCATCGACTTTAAGTAAGACCTTCACATTTGGTTTAACTGCTTTGACAATAGGCGCGCGGATAAAAGTTAAATCAATTTTTTTGCCATCCAAGACTACTTCACGATGAAAACTCCCGAGTTGTCGACCAAAATAATTTCTGGTCACTTCGATCGGTAAGGTTCCAAAATGATGATAGGATTCATCGGTGATCGATGTGGCGAGCAAAATCATACCCGCACATGTTCCTAAGGTTGGCAATCCTTGAGAGATTTTCTTTTTTAAAGGTTCAAATAAACCCAACTCTTTTAAAAGTCTTCCTTGGGTTGTACTTTCTCCGCCCGGTAAAATTAAGCCATCAAACGGTTGATCAAGATCTTGCTTTTGGCGAATTTCAAAATGATCAACACCCATCGTGGTCAAGGTGTGGCAGTGTTCAATGAATGCGCCTTGTAACGCGAGGACGCCAATACGCAAGGGAACTACTTGCCTCGTTCAGCCATTAAGACTTTGATTTGATCTTCGTTTAATCCAACCATGGCCTCACCTAAATCCCGCGAGACTTCAAGTAAGACTTTTGGATTTCGGAAATTCGTGACTGCTTTAACAATTGCCTCTGCGCGTTTTTTTGGATCGCCTGATTTGAAAATACCGGATCCCACAAAAACACCTTCAGCACCAAGTTGCATCATCAACGCTGCATCGGCGGGCGTCGCAACCCCACCTGCAGAAAATAAAACCACTGGTAATTTGCCATGTTTGTGAACGTATTGAATTAAATCTAAAGAAACACCCCATTGTTTTTGTAACACATAGAGTTCATCTTCGTTTAAGGATTGGATACGGCGCATTTCACCAATGATCGCGCGCATGTGGCGAACCGCTTGAATGACGTCACCTGTGCCTGCTTCTCCCTTAGAGCGAATCATGGCAGCCCCTTCAGAAATTCTGCGCAACGCTTCACCTAAATCTTTTGCTCCGCAAACAAACGGAACTTGAAAAGGATGCTTATTGATATGGAGCGTGTCGTCTGCCATCGTTAAGACTTCAGATTCATCAATATAATCGATTTCTAATGCTTGAAGAATTTGAGCTTCAACAAAATGACCGATTCGAACTTTTGCCATGACAGGAATTGTGACTGCTTTTTGAATCGCTTCAATCATTTTTGGATCACTCATTCTTGCTACACCACCAGCGGCCCGAATATCCGCAGGAATGCGTTCTAACGCCATCACCGCAACCGCCCCAGCAGCTTCTGCAATCTTGGCTTGCTCGACATTACAAACGTCCATGATGACGCCACCCTTTAACATTTGTGCAAGATTTTTATTTAATTCATAACGTTCATTTTTCATTATCATTACCTCTATTACGTTTCAATTTTACACTAAAAAGATTTCGAGATATCGATAAACGCTATGCAAACGAATTCATGGATAAAGTTAGAGTGAAAGGAAGGGACTTAAGAGTGAGGTCGCAAATTCGTAGATGGTTTTTCCAATCGAAAACACTTCCGTATCGGTGGAAAGATCCGCGTTGATGAAATCTGAAACTTGAGGAACGACGGATGAGACGAGAATGGCAATGAATAGGATGATGCCAACCACAACCGCCCCACGAACCAATCCAAGACCAATGCCTAATACGGAATCGATAAATTTAAAGAATTTAAAGTCTTTGATTAACTTTTTGATTTGGCTAGTGAGGATCAAAAGTAATAACCAAGCCACAAGGAAGGTTCCCAGGTAACTTGCAATCAGGACAATGAAATAGCTAGCAGCAGTTGCTAAACCGTTGCCAAGGGTTCCATCAAATGATCCTAAACCTAAGTTGGGAGCTAAAGTTGATGAAATAAAATCTGGAATACCGATTTGAGTTAAACCGGTTGCAATCGTTGTGAGGATATCCGGTTGAGTTGAATCCAGCACAATTTCATAAGCTGCATTACCAGTAAACACACTTCCACTGAAGGTATCAAATAACAGTTGATAGACGGTTGAACTATTAATCAAGATATCTTCAACCAAACCGGCAAGTAAAACACTTAACGCAATCGCAGCAAAAAAAACGGCAATCCCTGTAATTTCTTTAAACAATCCGTTTTTGAAACCAGAAATGGCAAAGACAAGTGTCAACAAAACAATCACAACGTCAATAATACCGACATGGAAACCTCCAAAGGTCATAAGGGTATCCTCCACCTCTAATTATAAACCTTACAAGGCATTTTGATTTTATAAGTTTCTCTATGAGATAATCGACCTAATGAAAGCAAAACTTACCAAACAAAGCATTCGAAATATCACGTTTTTATCGATTGGCCTTAATGCGGGCTTGTTTTTTGGCAAATTGACGATTGCCATCTGGATGAATAGTGTGGCACTCCTAACGGACGCCTTTAATCATTTATCTGACTCCCTTGGTGGATTCATTTTTTGGATGGGGCAACGCCTATCCTCAAGAAAACCAGACGCGAATCATCCGCAAGGTCACGGGCGTGGGGAATACCTGACCTCATTATCGATTGCAATTCTGATGTTAATTGTAAGTAGTCAATTTTTAATTGAATCCATTCGTCGCATGCTACAACCTTCTCCCGTGACGATGAATCCATTTGCAATCGCCATCCTTATTCTGGGTATGGCCATCAAGTTTTTCTTGTATCTATACTTAAGGTATCTTTATCGTGGTACCAAACTGTTATCAACAAAAGCATTAGCAATCGATAATTTATTTGATGTGTTCATATCGTTAATCGTGTTGATCAGTTTTATGCTGAACACATGGATCGATCTCCCCCTTGATGCGATTGCTGGTTTATTCATTGCCTTCGTGATGGCGTGGACTGGTTTAAAACTCCTTCTCCAATCGGTTCGCCGGGTTCTTGGAGAAAGTTTAGACCATCAAGAAATGGTCGACATCCGCTCCTTCTTAAAAGCATATCCAGTCATCTTAGGTACTCATAATTTTATCTTCCATGATTACGGACCCAATTACCAAATGCTTAGTTTTCATGTCGAAGTCAGTGAACAACATCCATTTATCATTATTCACGATATTGTCGATGAGATTGAAGAAAGTATACGCAAGCAATGGGGTTATGACGTGATGATTCACCTTGATCCGATGGTGGTAAACGAAACAGAAAAGCAACGCATCACGCAACCAATTATCAACAGTTTAAAGAACAAAAACCTCATCCAATATGTCAATCACATCCGCCCAATTCAAGAAAAACATCATCGAGAAATGGTGATTGAATTAAGAAGAACGGAAGACAAATCTATCATCGAGGCGTATCTATTAAAACAATTCCCTCAATACCGATTTGCTTATGATGTGTTTGAAAACGAAACACCAACTTCCTTGGTAAAATAAGTTCATGCATTGGATCATCACCTCACTTGCATTGATGTTTGTTTCCGTTGGTTTATTTTTGTTGTGGCACATACCACCCATACAAAAACGCTCATTTTTATCCACGAAAAAAATATCGTTGATCATTCCTGCTCGCAATGAAGCAAAACGCATCCAACCTTTACTCGCCTCAATCAAACCACAACAACACCTCCTCCATGAATGGTTGGTGGTCGATGACCATTCCACCGATGGCACGGCGAAGATTGCAAGCAACGCTGGTGCAACCGTTATTCAAGCAGAACCTTTACCAAAAGGTTGGTTTGGTAAACCGTGGGCTTGTTACCAAGGAGCAAAACGCGCCACGGGCGATGTTTTCATCTTTTTAGATGCGGATACCGTGTTAAGACCTCGCGGGTTGGAAAATATATTGGGAACTTTTTTTCTTGATGACACGCCATTATCCATCCAACCGTATCACGTCATGAAAAAAGGATATGAACAACTCTCCTTGTTTTTTAATTTAATCGTCATGATGACCACTGGTTTATTTACTCCGTTTGGTAAGAAAATCAAGGCGACTTCTTTTTTTGGACCTTGCCAAGTGATTGATGCAAAAGATTATTGGTCGGTGGATGGTCATGGTGCTGGAAAGCATGCGATTCTTGAAGATATTGCCATTGGGCAAGCATTACAAAAACAAACGGGTAAAACCATAAGAGCATTAGGCGGAAAAGGTGCGATCGTCTTTCGCATGTATCCAGAAGGTCTAAAAACGTTAATCGAAGGTTGGACAAAAAATTTTGCTTCGGGTGCCGGTCTTATCCCTGGATGGATGATGGCGTTTGTCAGTATTTGGATTACTGGTATGTTTATCGCCACCTTGAGTGGTGTTGCCCCATTCATGTGGACCGGACAAGCATATGTGATTGGTTATGTCGTTGTCGGTTTGATCACATTTTACTTAGCAAGAAAAGTAGGAAATTTTTCAATCCTCACCATCTTGTTGTATCCGATTCAATTAATCTTTTTTGTTTGGTTATTTATTCGATCAAGCATTCGATCGAAGCAACACAAGCGCGTGACGTGGAAAGGAAGAGAGTTAGAGTTATGAATTGGTTTCCATTGATCCCAGTTCAACCATGGGTTATGTTTGTCCTCAATATTGTGCTTTGGCCCATTTATCATCTGACCATATCAAAATTTACCCTCCACACACCGGCGATCAAGTTTAAAACCGATACGTGGTTATATCGTCCAAGACGATATGAACATGATGGAAAGTTTTATGAAACCATCCTCAAGATACGCTTGTGGAAAAAGTTTATACCAGATGGGGCAACCATCTTCAACGAAGGATTTAAAAAGAAGACGCTAAAAGGGACGCAACGCGACTATATTCAAGACTTCATCGAAGAAACAAGACGGGCTGAATATTCCCACCTCTTACAAATCATTCCTTGTGTTACGTTTTTTATCTTTAATGACTTTTGGATTGCGATGATTATGGTGGTCTATGCCTTTGGATTTAATTTACCCTTGATATGGCTACAACGATATAATCGTTTTCGTTTTCAACGATTATTAAAGAAGCTTTAGTTTATTTCTTTTCAAATTTAAGAATTTGTTCCACGACTTGTTGACCACTTAAGACGACCATTGGCATCCCACCACCTGGGTTGACGGAGCCACCAACGAAGTAAACGTTGTCATAAAGTTTCGAATGTTTTGGAACTTTAAATCCCATGTTTTTCTTTCTGCTTGCGACGACGCCATAAATGGAACCACGATTGGAGTAATACATATCTTGAATGGTTTCTGGGGTCCAAAGTTCTTCCACCACAATGTGTTTGCGAAGATCAGTTAAACCCATGCGTTCTAGTTTGGTTAAGATATTTTCACGGAAGGTTGCATAGTCTTTTTTAGTAAAAGGTTTCTTCGGATCAAGATAAGGAATATGGGGAAGAATCTTGATGATGTCTCCACCTTTTGGTCCTTGACTAGGATCAGTTCGCATCGGTGCGACTAAATAGATGGTTGGATCTGGATTGAGTTTGCGACGGTGAAAGATATTTTTAAAATTGGTTTTTGAATCCTTTGAATAAAAGAAGTTGTGGTGTGCGAGTTGTGGGTAAACCTTATCGGTTCCTAAATGAAGGGCGAAACCAGAACATGCTGGTTCAAATTTTCTTTGGTAACGACGAATAAGGCCTTTACTTTCTTTGGTAATTTTTTCATAAAATGGAATGGCTTCCATATTGGAAACAATCAAATCGGTGGTGATTGGTTTGCCCTTTTTTAAATGAATGGTTGAAATATGACGGTTGGATTTTTCAACACCCACGACTTCTGTATTCGTTTTTACTTTAATTTGGGGAAGTTCCTCAATCAACTTCACCATCCCTTTTGAAATATTAAACATCCCACCTTTGACATACCATAAGTCATACTTCCATTGAATATAAGGAAGTAAATTCATGAGCGCGGGTGCATCATATGGTGAAGAACCTACGTATTTAATAAAGTAATTGAGAATATCAATGAGATAAGGGTTTTTGACATAACGTCGGACACCTTGATCCATCGATGAAAAATAATCCATGTTTTGGAAAATACTGACGGAAGGTTTAAAGCGCATCGCTTCCCATGTGTTTTCTAATTGGTTGTCGAAGGCCACCATGGCAGAGACGCTAAATATTTTTTCCGTATAAGCGTAGTATTTCTTTAAGTCTTCTAAATCAGAGGCAGTCAGTTGTTTGTTGATTAACATGTCATCAATGCGATGTGTTAAATCAATGATGTTGCCGTCTTCAAAGAAATTTCGCCAGTGAGGCCGAACTGGTTCGATCTTGATGTAATCAGACATCTTGCGATTGTGTTTTGCAAATAACGCTTCGAAAATATGGGGCATGGTTAAGATGGATGGTCCAAGATCAAAAGAAAATCCTTTGGTATCTTTTACGTTTAATTTTCCACCCAAATGGGCGTTCTTCTCTAAGATGGTGATTTCATATCCAGGAAGTGCTGCCAACGAGATGGCTGCTGACAATCCACCGAGTCCACCACCAATGACCACTACTTTTTTCATACCGTACCTCGTTGATAACATTATAGTCATAATCCGCATTCAGTGGAAACATTCATCCTTGAGAAAACCCTTTATAATGAGTGAGATGATTACTAAACAATTAGAGACATGGTTTGTTCAACATCAACGGGATTTACCTTTTCGGCATCACCCCACGCCCTATGGGATTTGGGTAAGTGAAGTCATGCTTCAACAAACCCAAATGGAAACGGTTTTAAGATACTATGCTTCGTTTATGAAAAAATTTCCATCCATCCAACATCTCGCAAAAGCAACCCAACAAGACGTCTTAACAGAAGTTCAAGGTCTAGGTTATTATCGACGTTTTCGCATGTTACATGAAGGTGCAGTTTATCTGATGAACCAACACAAAGGATTATTTCCAACCACCTATGATGAAGTGATGGCGATCCCTGGGGTTGGATCATACACCGCTGGGGCGATTATGGCGATTGCGTATAACCAACCTTATGCCGCCACAGATGGAAATGTTTTACGTGTTTTAAGTCGCTACTACGGTATCAACGATGACATGCGTTTGCCTAAATCAAAAAAGAAGATTGATTTACTCCACCAAAAAAACGTTGAACATGCAAACCCAAGACTTTATATTCAATCGGTCATGGAACTTGGGGCATTGGTATGTCGACCAGTGAATCCAAATTGCGACGCTTGTCCATTAAACAAAACCTGTTACGCCAATCAAAAGCAACAAACCGCTCAACTCCCGGTTCTATCTAAAAAAAGCACAGCCAAATCCAAAGAATGCATAACGATTGTATTTCGCAAAGGTGATGAGATTCTTTTGAAGAAAAACACGGCAAATTTATTAAAAGACTTTTATTTATTACCGCAATGGGAACAGTCGATGGATGAAGTTGAGGCATGGCTTGAAGCACAAGGTTTGAAACCACAAAAACTGATGAAGAAGGCGATGTATAAACACATCTTTACTCACCAAATCTGGTTAATGGATGTTTATCAAATCACCGTTCCATCATCGATTCAATTAGAAGGCGTTTGGGTGAAAGAAGATGCATTATCAACCATCCCAATCCCAGAAGCCCATCAAAAAATCATTCGTGATGTTTTCCCCCGTTATCGCCATTTAAAAGCTTTATAATATCAAAAGAGGACATCACATGGATTTATATCAATTTACTGCCAAAGACTATCAAGGAAAACCTGTCTCCCTTAAACAATATCAAGGCAAAGTTGTTTTGGTTGTGAACACAGCGATTCATTGTGGATTAGCTCCCCAATATAAAGGATTGGAAAAACTTCAACAAAGTTATCACCCCAAAGGATTCGAAGTCTTGGACTTCCCTTGCAATCAATTTGCAGATCAATCTCCTGAAAGCGATGCAGAAACCGCATATATTTGCGAAACAAAATTAAAAAACTCTTTCAAACCATTTGCAAAAATTGAAGTCAATGGAAGAAATACGCACCCACTCTATCAATGGCTTAAAAAAAGTACCTTTAGTTTATTTGGTTCGAGTATCAAGTGGAACTTTACAAAATTCCTTATTAACAAAGAAGGCAGAGTTGTGAAGCGTTATGCCCCAACCGTCTTACCAGAATC
>CAMBSI010000004.1 GCA_945870555.1 Staphylococcus epidermidis | reverse complement strand
TAGTTCGAGTTGTTTTTTATCAGTGTCATCAAATCGAGAAAATTGATAACTATCGATATCAAGTACACCAATGAGTTCTTTATTCTTAATAATGGGGACGACAATTTCACTATTGCTGCCTTCATCACATGCAATATGACCAGGGAATTTATGAACATCTGGGACCACCACGGTTTGGCGATCACGAGCGGATTTACCACAGACACCGCGATCAAGGGTGATATCAACGCATGCTACTTTACCTTGGAACGGTCCTAAATATAAAGCTGAACCGTCAAATAAGTAAAAGCCAACCCAAGAGACATCACTTAACGTTTGTTTTAATAAAGCTGATAGGTTTGCATATAAAGAAACCGGCTGTTGTTTTCCTTCCATCAAGCCTTTTGCAGCCAAAATTACTGATTGGTATTCGCTCAGTTTATTCATTTATTTCATTTCTTCTTTTCTTAAGACACGAAAATCAACATGGCAATAGCCTTTTGGGTTTTTATCTAAGTAGTCTTGATGATAGGTTTCTGCATCATAAAAACCTCTAAGTGGTTGAATTTCTAAGGCGATTGGCTTTTTATATTCAACTTGTCTTTTTTTAATATATTGCTTGGCGATGAGTTCATCTTTTTTGTCTTCAAAATAAACGCCAGTTCGATATTGTATGCCTTCATCATGGCCTTGCTTGTTCACGCTGGTGGGATCAATCATGCGAAATAGATGTTCCAATAACTTATCTAAAGTGATGATTTTTTCATCATATTGAACATAAACGGCTTCAGCATGCGTCGCTTTTTCATCACAAATTTCTTCATAGGTTGGATTCGGATAATTCCCATTCGCATAACCCACTTGTGTATTTAAAACCCCTTTGAGTTTTTTATAGTAAGCCTCAACTCCCCAAAAACATCCACCTGCTAAAATAATGGTTTTCATAAATATTGATTTCCTTTACAGGATAATTATAACGAATTTCAAACTTATTTTCGTATGGATGCTTTTTCTTTTGGACTATAATTAAGCTAAGGAGTAAATGCATGATACTAAAGAATTCAATCAAGTTAAGCAATGGCATTGTGATTCCTTTACTTGGATTTGGTACGTGGCAGATTAAGGAAGGCGAAGAAGCGTATGCATCCACCCTTGCAGCCTTAACCGCAGGTTATCGCCATATTGATACGGCGGCGGCCTATGGTAACGAAGGTTCGGTTGGTCGGGCCATTAAAGATTCAGGGATTCCAAGAAAAGATATTTTCATTACAACGAAACTACATTCGCATTTAAAAAACTACGAACAAACGTTCATCGAATTTGAACAATCCCGAAAACGGCTTGGTGTTGACTATATCGATTTGTATTTAATTCATGCTCCTTGGCCTTGGAGTGAATGGCAAAGTAATCCAGATTATAGCCAAGGTAATATTGCAGCATGGAAAGCGATGGAAGTCTTGTACCGAGAAAAGAAAATTCGTTCGATCGGGGTTTCTAATTTTGAAATCCATCATTTAGAAAAACTGTTTAAGGGCATTGATGTGCTTCCCCATGTCAACCAAATCCCACTTTGGATTGGTCGCCCTCAAAAAGAATTACGGGCCTTTTGCCAAAGTAAAGCCATTGCGATTGAAGCATATTCTCCGCTTGCAACTGGGAGAATCTTTAAATTAGAGCAACTGAATGTGTTGGCAAAGAAATATGGTAAAACCCCAGCCCAAATTGCAATTCGTTTCACGATTGAACTAGGCGCGATTACCTTACCGAAATCTACCCATCCAACCAGGATTATTGAAAATGGTCAATTGGACTTTAAACTGGATCCATCAGATGTCAAACAGTTACTGATGCTAGAAAACCTCGATTATCGCTAAATAAAAAAACCCTTCTAAAAGAAGGGTTTTTACATGCATTTTGGTGGAGCTGACGAGGATCGAACTCGCGACCTCCTCCATGCCATGGAGGCGCTCTCCCAGCTGAGCTACAGCCCCAAATTGCTTTTACACTTTAACAAAGAATCACGCATAATTCAATTATTCTAAACAAACTTACCATTTTAAATAGACCATGATGGGTTTAAAAGAGTCCATGATGTTTTTGAATTGGCGCGGTTGAGACGATTCGAACGTCCGACTTTCTCCTTAGGAGTGAGATACTCTATCCACTGAGTTACAACCGCATTGACTCTATTTTAGCAATTTTATCAAGAAATTACATCCAACATCCATAAAGCAATCACCATTAAAATCGGAGAAATCATTAGGCCGTATTTAAGAAATGTCAGAAACGTAAAATTGACTTGTTTTTCCTTCAGAATACTCATCCACATCAAACCCGCTAGTGCACCAATTGGGGTTAATAATGCGCCAAGATTTGAACCAATAATTGACGCATAAATTGCTTGGATTTGTGCATGTCCAGGTTCAATCGTTGTGATGAGATTTGCAAACCATAAACTCATGGGAATATTGTTGATCACATTACTCGTCAAAAAACTTCCAATCCCAAAACTATACACGGGGGGATATGCTTTCAGGAACGTTGCAAAAGTCTCTGACCAACCAAGTTGGTTCATCCCTTGAACAAGGACTGCCATACTCAAGAAAAACGGAATCATGACGTAGGGTAAACGCTTAATTGTGGAACGAATGTGGTCGGTTTTTGGATACCGAATTTGCACCAAAATGATTAAACCAAGGGCACTTGCAACCGTTAAGACATCCATGCCAATGCCAATCCATTGGGCAATGGTCATGAAACCAATTGCAACCAACAACATGATTACCCCTAAGCGATAACTTGGCTTGGGTGGATGAATCATCATCGTTGGTTTTGAAATCGGTTGACGTAGAAACCCTCGAAAGATGAAATACAAAAGCCCATAACTCACGATGCCTGTGACCATTGTCGGAATCAACATGATTTGGATGTAGGATAAAAAATCAATATTGAACATACTTGCTAAATAAATGTTCGTCGGATTTCCGATCATCAATAACATGCTCCACGTATTCGCCGAGACAAATTGGGAAACCAAATACGGAATAGGGGAAATCTTTGCGTGTCTTGATAAATAAATGATGAATGGCGTCAAGGTTAAAACCACAATATCGTTTGCCGTTAAGGTCGTGGCAACCGCGACGATCAAAAACCAAACCAAGAAAAGCTTTGATTGAGAAGTTCCAGCTTTAGAAAGCGCTAGGTAAGCTAAATATTTAATGAAACCAACTTCATCAAGAAAAATGGCAAGAACCGTAAAGGCAAAAAACAAACTTAAAATCCTTAACGGATTCATCGCGCCATCTCCAGACCAAGCTTCAAATAAAAATGTTACATTCATGCCGGAAGCAATCCAAGTAAGTAATGCTCCAAGAAGGGCAACGATCCAATAGGATTGCCACCGTTTCCCAAATACATGCCATTGGGGAAACCAGAGCAAACTCATTGTCATCAAGATTAATGTTAGAGGAACGATGATTTCCATATACTTTACCGAATCCATTATAACGATTTTTTATCGACGCCATAAAAAAAAGGTGAACTTGTCACCTTATGTATCATGGTCGGGATGATGGGATTCGAACCCACGACCTCTTGGTCCCGAACCAAGCGCGCTACCAAGCTACGCCACATCCCGAGTCAATCTATTTTACCTATTTAATCGGCAAATGAAAACAAAGAAACCGATTCTTCTTCTTCCATCGACTTAAGCGCCCCTAGATTTTTTAATTTTTCGATGTTGGTGGTCGATAATTTTGTACGATTGCCAAGATCTTTTGCACTGACAAACTTTCGTTCTTTTCTTGCAAGCATGATTGACTGTGCAGCGTTTGAACCTACTCCATCCACAATTGTAAACGGAGGAATTAAACCGCGACGGTCTTCATCAATCAAAAAAGTTTCTGCTTGTGATTTATCGATGTCTAGAGGTAAAATCTCATATCCGCGTTCTTTCATTTCTAAAACATTCATCAAGGTGACTTCTAAATCTGCTTCTTTTGGAGATAACTTCTTCTTTAATTCATTCTTTTGCCGTTTGAATCGTTGTAATTGTTGGTAGATTTCTTTACTTGATGCGCGCATCAAATCATAGTCATATTGTTTTGATCGTAAACTAAAATAAGTTGCATAGTAAGCGAGTGGATGATGGACTTTAAAATAAGCAACCCGGACTGCCATCGTCACATAGGCGACCGCGTGGGCTTTCGGGAATAGATATTTAATTTTGTTGCAAGATTCGATATAGAACTCTGGAACATTAACTGACCGCATCAATTCAGTATATTCTTTGGTTAGTTTCTTTCCCTTACGGACATCTTCCATAATTTTAAACGCAATCAAGGCATCAATACCCTTGGAAATTAAATACATCATGATGTCATCTCGGCAGCCGATGACTTCATCCACGGTGGCGACTTTATCGGTGATGAGGTTTCGCGCATTACCATTAAAGACATCTGTGCCGTGCGCCAATCCTGAAATAATGACCAAGTCATTAAAGGTTTTTGGATTGATGACGTTTAAAATATCCATCCCTAAATTCGTTCCAAACTCAGGTAAACCCATCGCTCCATTGACCATTTCTAAATAGTTTTCTTTTCGCTTTAACACATCATCGGAAGCAAAGCATCTTAAGGCGTCCGGATCATTTAAAGGAATGTCATCAATCTTGATGCCAGTTAAATCCGCATTCATTTTTAATGCCATCGGATCCACGTGGCCTAACATGTCAAATTTTAAAAGCGAATCATGCAGTGAATCAAATGCAAAATGGGTTGTGATGATGCTGGTTTCTTGGTTGTCAGCAGGACGTTGAATTGGGGTAAAGTCATAGACGCTAAACTCTTTAGGAACCACGACAATCCCGCCAGGATGTTGCCCGGAGGTTCGACGAACCCCTTCTGCTTTTTTTGCAAGATACGTCAGTTCTGCTTGTTTTAAGGTTGTCAAATCTTCACCAATGGCTTCGAAGTAACCTTTGACGTATCCATATGCTGTTTTTTCTGCGACGGTTTCAATGGTACCAGCCCGATAAACTTGGTGATCGCCTAAGAGTTGTTTGGTAGCTTCATGGGCAAGCGATTGGTAATCGCGCGGAAAGTTTAAATCAATATCTGGAACTTTGTTTGCGTTAAAACCTAAGAAAGTTGCAAATGGAATATTCTGTCCATCTCCCTTGAGCAAATGACCACATTGTGGACATAAGGATATGGGTAAATCAAATCCAGATTTAATGGTTGGATTGTTTGTGAATTCAACGTGTTGGCATTGTGGGCAATAGTAATGTGGAGGTAATGGATTAACTTCGGTGATCCCTGCCATCGTTGCCGCAAACGAACTACCCACTGATCCTCGGGAACCAACAATAAAACCTTTTTGATTCGCTTCGGCGATGATTTTACTGGTGATGTAATAAATAACGGAATAACCGGATTTGATAATCCCATTCAGTTCTGTATCCAAGCGTTCTTGAATGAATGCTGGTAAGGTTTTTCCATATTGACGATGGGCTTGGGCATAACAAATATCTTTTAGCATTTGATCGGCACCGTCAATTTTTGGTGTTCTTAAGACAGCTTGAATCGGTTCCATGGGTTGGATCATGGATGCGATGGCAAGTGGTTCATCAATGACCATGCGTTCTGCATCTTCTTTAGGCAACCAATCAAATGCTTTTAACATCTCATCCGTGGAGCGAAAATGTTGACGAGGATTTTCAAATTTAGGTAAGTCTTTTCGAAAATATGGATTCATCGGATGGTTCACACCTTTTAAACCCTTTGCAAAAATATACACATCGCGAATTAAATGGTCATCCGGATTCACGTAGTGGCAATCTCCCGTGGCAACGATTTTTTTATTTAATGACTTCGCAACCGTGATGATTTCGTTGAGTAACGTTTTCACCATGGATAGGGACGGTAAGGTACCGGTATGAACAAGATAGTCGTACTGTTCAAGTGGCTGAATTTCGATAAAGTCATACATCCCCATCACTTTTTCTAACGCTTCTCGCGAGCCGGTTTTTGCCACTTCAAAAACTTCCCCATTCATGCAAGCGGAACCTAACAAGAGATGTTCACGATGAGAGAGAATCAAATGTCGAGGAGTTCTTGGGACATCGGCGAAAAAATCTAAGTGACTTAAGGAGATGAGTTCATATAACGCTTTGAGACCTTTTGGATTTCTTGCCAGGACGGTCACATGATAATTTCTTAAGTTCTTGGAAAGCGTATTAACTTGATTGAGTTGGTTTAAATCTTGATGCTTCAAGATTTGGTGTTCGGTTGAGATTTTTTGTCTTAATGCATCCCAAATCGACACCAATACTTCTGCATCATAAATCGCGCGGTGGGCTTTATCTTCTTCAAACGGAACATCTAATCGTTTTGCCAATGCTCCTAATCGATGACTATTTGCTTCTGGATATAAATAACGGGATAACGTTAAGGTATCAATCACCGGTGGTTGAAACGTCACACCTAAGCGGGTAAAGGCTGCCACCATAAAACCCATATCAAATGGTGCATTATGGGAAACCACGATTGCGTTAGCAAAGAAAGATTGAATCTTGGTTTTGACGTCCTCGAACGTTGGTTGACCTTTTAACATTGCCATCGTAATCCCACTGACTTCACTTGCAGTGGCACTAATGTCGACATCCTTTGGATGAATTAATAACGATAACCGATCGACCACTTCACCTTTCTTGATTCGGATTGCACCAATTTCAATGATGCGATCGTAACGCGAAGATAACCCGGTGGTTTCTAAATCAAAGACAACATAATCCGTGTCCTTTAACGACACATTTGCAGGATTCATAATGTGGGCAATCGTTTCATCAATCATGTATAGTTCACCGCCATAGATCATTTTGATGCCATGTTTTTTTGCCGCTGCTTGAGCTTCTGGAAAACCTTGAACGACGCCATGATCGGTAATGGCAAGTGCGGTATGTCCCATGTGTTTTGCTAACGCACAATAGGCATCGATATCGCCAACGCCATCCATGGTCGACATTTTTGTGTGAAGGTGAAGTTCAACCCGCTTTCGCGTATGCAGATCTTCTCGTAAAGGTAATGGCGGAAGTTTGACGCATTCTTTTGCAAACAAACGTGGTTCTTGATTGATTTGATCAAGGGCAATACCACCACGTAAACGCACGCGGTCACCATCATTTAGGGATTGTGCGAGTTGCTCATCGATATCGGCATCACGATCACTGATCGATGCAAGAATGGCGTGATCACCTTCTGCTAAGACAAACCGAATGACGAGATTACCATTAAATTCTCTGCGAAACATGTTATAAATCGTGCCAACGATTTCAACATGGCCACTATTAAGTTTGATATCTTTTAAAGCGGTTGGAACGTAGTCACCTTTTTGCCTTAATTTCTTTTTTGCTTCGACATTGACTTGTTGTTTAACACCTTGTTCGTAAGATAAAGCAAGTTGAGCTTCTGCTTCTTTAATCCGTTGCAAATGTTCCCGAACAAAGATATCTTGATCCTCTTGGTCTTGGCGCGATTCAATCACTGCTTTGACTTGTTCTTGCAGGTGGTCTACTTTTTCTTGATCGATTTTTGGTTTTGCTTTTGTGATGATGTGTTTGAAGACCAATGGATATTGAATAAATAAAAGGATGTCATTAAAGGCCGTCCATTTAGGTTTATCTTGCTCAAAGGCTTCTTGATCTGGATAGGTTAACCGTATCGTTTGCCCATTCACCATTGGCAAGCGGCCAAAAGGTTCTCGGTAATGATGGAGGTGCCACTCTAAGAATAGGTTCAGTATGTTTTCTAAAGTAGGTGCTTCGCGATACGTAAACGTGAAGGAGGTTGGATAATTCAGTAACGCGATTCCTTTTAAAAATGGTTCAAGTTGAGAAAATGTCCAAGGATGATCTTTGGTGATGACCATATCCCATTGTTGAGGATTAAAAGGGTGTTTGGTTACCGCTTCAAATTGTAAATCAAACGCATCAGCATCATCGATGCCGAGGGTTTGTAAGAAGCGAACCATTTTTTCTTGCACGTTATACCACCAAGATTAATGCCAAAATATCACGAATTAATAAGAACACCATTAAACTCATGAGGATGAAAAAACCAACCATCGAAACTGCATTTTTAAAACGGGCAGGAATTTCTTTTTTCATGATGCCTTCAACCGTAATCACCAACAAATGCCAACCATCTAAACCCGGAAATGGAAGTAAATTAAAGACGGCAAGATTAACCGATATTAAGGCCCAGATAAAGATATAAGACCCAATTCCTAGGTTCGTTAAAATCGAGGATGTCGTTGAAAAAATCGCAACGATGCCCCCAACTTGATCAAGGTTTTGTCCACGGAATAAGTTGATGACCGTATCGACAATGAGGGTCACCCCATTCCACCAATCCCGGCCTGATGCTTCAACCGCTTCAACGAACGTGTAATCGGTTAAGACCACATAAAAGGAAATCCCTAAAGGTTCTAAACGAAATCCATCCGTGGTTGCTTCGGCCTCTAGGCGAATCGTCACCAGACGTTCTGTATAATCCGTCGAGGTTGTATAGGTTCTCACTGGTAATGCAAATTCAACAAAATCGGAAATTGAGTCGATTGGATAAGGAACAAAGTTTCCATCGACGATGTTTCCAACCCGTAAAAGGTCTGATAAGGTGTCGTCATAAGTTTGAAAATCATTGATGAACAGTTGATACGTGTCAACACCTTCATCCGTGGTGACCGATATGGTTCCCTCGCGTAAAGGAGTAAAGACCAAAACATCACCCGAATCAATGCCAGCCACATCAGAAATTGACGTATCGGTGATGACCATTTGATTCGTGAGCGTCCGTTGGGTAAATCCCCAGTTGGATGCAAAAAATAATAAGAATGCTAACGCTAAATTTAAAATGATACCAGCTGACATGACCAAAGCACGTTTCGGTTTAGAAATGCCAAGTAAACTACGATTCATGGGCACTTTAAGATCAGCTGCGTTGACTTCTTCACCAAACATGGCGACGTATCCACCCAACGGAAAGGCTTTGAGGGCATAGGTGGTTTCACCTTTTTTCCAGGAGAAAATCACCGGGCCAAATCCAATTGAAAATTCTCGAACATAAACATTGAATGCTTTTGCCATCACAAAATGACCTAATTCATGAATGAGAATGAGGACACCCAAGGAAAGCAGAAATAAAACGGTGGAAAGTAAGGTTTGCATGGGTCACCTCCAGGATGATAAAAAGACTCTATTTATTTTAACAAATTCAGCACAAGGATGGGTTGATTAAATCGGGATGAAGTAGAAAAAGTCATAAATCAAGGTAATCAATAAGGCAACCACAAGGACGACCATTGAAAAAGAGTCAACCCGATCGAGAATGCCACCATGTTCACCTAATACATTTGAGAAGTTTTTAATGCCAAATTCCCGTTTGATAATGGAGAAGGTAAAGTCGCCTAAGGTTGCAATCAATGGCATGATCACGGATAACAGTAAAATCCAATACCATTCTTGCATCGTTAAAAATGGTAATAATGGTGAACCTAAGCCATCGGCAATCATGGCAAACAGGAATGAACCTAAGAATGAGATGAATACCCCACCAAAGAAACCTTCCCAAGTTTTATTTTTTGAGACCCGAATATTCATTTTACTTCTGCCAAAAAATGTCCCAACTAAATACGCTCCAATATCCGTAAAGAAAGTCCCAACCGCTGCATATAGTAATAGGAGTGAATTGGCCCCAAAATCTCGTGGTTCATCAAAAATAAACTCTGGGAAAAATCTTAGAAATAAAAATGCTTGAAAACTAAGTGATAACAGCACAGACATCGTGATTAAGTAGGTGGCATCCTGAACCTTAAAGCGAACATCCGTGATCGAAGAGAAAAATAACGTAGCAACAAGGATTGTTAAGATAGAGGTTGGCAATTCTAATTTATTTAAACCCGTCGCAAAGGACCACAATGAAAAATCAAAGCGGATTAATGGTGCAGCCACATTGTTATAAATGAAGATATAAAAAATCATGGCGACCATCATCAGATAAACAAAGATGCGAATTGCAAGCGGATATACTTGTCCGGGTTTAACGCTTAACATTTCATGGGTGGCAAATAATAAGCCAACTAAAGCGAATAAAATAATGAACCAATCCCCAAGGAAGATGGAAGGAAATGCCAATGCTGCAAGCACAAGGGCAACAAGCACACGGTTAGAAAAACGTTTTTGAAATTCTGGTTGTATCGGGTTCATACTTTGCCAAACCTTCTTTGCCTTTCGTGATATTGCTTGATCACATTCATTAAATCAGATTCCTTGAAATCTGGCCAAGTTTTTTGAACGAAGATGATTTCTGCATACGCCATTTGATATAACATGAAATTCGATAATCGTTGTTCACCGCTTGTGCGAACGAGAAAATCAATCGGTGGTAAAATTGCGGAATCTAGAAATTGTGTGAAGGTTTTGGGAGTAAGGTCTTCTTCTTTGATGGCCCCACTTTGGATGGCTTTCATTGCTTTTTTACTCGCTCGGACGATTTCGTCTTGGCCACCATAATTGACACAAATATTTAAGGTATAGCGTGTATAGTTTTTGGTTGCTTCCATGGTTTCTTGAAGTAAGGTAACCGTGGGTAAGGGTAAACCTTCCATACGCCCCGAGATCAAAAGTCTTACTTGATCCTGATGAAGGGTTTTAATATATTTTTTTAAAAATTCATTGAGTAAGCGAAATAAGCCATTGACTTCGGTAGCAGGTCTTTGCCAATTTTCTGTTGAAAAAGCAAACAAGGAAAGATAAGGAATATTCAATGCCTTGACAGCATTGGCAATTTCATAGACGCGTTTTGCGCCTTCTTGATGACCACGAAAACGGGGTTTGTCTTTTGCTTTAGCCCAACGACCGTTACCGTCCATGATGATGGCAAGATGTTGAATGGTAGATGTCATCGCTAATAAACTTTTTTTTGCCATAATTCAATTATACAACTTCCCCCCGGAAGCCCTTGTATCGTTTCTATAAAGTTAAGATTTCTTTTTCTTTTCCAATAAATTGAGCATCGATTTGGGCAATGACCGTATCGTGCACTTTGGTCATATCGGTTTCGATTCGCTTTTTTAAGTCTTCCGTATACTCATCATCGGTTACCATTGCTAAAAAATCTTTACGAATATTGCGAATGGCAATTTTTGCTTCATCCGCCATTTTTTTTGCTTGTTTTGCTAATTCTTTTCGGCGATCTTGGGTCAATGCAGGCAGCGATAATCTGACACAATCCGCTTCTGCAACCGGATTAATCCCGAGTTCCGCTTTGTTGATCGCTTCTAGGATGGCCTTGATATCACCCTTATCATAAGGTTTGATTAACAATTGACGGGGTTCAGGAACTGCGATGCTTGCGAGTTGGTTAATGGGTGTAGGTTCTCCGTAATAATCAACGACCACGCGATCAAGTATCGAGGCGTTAGCCCGACCAGTTCGCAAGGTATTAAATTGAATTTGTAGGGAGGCAATTGTTTTTTCCATTGCCACTTTCGCTTCGATTGCAATCGCTTCCATTTATAAAACTCCTTTACGAATGGTAGTTCCAATCGATTCATCTTTGATGACTTGCACCAAATTCTTGGTGTCTTTCATGTCAAAAACCCGAATGACAATTGGGGAATCTTTGATCAAAGACACCGCAGTTAAATCCATGACCGCAAATTTTTTATTGAGCATTTCATCAAAGGTTAGGTTTTTAATTAACTTTGCATTTTTGTTGGTTTTTGGATCGCTATCAAAGACACCAGCAACACCGTTTTTTGCCATAAAGATGGTGTCTGCATGAATTTCCATCGCGCGTAAGGATGCCGTGGTATCGGTTGAGAAATAAGGACTACCCGTTCCCCCTGCAAAAATCACCACACGTCCTTTTTCCAGATGGCGAATCGCACGACGACGAATATAGTTTTCAGCAACTTGTTCGACATGGATGGATGACAAGACGCGGCATTGAACGCCTTCATTTTCAAGGGCACTTTGTAATGCTAATGAATTGATGATCGTGCCAAGCATACCCATGTAATCCGCGGTTGAAGATTCAATGCCAATTGATTTTGCAAGTTTTCCTCGCCAAATATTACCGGCACCAATCACCACCGCCACTTCAAGGCCTTGACCATGAATGGTCTTGATTGCTTTCGCAACGGATGATAAATGAAGCGCTTCTAAAATTGTTTTTTCTTGGGTATCCGCTAAGGCTTCCCCGGAAAGTTTGATCACGATTCGTTTCATATTCCCTCCCTTTAATGAGAAAAAAACACCCTTAATGAGTGTTTTTGACTTGAGACATGACTTCACTCGCGAAATCTGCAACCTTCTTTTCAATGCCTTCGCCAACTTTATATCGGGCGAATTGAATGACTTTTGTTTTATGCTTTTCTAAATAAACTTTGGTGGGTTCTTCAGATTCGGAAAACATAAATGGTTGCATATCTAAAGAGGATTCTTTAAACATGGTGTTGACTTTACCTTCAATAATTTTGGTCAGAATTGCTTCAGGTTTATTCGCGTATTTTGGATCTTCTTTTACTGCAGTTTTTTGTTTGGTTGTTTCATCTTTAATCAAAGTTGCTGGAACTGAGGCTAAGCTTGGATAGGTTGGGTTACGGTCAGTCACATGCATGGCCAATTGATCAGCAAAACCTTGGTCGCCACCTTCAACAAGGACTAAACTGGAGACAACACCATTCATATGAATATATTGACCAAAACGTTGAGTCGCAGTTTTGCGAAGTAACGTAAATCTTCTTAAGGTTAGTTTTTCACCAATTTTAACTAAACTTTCAGTGAATAAGTTTTTGGTTAAAGTCGTTGCATCGTCAAGGGTTTTAGGTTGCTTTTGTAAAATCATCATCGCCGCATCCTGAACTAATTTACGGAAAGCATCACCTCGGGAGACAAAGTCTGTTTCACAGTTTACTTCAATAAGGATTCCTAAATCTGCCTTGATGAAAACAAGGGATAGGCCTTCTGCAGCAATCCGATCAGCTTTTTTGGCAGCTTTTAAAACGCCTTTTTCGTGGAGCCAAGCTTGGGCTTTGGTAATATCCATATTGGATTCAAGTAATGCTTTCTTGCAATCCATCATACCAGCGCCAGTACGTTCTCTTAATTCTTTAATCAGAGCAATCAAATCGGCCATGTTTTATTCTTCCTTCGCTTCAATTTTTGGTTTTCGTGCAACACGTGGTTTTTTGTCAGCATTTTCTTCAACCTTAACCGGAGAAACAGGTGAGGTAACCGCTGATGGTTTGGATGCAGCAACGGGTGCTACGACTGGTTTGGTTGCAGGAACTGGTGTAGCAACAGGTTTTGCAGCAGCAACTGGCGTTGCCACAGGTTTTGCAGCAGCAACTGGCGTTGCGACAGGTTTGGTTGCAGGAACTGGTGTTGACACAGGTTTTGCAGCAGGAACTGGTGTTGCGACAGGTTTGGTTGCAGGAACTGGTGTTGCCACAGGTTTTGCAGCAGGAACTGGTGTTGCGACAGGTTTTGCAGCAGGAACTGGTGTTACAACTGGGTTTACAGTAGCAACGGTTGCTACAACAGGTTTCGTCACTGTGGTGGTTGGGGTGCTTGCAGTTACCGTCGCGGTTGGCGTCGCTGCAGGAGCAGTGCTCGACGTTGAATTATAAGAGGAGGATGAACTACTACGGTGATAGTCTTGGCGTGGGCCATAACTACGATCTTGTGGTTTGGTTGCTTCTTTTAAGGCTGCGATTTTAGCAATAAATTCATCATCTTTTGTATAGGCAACAACGGTCACGCCACCTTTTGCTTCCACAATTGCATCGGCAATCGTTTGAACGATTAAGCGAACGGAACCAATGGCATCATCATTTCCGGGAATTGGGTAATCCACTAAATCTGGATCACAATTTGTGTCGGTGATTGCAAATACTGGAATATTGAGTTTGCGTGCTTCTGCAACCGCGTTATGATCAACGGTTGGATCGACCACAAAGACTGCTTTTGGTAAACCACGAATTTCTTTAATACCTTCAAGGTTCTTAAGTAATTTATCTTTCATCTTGCGTAGACCACCGGCCTCTTTCTTTGGTAAAAGATCAAGGGTGCCACTGGCTTCTTGTTGTTCTAAATCCTTTAAGTAACGGATTCTTCCAAGAATGGTGCGGAAATTGGTCAAGGTTCCACCTAACCAACGGGTATTAATGTAAAAAGACCCCGAACGTAATGCTTCTTCTTTGATGACTGCTTGGATTTGTTTCTTGGTTCCAACAAACAAAACCGTGCCTTTATTCGTGATAATTTCTTTTAATTTATTATAAGCTTCTTCAATTTTGGTAACGGTCTTTTTTAGGTCAACGATGTAAATCCCACGGTCGGAAGTGTAAATAAACTTCGCCATTTTTGGATTCCATTTGCGCATTTGGTGACCATATTGGACACCCGCTGCTGCAAGTTTTTTCATCGAGATAATCGGTTCGGTAGTAGAACGTACGACATCGGCCATTGCGTCTTTGATTTCGGTACTCTTGACCGCAGGTAAAGCGCTATCCTTCTTTAGTTCACTCATGGTAAACCTCCTATTTGTTTTGCCTCCATCACTTCTGACAACCGCCCTAACCTAAGTTAGACATGGAAGTTGAATTCATGATGTGTGTTGTCTCTAACATTCGCTAGAGCATGGTTATTTTAGCACAAATTCAACCAATATCAAATGATAAATTACCTCTTTTTTAGGGCCCTCGGATGTGCGGCGCGGTATTCCTTTTGTAACGCTTCTTTGCTGACATGGGTATAAATCTGCGTGGTATTGATCGTGGCATGGCCAAGTAATTCTTGAATTGTGCGTAAATCCGCACCATTATCGAGCAATTGAGTGGCAAAGGTATGCCGGAGTTGATGGGGGTGTACATGAAGTTCTAATCCGGTTTTTCTCGCCAATTGAGTAAGGATGTACTCTAACCCTCGAACCGTAAGACGTTGACCATGATGATTCAAGAATAAATAATTTGACACTTTGCTTTCATCTAGACCCTTCATTAAGGTTGGGCGAACATCCTTTAAGTAAAGACCAATACTTTGTTGGCAAGGTTTGGTGATCGGAACCAAACGTTGCTTATTTCCTTTACCTAAAATACGCAACATCCGTTGACTAAGATTTATATCTTGGATGGTGAGGTTGACGACTTCACTTGCCCGTAGACCTGACCCATATAGCAATTCAACCAAAGCAAGATCTCTCATCACCAAAATCGTCCCCTCATTGAGATTTTGATGAAGGACCTGTTGAACTTGGTGTTCATCTAAAATCATGGGCAACGGTTTTTTAACTTTTGGAGAATGAACCAACGCAAACGGATTCACTTGGAGAACACCAAGATCAATTAAGTGTTGATAGAAATGTTTTAAACTTGCGATTCTTCTTTTGAGCGTGGTTGCTTTCAATCCGAGTTGAAGTTGAGACGCTAAAAAAGATCGCGCTTGCTGCACTTGAACCCGATCAAATAACAATGATTGATCATGAAGAAAACGAAAATATAAGGTTAAATCATGTTCGTAAGATATGACCGTTTGCGGTGAAAATTTCCTTGTGTGGGTTAAATACTCAAGAAAATCTTGAATGGATTTGTTCACAATTCTATTATAAAAGGATTATGCGACTTTTGCTTTTTTTGTTTTAGTAGTCTTAGTAGCCTTAGTAGTTTTAGTAGTTTTACTGGCTTTGCTAAATTTTTTATTAGGACGTTCTTTCAAAATAATTTCAGTTCCATCTAAATTTTCTAAATGTCTGCAATCCGGATAGCCCGAGCAACCGACAAAGGGACGACCACCACGTTTCGCAAATCGTTTCATTAATGGTTTGCCACACTTCGGACAATTTTTGCCGATCGGTTCAGCTGCAACTCTGGTTGACTTGAAGACGTTTTTACCATTTTCTTCATCGTCTTCTTTATCGCTTGGATTTTCTTTTTCCCAAGGTAAAGGGACATCATTGGAAATAAAATCACAGGTTGGATATTGATCGCATCCTAAAAACACACCAAACCTTGAACGGCGAGGAATGATGGTTCCTTCTCGATGATGTTCCTTACACTTTGGGCAACTTCCATAGAAATTAAGAGCAGCATCATCTTTTGGTAAATCACCCGCTTTATCAAATTGGTCTTTAAAATGTTGGTAGAAATCTTTTAACAGATCGATACGCGTCACTTCACCATCCTTTACTTCATCAAGTTTTAATTCCATTTCTGAGGTATAGGTTGGGTTGACTAAATATTGGAAAAATGTCATCAAATACTTCATCGCTGCATGGGCTTCAGGGTTTGGAAATAAGGTATGACTTTTTACACTGACATAGTGGTGATATTTTAATTTGTCAATTGTAGAGGCATAAGTTGAAGGTCGACCAATACCACGATATTCCATTTCTTGAATGAGTTTTGCTTCTGAAAAACGGGAGGGTCCTGATGTGGTATGAGGTTTTAATTCTTTAAATACGACTGGAAATTTTTGACCTTTGAATAATTGGGGTAATTGACTACCTTCATCTTCTTCTACGACTGGATAAGCTTTGGTATAACCTTCAAAAGTTACCACCGAACCTTGAGCTTTAAAGGTAAAATCTCCACCTTGGAAATTATAGGTTGTGACGTCATATTTTTTTGCGGTCATTAAGGAAGCAACCGCACGAGCATAAATCAAGCGATAGAGTTTTAATTGGTCGGGTTCAAGATAAGCGGCCATCATCTCTGGGGTTCGTGAGATTGAAGTTGGACGAATGGCTTCGTGGGCATCTTGGCTTTGTAAAATAGCAGTCTTAGATTTAGGTTTATCTGCAAGGTACTCTGGACCATAGGTCTTGGTAATAAAATCAGAGGCTTCAGAAACAAAAGCATCCGATAATCGATCAGAGTCCGTACGAATATAGGTGACTAAGCCAACAGTTTCTTCTCCAATCGAAACCCCTTCATATAAAGACTGAGCGACCGATTGTGTTTTTTGTGGAGAAAATCTTAAATCCTTATGGCTGCTTGCTTCTTGTTGTAAAGTCGAGGTACGAAAAGCCGCCTTGGATTCTTTTTTCTTAGACGTGATGACCACTTCTTTTAAGGTAACTTCTTTGGGTAACTTTTCAATAAAACCTTTGGCAATTTCTTCATTCGATAAAGGAATGATTTTCCGATAACCATTTGGATCAGTTTTATCATCGGTATTCTTTAGTGACTGAGTTTGATATGCGGTTAATTCTAAAGGTAAGTTTTGTTTGGGGGCTGTGAGTTCGGTTTCGATCGTAAAATAAGTTTGTGGATTAAAGGCGAGTACTTCTAATTCTCTTTCAATAACGAAACGTAATGCAACGGATTGTACTCGACCGCCCGCTGGCGCATGAACTTTTTTGCTTAAGATCTTCGACAACATAAAGCCAACAATCCGGTCCAAAATTCTTCTCGCTTCTTGCGATTGAACCATGTCCATATTAATTTTGCGTGGATTTTGTAAGGCAATTAAAATTTTTTCTTTGGTGATTTCAAAGAATTCAATGCGTTCGGTTTTTTCGACATCAAGTTTTAATGTATCGGCTAAATGCCAAGCGATCGATTCGCCTTCACGATCAGGATCAGTTGCAAGAATAACTTTATCTGCTTTTTTGACTTTGGTTTTTAATTCTTCAACAACTTTATCTTTATCTTGTTTTTTAGAAATACGATACGTTGGTTTAAATCCATTCTCGATATCGACGCCTAATCCGCCCTTACCAGTGGTTGCTAAGTCCCGGATATGTCCCTTACTTGAGGCTATTGTGTAGTTATCTTTTTGATCCTTTAAATATTTGGCAAAGCTCTTTTCCTTGGTGGGTGATTCAACAATAATTAATATATTCATGGTTGCTCCTAAACATAGTTCATTATCTTATGAAAAGAAAAATTGTCAATCCAAAAAAATTAACAATCGATAAATGTTGTTCGGTTTTTTAAACAAACTTTTTTTCAGGTTCAGGTTTTTTTTGTAGGGCTTTTTCCTTCTCTTGACTACCTAATAAATGTTCAAGAATGTCTTGTCCAGATTCAACCAAAATAGCCCCATCTTTAATTAATTGATTGGTTGAATTATCCGTATTCGCTTGATGCGGTAAAACATAAACATCTTTCCCTAAATATAATGCGTATCCCACCGTAATCAGGGTGCCACTTCTTTTTTTCGCCTCTGCAACAAATACCCCTCTTGCTAATCCAGCAATTAATCGATTCCGCCAAGGGAAGTGATCCTTATTCGCTGGGGTATTGGATGGATATTCGCTCATCACCAAATGATCCTTTTTCATTGCCAGGTACGTTTCCAGATGATCTTTTGGGTAGCAAACATCAATCCCAGAACCAAGGATACCAATTGTTTTTCCTTGTTGCTTTAAGGTTGTTTGATGGGCCCTAATATCAATGCCGTAAGCTAAACCAGAAACAACCATCATCCCTTCTTCGATTAAAGATTGGGTGATTTTCTCAGTCATTTCCAAACCATAAACCGAAGGATGGCGGCTACCGATGACCGCAATCGTCTTTTCTAGAAGGTGGGCCAAACCTAAATCCCCGTAATAAAAGAGGACAAAAGGTGGTTTGTATATTTTCTTTAATGACTCGGGATATTGTTCATCAATGATCGTGACAACTGAACTTTTTAAGGTTTGGATTTTTTCTTGAACCATGACCTCATCCACTAACTCTTTTTCCTTAATCGCTTGATAAATCGCATTCCAGTCGCCCTCATACTTCAATGCTAAGTAAATAATAATGTCTCTTCCTTTGACCATATTTTTATCCTTTATAGATAAATAGGTCTTAAACAGAAAAGATAACCGTTTGTTTTATATCGTTTTGATTAATTTTTTGACTGGTCCAAAGGTTGGACGGTGAACCCCTTGAATGGGTCCATGGGTTTTTAGTAACTGTAGGTGAAGCGGGGTTGGATAACCCTTATGTTGATCAAACCCATACGATGGATAGGCTTTTCCTAACGTATCCATGATGCGATCACGGGTGACTTTTGCAAGAATACTACTGGCAGCAATCGTTTGAGATAAAGCATCGCCATGAATAATCGGAAACACTGGAACTTTTTGTTTTGGTAATGCCATTGCATCACTAAGAACCACATCATACTTTACGGTTAATTGTTCTAAACTTCTTTGCATGGCAAGACGGGAAGCCTCTAAAATATTGATGCGGGAAATGGTTGCCACATCAATCACCGTGATGGCATAACCTAGTGCATGCTTGGTAATTTCAGTAAACAATCTTTCTCTTAATGTTTCAGATAGTTGTTTAGAATCATGAATGCGATGATCGACATAATCCTTTGGTAAAATCACCGCTGCTGCGACCACGGGTCCTGCAATCGGACCTCGTCCTGCTTCATCGCATCCTGCAATCACGTGATAACCTTGCTGATAATAAAAAAGATCAAGATTTTGCTTCATGAGAAACCCGCGGTAGGGAAAATCGTCCTAATTTACCATCTTGAAAATCCTTGATGAAATGAGTGAATACCAATTGATAGTCAACGACATCCTGCTTTCTCCAACCGCGTTTTTTTCCGATTTGATTAAAAAATGCTTGGGCAGAGGCTGGATGACTACCATGCATCGCTTCCATCGCTTGAGGATATTGTTTCATCATCCAGTCATAAAGATAATAGGCAAGTTGATCTATCGGAAGTTGCTTTAACGGCATGGACCCGATTAATGCCAATTGTAAGGACGTTTCTTGTGTTTGAAATCGTGGTGGTAAAATTCCTGGTGTGTCGAGCAGTAATAAATGTTCATCGAGTTTAATCCATTGTTGACCACGAGTTGATCCAGGCCGATTTTCGGTATTCACACGGTGTTGCTTTGCTAGTAAATTAATGAGGGTAGACTTCCCAACATTGGGTACACCCGTGATCATAATTTTTAAGGCTTGACGTTTCACACCTTTTTTTTCTTGTTTTAACCAAAGTGGTTCACCCAGTTTTTCTAACGCTTTTAAAATTGCACCTCGCGAGGTTGGCACTTTTCCCATACTTAAAACGGCGGACTGCTGATTGGCTTTCAGATGTTGAAACCACGTTTGGGTGATGTCTGGATCTGCAATATCTGCTTTTGTCACGACATACAAAATTGGTTTTTGGGTAACCAAAGGTAAATCAATACAGGAAAAAATAGCACGAGCATCGACGACAATAATCAATAAATCAATCCATTTTATTTTTTCATGGATGGCGGTAATCGCCTTATTCATATGCCCTGGATACCAGTGGTTTTGTTTAAGGTTCATGCGTAAATCCTTGGCCAAAAGAATGCTCGTTGACGGCAATCATTTGGATCATCGACATTATCTTCACCACAGACGCCTTCAATCGCAAATAGTTTTCCAATCAATTGGCTTGTTTCAATCGGTCCAAAGACTCTAGAATCGGTTGAAAAGCCGCGATTATCACCCATCACAAAATATTGATCTTCAAGTAAGGTAACCGGTTCACAGCCAATCAATTGAGGATTGGTGCAGGTGTTCTGTAAATATCCATCTTCCGGAATAAAGGGTTGGGGAATCAGCGTACCATCTACGGTTAACTCGCCTGCTTCACTCAACGCAATGGTTTCTCCAGGTAAGCCAATCAAGCGTTTGATCAAAAACCGATTCATATTTGGATTTTGCTGAACAATCACAATGTCGAAACGGTCAAGATTCCTTAAGGTGTTTTCATTTTGATCCATCACCCCAAATTCTTGATCAAAAAGGGTTGGTTCCATCGATCGACCAACAATCTTCACGGGAACAAAATACAAGTTATGGAAAATGACCAAGCCACCAGAAACAATCAACATCACAAAGATTAATTGTGAAACAATCGCGATGGTTTTTTTTAACCAGGTGGGTAAGTATTTCATCCTTTCTATTATAAGCATTTCCACCTAGACAAACAAAAAAGATTCCCGAAGGAATCTAGTTTTGTCACAATCAAAATAGGTAATAACCTACTGTAAGATTTCTTTAATACGCGCTGCCTTACCAGAAAGTCTGGAAAGATAGGTGAGTTTATTACGACGCACTTTACCTTTTTTCAAGACTTCGATACTTGCAACCGTTGGTGCGTGAACCGGAAATATACGGTGAACACCAATGCTACCTGACATCTTACGAACCGTAAAACTTGCATTGATACCACTGCCTTTGCGGGCAATCACGATACCTTCATATGCTTGTAAACGTTCTTTGCCACTTTCAATAATGCGAACCATCACGCGAATGGTGTCGCCTGATTTAAAGCTAGGGACATCCTTTTTAAGCTGCTCGGCTGTAACAAGATCGACGAGTTTTTGATTCATGATCTGAAGCCTCCTTCATCATTTTTGTCAAAATGTTCATATGGATTGTGACCATAGCGGACCACTTCTAGCACGTTGACGTGCCCTCATATATTAACAAAGCCACCGCTAGATGGCAATGCTTATGTTTATAATGAACCTATGAAAAGATTACTCTTAAGTTTCATCATCCTGACGAGTTGTCTCGGACAAAGTCAACGACCCATTGATTATGCCTATCTTTCGACCTATGATGCTCAATTTAGTCCAACCCAATTGATTCATCCAAAACGGACACCTCACCGCCAAGATTTTATTCGAGGGGTTGATCTATCAACGTATGAGGAAGTCATCCTTCAAGGTGGACAATATTTAAATGAATATGGAGAGAATGAACCTTTATTTTCCATCCTTAAACGAAGTGGGATTAACTTAATTCGTTTACGTTTATGGCACGATCCCATCACCTATCACCCTTGGAACGGGGGATATTTGGATTTGGACACGGTGACACGGATTGCCACCATCGCCAAAAGTTATGGAATGAAATGGCTTTTAGATTTCCATTATTCGGATACGTGGGCAGACCCTGGCAATCAAACTAAACCCCATGCTTGGGAGGATTTGTCATTCCACGATCTCGTTGAAACCTTATCCGAATACACCCTTGAAACGATGGAGCATTTCGATCGTCTTGGTCTGACGCCCGATTATGTTCAAATTGGAAATGAGATTAACAATGGGATGCTTTGGGATGATGGAAAAATCTATCAAGATGGTCAAACGAATTTTTCCCCACTCATTCAATTGTTAAAGGCAGGCGTGAATGCCGTTCGCTCGATCTCTCCAGCAACCAAAATTATGATTCACCTGGCAAGTTCAAACGATGCAACGCAGTTTTATCAATTCTTCTTAACGATATTAGCAGCGGGCGTTGACTTCGATATTATTGCAGGTAGTTATTATAGTTATTGGAATGGACCCCTTGAAGCAGTTAAAGCCAATTTTGATCAACTTTCCATTCAATTTGAAAAAGATATTTTGCTCGTGGAAACCGCCCATGCTTTTACCTTAAAAGCAAATCCAAACGGCACCAATATTTATGGACCGACCCAGAACCAAGACTCATCTTATCCTGCAACCATTGCTGGGCAGTCGCAATTGGTATATGACACATTGGTCATGATGACTGAGGTATCTTCTGGTCGTGGTTTAGGGGTTGTTTATTGGGAGCCGGCATGGATTCCGATTGAGGGTAAAGATGACTTTACTTCGTGGGCGAACCAAACCTTTTTCACATACGATGGGCAAGTGATTCCAAGTTTATTTACCTTCAACGCTGTAAAGTAAAAGAACTTGACAGATGATGATACATTGATTAAAATAATGGCACAAAGATTAAAGGAGAATTAAAATTATGGCAGTTAGAATTCGTTTAGCACGTACTGGTCGTCACGCAGATCCTTCTTATCGTATTGTTGCAGCAGACTCACGATACGCTCGTGATGGACGTTATATTGAACAAGTCGGTTTTTATGATCCACAAAAGCCTGCAACGGAAGCCACCATTGATGAAGCCATTGCATTAAAGTGGTTAGGTTTAGGCGCACAAATTTCCGACACGGTGAAGACTTTATTTAAACATAAAGGCATCATGAAAACCTTCCTCGCTTCAAAAAAAGGTAAATAACTATGGACTACCCAGCGATCATTCACGCGTTTGTTGATGATTTCGTTGAAAATAAAGATGCGCTTTTAATTCGCGAATTACCAAATGACAATCCCATCGATTTAACCTTGCTGATTGTTGCCGAAGGTGAAGACACCTCAAGACTAATTGGTCGTAAAGGTATCATCGCCGATGCCTTACGCGAAGTGATTTCAATTGCAGGAAAGATTGATAATCGCCGCGTTCATCTCAAATTTGAAGCGTTTGAAAAGACAACCACCGAGGAATAACGTTCCTCGGTTTTTTCTTTATGGATACACTCATCACGATTGGTAAAATTATCAACGTTCGCGGTCTTCAAGGTGAATTGAAGATTGCTTCCTTAACTGATTTTCCTTTGCTTCGTTATCGCAAAGGGAATACGGTTTACCTTGAAAAAAATGGCCAATATGTTCCATTAATTGTCAAACAGGCTCGCCATGAACCTGGTCTTGATTTCATTCAATTTCAAGATCACCTTGATATCAACCTCGTCCAAGGTTGGATGGGTTTATTCTTGTATGCAAAGAAGGATGAGATTCGTTTAAAAGCAGGTAATTTTTATCATGAGGACTTAATTGGGATGACGATCACAACCGATACCAATCTGATTGTCGGAAAAGTTTCGGCAATTGAACGTATGGCAAATCGGGCATTGCTCAGGATGCAACGTGAAGGAAAAAGTGATGTGTTGATTCCGTTTATTGAACCGTTTATTGTGGACGTTAACCTTGAATCAAAGGTCATTTGCGTTCGCTTCGTAGAAGGCATGTTATGACCTTACATGTCTTGACCTTGTTTCCGGACATGTTTCAAGGTTTCTTAACCACGTCCATCATCAAAAGAGCAATCGGAGAAGGCAAAGCAAACGTCAATCTTGTTCCATTTCGTGCCTTTACCAAAGATCCTTATCGCCGCGTTGATACGCCCCCAATCGGCGGTGGCGCAGGTCTAGTTTTAAAACATCAACCCATTCATGATGCCTTGTTATCGATTCCAAAACCAACAAGAAAAATATTGTTAACCCCTCGAGGTAAAGCATTTTCCCAAGCAGATGCAACCCGGTTAAGTCAACTTCCATCGATCACCTTGATTTGTGGTCATTACGAAGGTTTCGATGAACGGATACATGATGATGTCGATGAATGGATGTCACTTGGAGATTTTGTCATGACCGGTGGGGAAGTGGCGGCGATGGCCATTTTAGATGCAGTGATTCGTTTATTGCCTGGCGTGATTGAACCATCATCCTTACAAGAGGAATCATTTACTCATGGTTTACTTGAATACCCACAATTTACAGAACCACGAGATATTGACGGTAAAAAAGTCCCTGACATTTTATACTCGGGAAATCATGAGGCCATTCGCAAATGGCGGTTAAAGCAATCGCTTAACCTCACAAGACGTTATCGCCCTGATTTGTTTGCAAAACTTCACCTCACCAAAGAGATGATCGCACTCATCAAAGAATTAGATGAAGGTCGAACCGGTGATTGGGAATTATTGGCGATTGAGAAAGGGAGGAAATTTACCAAATGAATGAATTCATACAATTCCTTCGATATTTGCTACTTGCAGTCATTCAAGGCATTAGCGAAGTTTTACCAATATCGAGTTCAGGACACCTTGCACTGTTTCAATCCATCCTCAATACAAATGTTGGAGAAGAAGCTTTGTTTGCCTTACTTTTACATGTGGGATCTTTATTTGCCTTTTTGATTTATTTTCTTCCCGTCATCTTAAGAATCCTTAACCACCTAATTGCTTTTCTTCAAAGAAAACGTAGCGATGCGATTCAAGACGATATGATGCTCATCCTCTATTTAGTGATTGCAACGATCCCGGCCGCCCTTGCAGGATACTTGATCAAAGATTTCATTGATTCTGTGTTTCAATCTTTATGGATGGTTGGCATTGGTTTTTATTTCACTGCATCGATCTTATTGTTGGTGCCACGATTAGCAAAGTTAAGTTATGGTCAATATACGTTTAAGAATACGTTCATGAGTGGTTTATTCCAAGTGATCGGCATTCTTCCTGGCATTTCTCGTAGTGGATCGACTTTGATGGGAAGCTTGTTAGGTGGGTTAACCTTAGCGAAGGCAAAAGAGTTTGCCTTTCTCTTGTTTATTCCGATTACCTTAGGAAGTTTTATTGTCTCGTTTGATCGCATTCAAACCATCGAAACGAATGCACTCATCAGCATCATGGTCGCGACCGTGGTTGCAGGTATCGTGACATGGGTAACCCTCAAACTCGTTTTTGAACACCTGAGTATGAAGCACTTTCAATATTTTGCGTGGTATTTATTGGTGGTCGGAACAATCACATTAACGCTTGCGGCGTTGGCGATTTAAAATCAATTTGATTTTTTCTTTGATGGACTCAGCATCGAGTTCTTGGGTGAGCAT
Organism: Staphylococcus epidermidis; assembly: GCA_945870555.1. Classification (GTDB taxonomy): domain Bacteria; phylum Bacillota_I; class Bacilli_A; order RFN20; family CAG-826; genus UBA970. Next base: position 22,496 of record CAMBSI010000004.1, on the reverse strand, counting down.
CGTTTCTAAAGATTGGCGAATGGCGTAAACGTGTAGCGAGGCTTCTAAAACTTTAAAATGGCGTTTAGCTTGGGTAATTGCATCCGATACCGCGGCTCTAGAAATATCGCGTTGATCAGCGATTTCCTTTAACGACAAGTTAAAGCGATAATAGTCCGACATAATGGCTTGTTGATGTTTGGTCAGTAACGTTCCGTATAAATCCAACAACGGATTGATCGTGTCGAAATCACGTAGAGGGTTTCGTTTAGGCATAATTAAATAAATAACGCATCAACAATAAAACGATAAAAATAAAGGCAAAGTTTTTATGAAATTGAACATTGAGATAGCGAGGCTTTGGCGTGTTCATGGACGCAAAGACAAAGGCAACCAATAATGACACCACCAAATCAATGATGGGTAAAGAGACACCAAGCGAAAATAGCATGCTCGTCACCAATGCATCGATGGCAATAAAAATGATGAAACTAATCAAGAAATTCATGTTATTTGGTGACCTTCTTTTCAAGGGCAACTTTGGCAGCAGCTTGTTCTGCTTTTTTCTTACTGGCACCGGTTCCTGTGCCAAGTATAATCCCGTTAAAACTAACTTGATAGGTAAAGCGTTTATCGTGGGCAGGGCCGGACTCTTCAATTTTTTCATATGTGACGGCCTCGCGAAATTCCGCTTGCATTTCTTCTTGCAGTCGCGTCTTGTAATCCGTTAAATCGTCGGTATCAACCTCGATGATCAAGGACCGGAATAATTGGCTCACGAATGCAAATGCTTTTTCAAAACCTAAATCAAGATAGATTGCACCAACAAATGCTTCGAAAATATCTTCTAAAATTTTGTCACTTTGTTGAACCATTTCTCGTTTAATCGAAGGACCAATCGTCACAAACTCATGTAAATTCATCGTTCGAGCAATTTTCACTAAACTGATGGTTTGAACAAATTTTGCTCGGGTTTTACTGAGTTCACCTTGTGACCATTCCGGATGAAGTTGAAAGACTAAATCCGCGACTACCATGGAAATAAAGGCATCACCCATAAACTCTAATCGTTCATAGTCTTTACCGATACCTTTGCCGGTTGCATTGACAGAAGTATGGGTAAAGGCTAATTGATAAAGTTGGATATCAAGAGGTTGGATTTGTAGTTGTTCCAACAATTGTTGTACTGGTCGCATTTGAAAATCCTTTCTTCATGGTTGCTACGATGTTAGCTTCGGCAAGTTTTTTTCCAACTTCCATCGCATAAGAAAACGCAAGTCGATCGCTACTTCCATGGGCTTTAACGATGATACCATTTAACCCTAACAGCATACTGCCACCCGTGGTGCGATAGTCCCAACGATGTCTCATTTGATTGACACCTTTTTTTGCAAATACGTACGCAATTTTTGAAAGTAACGTGCGTTTAAAAAACTTTTTGATTTCATTGCTCATAATCTTAAAGACGCCTTCGGTTGTTTTTAAAAAAACATTGCCTGTAAAACCATCGGTGACGATGACATCTGCATGGCCATTTAAAGAATCTCGACCTTCGATGTTTCCTTTAAATCCTGGAAATTTCATCTGGGTGAGCATATCAAACGCTTTTTTACTTTCCGGCGAACCCTTTTTATCTTCGGTTCCGTTCGCTAACATATAGACGCGTGGTTCTTTATTTCCATAGACTGCCTGATTAAATAAGCGACCCATTTCTGCAAATTGAATTAAGTGCTCTGCACTGTTTTCGTTACTTGCGCCAATATCAAGGACATTGGTAATCGTTCCGATTGCGTTAGGCATTGGAACAATGAGCGCGGCTCGTTCCACACCAGGGACTAATTTTAATTTTAGGGTTGCAGCAGATAAATATGCACCGGTTCCACCACAGGAAATCATCGCATCTGCTTTTAACGTTTCGTATAGGTCGATCGCGACCATCATCGAGGATTGCTTCATTCGTAAAACATCACGTGCGCCCGCTTCCATGGGGACAACATCCCGGGCATCAATAATCTCAGCAATGCCTTTTAAACCTTGAAGTTCTTCTTGTTTACCAACTGCGACCAAACGGTAATCACCTGGATTACGCGTCAAAAATAATTTCACACCTGCGACTAATTCGATAGCACCTTTATCGGCACCCATCATATCTAAAATGATTGTTCGTTTCATAAAGTTAATTTCATTTTATCAAATCCAAGCCGATTTAGGCAGCAAAATAACCTTTGCACCTCATCTTTGAAAGAGTCCGAAACGGTCAAATCGAATCATTGAGGTTTCACCATTGGGTTTCTTAATCACTGATGAGACACCGATTATGCCAAGCAGACAAGGATGAAAAAATTCAATTTAATTCGTAATTCTTAAAACATCAGATGTTTTCTCATCTTTTGAAGAATGGCGACATCCTTGACGATATTGATGTATTGAAATCCAGGTAAACCTGATTGTTTAGAACCCATGAGTTCACCAGGGCCACGCAATCTTAAATCTTGCTCAGCAATAAAAAACCCATCATTAGAATCCACGAGTACTTGTAACCTTTCCAATCCTTCAAGGTGTTGATCTTGCACAACGAGTAAACATAACGCTTCAGAACCATCTCGACCAATGCGACCCCTTAACTGATGAAGGGATGCTAAACCAAAGGTATCGGCATCATGAATGATCATCACCGTCGCCGGTTTAACATCAATGCCTACTTCAATCACGGTGGTACTCACCATAATGGGCGTATACCCAGTTGCAAATGCATGAAGGGAATCTTCTTTTTCTTCTACATCCAATTTGCCATGGAGCAAACTAACTTGCTTGGGATATTTTTTAGCATAGGACTGATAAAGGGTCACAACACTTTGTTTGCCAGAATTTGATTCCATGATTTTTGGGGCGACCACATAAATTCGCTTTTGTTGTTCTAATGCTGCTAGCATTGCGTAATCAATGAGGGGGTCATTTTCTTCAACTATTTTTGTTTTTACTTTTCTAGATGCAAAAGGAAACTGAGTGAGGGTGGAGATGTCCATATCTGCATACACCGTCATCGCCAGTGATCGAGGAATCGGCGTTGCTGACATCATGAGTAAATCCGCTTGCCGGCCTTTGTCTTTGAGTAAATCACGTTGATTAACCCCAAAGCGGTGTTGTTCATCAATGATGGCAAGACCCAACGAAAAAAACTCTGTATCTTGGGAAAAAAGCGCATGGGTTCCAACCAAAATATCGATCGTTCCATCAAGCAGTGATGCTTTAATTGCTTTTTTTTCAGCGCTTGAAAGGCTTCCTACCAATAAATGAATAGTTAGGGATTGGTTTTTAAACAATTCTTGTAACGTTTTAAAATGTTGTTTGGCAAGCGCATCGGTTGGTGCCATGAAGGCTCCTTGATTTTTTCTTAAAAAATTGGCGTAAAGCGCTAACGCAGCAACCACGGTTTTACCACTACCAACATCGCCTTGAAGCAATCGATACATTCTTTTCTTACCATTTAGGTCTTTGACAATATCTTGAACCGCCTGCATTTGATCTTTGGTTAATGCATACGGAAGATTTTCCATCATATCGATGATGGATCCAATGGGAATGGATGGTATGTTTTCTTTGATGGTATCATCGTTAGTTTGACGAATTTTCATCATCGTATTCATAAATTGAAATGCTTCTTCAAACTTAAAGATCATCATCGATTCTTCTACCTCTTCAAGTCGTTGAGGTAAGTGAATCCGCTGGATGGCTTGTTTTTTATCTTGATTTGCCAAGGACGCTAAAAAGGATGAAGGTAAGGTAACAGGAAAGGAAAGGTCAGCAATCATCGCTAATCCTTTTTTGACCAAACGGGTAAAAACATAATTTTCAATCGTGCTTGGAAGTCGATAGATCGGTTTTAATTTTGGCCCATCGCTTAATTCACCTTTGAAGGCATTGATGAGATTCACCACTTGGCGTGATGCATCATATTTACCAATCACCGTAATTGCTTCAGCTGGAATAATCATTTTTGCCAAAAAAGGACGATTAAAGGCAATCACATTCATCACATGGCCATGCTGATCCTTCATCGTGAAGCGGGTAGTGACAAAATGACCACGACGAAAGACGGTGGGTTGGGTTGAGACCTTGCCAGTCAGAACCAAACGTTGTTGGTCATGATAGAGGGGATTTTGCGTCAGATTCATATCTTCATAACGATATGGAAAATATAAAAGGACATCCACGAATGTATGGATGCCCATCGATGCCAATGCTTGTTCTAATCGAGGGCTAGTTGTTAACTTCATGTCTTCTATTATATTCGTTTGGTTTTGCAATCGGTAAAATCAACAGAACTAAAATCAGGATACCCGATAAATCTGGACGAAATAGTAATCGATCTTCAAACATCATTTGCGCAATAAAGCTGATGATCAAAGCCCAAATGGGAATGGTGATGGCATAACGCTTGGTTAATTGAACTAATGTCTTGATGTATGCCCAATGGGCAATCACCAGTAGGTAGGTTCCAACCAAACCAAACGATAGAAGCATTTCTAAGAATCCACTATGGAAACGGTCATTGACAATTTCATACAAGACTCGACCTGTTTCATTTGTCGAACCGATGGCAGTCGCTACACCAAAATAGACATTACTTAATCCAAATCCATATCCAAAGACGGTATTGTGACGTTGAAATAAAGTGATTGCATCGTTCCAAATATCAATTCGAGATTGAAACGATTCAACCGCAGTTACCATGACTAAACTTTGTATCCGTTCGATAAATGGGTGATTAATCATGGAGATGAATTGATATCCCATCACGACGAGGACGATTAAACCTGCCATTACGACATTCAGTAGGATTGGTCTCGACATCAATAATCGATACACCATCAATAACCCATAGATAACAACATAAATGACCATCGCAAGGATGACCGTTTTCGAAACCGTAAATCCAATCAGGATGCTAAAGATCATCGCAAGTAAGGGATAAATCCAACGGTGTTTTTTTTCAGTCATATACAATGAACCAACGCCATAAACACCCAATGATAAGTGAAAAGCGTAAATGTTTGTATTACTTGTAAACGACGTAATACTCATTCTTGCACCGTCATTGAAGTGATAAAAAACATAAACATATTCATCCCATTCGAAAACGAGACTATAGATGATTTCCGCCATCACAAATCCGAGCACAATCGCTAATGCCAAATAATAGATAAATTTTGCTGAGCGCAACGTGTTAGTGAAAAAGTATAACGTGTAAAACATCATGCCAACTGACATGCCATAAAAAATGCCTTGTAAAATTGTCATGGTCGGAAGCGTGAAGATGGATGTGGTTTGTGCAAGGCTGGTGTTAAGTTCTGATAATAAGATGTCATGCTGACTCCAAACCCCAGCAAGCATCGAATACATGATCATCACGATGAACAACCATTCAATGGATTGAATGGGATGTCTTAATCGGTAATCAATCCATAGTCCAACAAAAATAATTAAACTTACTGCTGCGAGAATCAAGTAAATAGGAAGGGGAATAAAACTAGGGATTTCATGTGACGCAAAAGTTAACTCATAATTGATGGCAACCATGATTGCTAGTAATAAGACGATGAAGAATTTTCGCATAATCGTTTTTATAGTTCTTGATTTATATTTTAGTATAAAACCATACAAATTTTACATTTAAAAAGTAATGTTAAATATTGTAGATACATCACCAGTTAAATAAGTTTTCATGACACTCATTTAGTTTTTAAATCATCAATTCAATCAAACCAAACTGTTCATCAAATTGCCCTTTGAATATTTGGCAACAACAATCGTTAAATTGATTAGAACTTTAAAAACATACATCATGATATGAAATTGATGATTTTTTTGGTTTAATGAAAGGGTATGCATGCACAAAGCAACAAACCATTATGTTGTCAGTAATCAATCAAATCTTGATCACGATATTCTTTTCACTTCCAGTGTTGTATTTTGTTGTCAGTATTTTAACCAAACCTAAACAATTTAAAGCCCGTTCTCATCAACGGCGGTATGATTTTTTAATCGTCGCACGCAATGAAGAAAAGGTCATCGGCGATCTCATTGACTCGATCCATCAACAGCAATATCCCAAAGCATTGATTCGGATTTTTGTGCTTGCCGACAATTGCCTTGACCAAACGGCTACCATTGCAAAAGCTCACGGTGCAATCACGTTTATCAATCAGATGCCTAACCATGTCGGTAAAGGTTTAGCCTTAAAAACGTTAATTGCTCACCGGAATCAATACCCAGGAACACCATCCGATGGAGTGTTTTTCTTCGACGCGGATAACATCCTTGATGCCGAATTCACATTAAGAATGAATGATGCCTACAACGGTGATGATACGATTTTGATTGGATATCGTGCTAGCAAAAACTTTGCTTCCAATGCAACGAGCATGGGTTCTTCGATTATTTTTTTCCGTGAAGCCCACTTCTTACATCACGCAAGAAACCGTCTAGGTTTTTCCACCCACATCAACGGTACAGGATTCATGTTATCCAATTCAATCGTGAAAAACGAACCATGGCAAGCCTTTAGTTTAATCGAAGATGTTGAGTTTACCATTTTGCAGTTAATGAAAGAACGTCACGTACTTTTTGTTCGGCAAGCAAAATTCTATGATGAACAACCGACATTAGGTCATGTATCCTTTAAACAACGATTACGGTGGATTAAAGGTGGGATTCAAATCTACATATTGCACGGTGGAAAACTCTTGGTATCGTTACTAAAAAAGTTTAAGTTTGCAAAAGTTGATTTACTTCTTTGGATAACCCCATTCCCCTCAATCATGATCGTGTTATCTTTGATTAATCTTGCAATCAATCAAATCTCATTCATTCTTGAATACTCTTTCTTTTCCATTTTCGCATGGATTCCAATCTATCAATGGCTTGGGCAATTTTTGGGTTTCTCATTTATCATCGGCGCAACAACCGTCCTTGCCTCTTGGAAAGAGCTACGAGCGAGCGTTTCTCAAAAGATATGGGCGATGATGACTTTCCCATTTTATTCACTTAGTTTCTTGCCCATCTTTATTATCGCTCCACTCACCATGTTCAATTTAAAATGGTATAAAACCCCACATTCCATTAGAGGCATTCAATCCTCAGATAGCAAGCGATAATTGCGATTGGATAGATGATTTTGTTCGGTTTAAGCATAATAAAAAGAATGCTTCATGCGTCCTGATTTCATTGAATGCGAATCAGGGATTTATTCTACGCCAACGATAAACGCGTAAACCGGTTGATTACCTGGTTTAAATTCAAAGTCGACACCACGATAAGATTCATACGTGTAATCTTTAAGCTTTTCAATGACCGCATCGCTGGTTCCTTCGCCATAAAAAATCGTCACCAAAGATGAGGCATCATCCACCATTTGTTCGAGTAAAGTTTTGGTTGCTTCATATAATTCCTTAGCGGTACAAACAATCTTCTTACCAATAATGCCCATAAAATGGTCTTTTTTAACTTCAAGGCCATTGATTTTTGTATCTTTGATTGCAAAGGTCACTGCCCCAGACTTCACCAACTTAATCGCTTGATTCATCGCCTCAAGGTTTTCGGTCATCGGTAAATCTGCAATGAAGTTAATGACGGCGGTTAAACCTTCTGGAATCGTTTTGGTTTCAATGACGGCAGCATTGATTAATCCTTCTTCATTGAGTGCTTCAACTGCTTGTTTGGCAGCGAGGATAATATTGGGATTGTTTGGTAAAAAGAAGACATTCTTTGCATGAACATCGCGGGCCGCTTTGACGAAATCTTCTGTGGAAGGGTTCATCGTTTGCCCACCCGATACGATCGCGTGAACACCTAAATCTTTAAACGCTTGTGCCATGCCTTCACCAGCGGCAACACTGATTAAACCATAAACTTTTTCTTCAACGGGTTGTTCTTTTTTGGGAGGTTTCGCGTGATCACGGCCTTTGCTTGATTCGGTGATGTTTTCATGTTGAATGCTCATGTTATCAGCTTTCATCGTCACGCATTCACCAAATTTAAATGCATATCCAAAGACACTGGCAGGATTTAACGTATGAATATGAACTTTCACTAAATCTTCATCCTTAACCAGGACGATGGAATTACCTTGTTGCTCTAAATATTCATAAAAACGTTTTTCAATAAATGGTTTCTTATCCGGATTTTTTTCATCGAGTTTTAAAATGAATTCGGTACAATAACCAAATTCTTCCGCTTCAAGTTTTGCCCCTGCCATTTCTTTACCAGCTTTGGCAGTTAATGCGGTCGCTTCAAGTTTTTCAACCACTTTATCGAGTAAACCAAATTCAAAACCTTCAAGAATTTTAATTAAACCTAAACCACCAGAGTCGACCACACCGACTTCTTTTAAGATTGGCAGTAAATCTGGGGTACGCTTTAAGGATGCGTGGGCTTCTTTGATCATCGCCCGCATACAATCTTCAATCGACCAATTCGGTTTCACTTGATCCATTAACGCTTGGGCACTTTCGCGAATGACGGTTAACATCGTTCCTTCAACCGGTCGCATGACCGCTTTATAGGCGACTTCTTTTCCTTTTATCCAAGCTTCTGCAAATTGAACGGCGTTAATTTCTGATTTACCTTCGAGAGCTTGAGCAAAACCTCGGAAAATTTGTGAAGTGATAACCCCAGAGTTACCGCGCGCTCCCATTAATAACCCTTTTGAAAATGCTTTGGCAAGGTCATAAATATGTTCATCGTTGCGGTTGGCAACTTCTTTAGAACCGCTTGAGACGGTTAAATTCATATTCAGACCCGTATCACCATCGGGTACTGGAAAAACGTTGAGCGCATCGACTTCTGGATAATGATTATATAAATTATTACTACCAGAAATAATCATGCGTTTGAGGATGACGCCATTGATCGTTTTCATAAACTCTCCTATTTGGTTTTGATCGATTGGATAAAAACATTGACCGCAGAAAAGCGGACATTAAATTTCTTTTCCAAATCATATTTTACTTTTTTCTGGACTTCCGTAATTGTCTCTGTCATCTTGACGCCATATGCACAGATGAGATACAAGTCCACAACAAAAGCGTCTTGACGATGCTTGATGAAGACGCCTTTGTTGTGATCTTTAGCAGACAATGGTTTGGTTGAGGGTTCTCTTAATAATGTCTTTTCGGCAATCCCAATCACACCATATGAAGAAAGCGCAGCAGAAGCAGCAACTTGAGCGATTGCGTCTAAAGAGATATTGATTTGTCCCAATGGGGTTTTTTTTGCAATGCTCATCTGAATTTTTCTTGTAAGTTTAGGATACTATATCTAAGGGAAATTTCAAGAAAAAAGCGTCTATAAAAGAAAAAAGCCCGGCAACTTGCTATTCTCGGCCTTGCGACCTACCTTCACCGTGACGGTGCTTAACTTCTGTGTTCGAGATGGGAACAGGTGTGACCACCGTGCCATCGTCACCAGACTTTTTTCTTTCAGGGAGATTCCCTGAAAACTAGATACTTATGTTTTGATGTTCTTCTATGACCTTTGTATATACTTTTACTTGACTCATTTTTTATAAAAAAACTTTAAGAAATTAAGTCCTCGATCGATTAGTATTAGTCGACTGAATGTATCGCTACACTTACATCTCTAACCTATCAACCCCTTAACTTTAGGGGGATCTTACTTCTTACGAATGAGAAGTCTCATCTTGGGACGAGCTTCACGCTTATATGCTTTCAGCGTTTATCTCTTCCGCAGGTAGCTACCCAGCTATGCCCTTGGCAGGACAACTGGTGCACCAGAGCTGCGTCCATTCCGGTCCTCTCGTACTAGGAACGGGTTCCCTCAAACTTCTTTCGCCCACGACAGATAGGGACCAAACTGTCTCACGACGTTTTGAACCCAGCTCGCGTACCACTTTAATTGGCGAACAGCCAAACCCTTGGAACGTACTTCCGCTCCAGGATGTGATGAGCCGACATCGAGGTGCCAAACTGCGTCGTCGATGTGAACTCTTGGACGCAATCAGCCTGTTATCCCCAGGGTAGCTTTTATCCGTTAAGTGACGGCCCTTCCACACGGCACCGCCAGATCACTAAGCCCTACTTTCGTATCTGCTCGACTTGTAAGTCTCACAGTTAACCATCCTTATGCCTTTGCACTCAAAGCACGATTTCCAACCGTGCTGAGGATAGCTTGGGGCGCCTCCGTTACTCTTTGGGAGGCGACCGCCCCAGTCAAACTGCCCACCTAACACTGTCTTCGCTCCTGTGAGGAGTCGAGTTAGATCATTCTAAAACTTAGAGTGGTATCCCAACGACCGCTCCACCGAAACTGACGTCCCGGTTTCAAAGCGTCCCACCTATTCTGTACAAAGTTCAAAAATAATCAATATTAAGCTACAGTAAAGCTCCATGGGGTCTTTCCGTCTAGTCGCGGGTAACCTGCATCTTCACAGGTCATTTTGATTTCACCGAGTCTGCTGTCGAGACAGCGCCCAAATTATTATACCATTCATGCGCGTCGGAACTTACCCGACAAGGAATTTCGCTACCTTAGGACCGTTATAGTTACGGCCGCCGTTCACTGGGGCTTCACATCAAAGCTTCGTCTTGCGACTAACCTCTCAATTTAACCTTCCAGCACTGGGCAGGCATCACCTCATATACATCGTCTTGCGACTTAGCATAAAGCTGTGTTTTTGATAAACAGTTACTTGGGCCTCTTCACTGCGACTCAACTTGCGTTGAGCGCTTCTTCTTGCTAACTTACGAAGCAATTTTGCAGAGTTCCTTAACAACAGTTGACTCGCTCACCTTAGATTACTCATCTTGATCACGTGTGTCCGTTCTCGGTACGGGCCGCATGTACTTAAGCTAGCAGCTTTTTTCAAAAGCCAGTTTCACAACCTTCGGTACTAGGCTTGCGCCATTCCCTCCACATCACAACTTCCCCTTAAGCACGACGGATTTGCCAATCGTACGGGTATTTTGCTTATACCGGAATCCAATAACCGGCGCCACTAACTGTCTCTGTCACTACATCGCATACATACGGGTCCAGGAATATCAACCTGGTATCCATCGACGACGCCTTTCGGCCTTGCCTTAGGTCCCGACTAACCCTGGGAGGACGAACCTGACCCCAGGAAACCTTGATCTATCGGTGTACAGGATTCTCACCTGTAATCGTTACTCACGCCGGCATTCTCACTTCTGTACGCTCCACCAGTCTTCACAGTCTAGCTTCGCCGCGAACAGAACGCTCCCCTACCACTTAGGTATTTCTACTTAAATCCGTAAATTCGGTACTACGCTTAGCCCCGGTAAATCTTCGGCGCAGAGATACTCGACTAGTGAGCTGTTACGCACTCTTTAAATGATGGCTGCTTCTAAGCCAACATCCTAGTTGTTTGAGCGTCTCCACATCCTTTCACACTTAGCGTAAATTTTGGGACCTTATTTGACGATCTGGGCTGTTTCCCTTTTGACCATGGAGCTTATCCCCCACAGTCTGACTGCTTAAAGATACGATATGGCATTTGGAGTTTGTTCGTGAGCAGTACCGCTATGCGCGGCCATTTCACATACAGTGCTCTACCTCCATATCTAAACTTTAAACGCTAGCCCTAAAGCTATTTCGAGGAGAACCAGCTATCACCAAACTCGATTGGAATTTCTCCCCTATCCACAACTCATCCGCGAACGTTTCAACGGGCGTCGGTTCGGACCTCCAGCAAATTTTACTTCACCTTCATCCTGGTCATGGATAGATCGTCTGGCTTCGGGTCTAATACATCGTACTTATTCGCCCTATTCAGGCTCGCTTTCACTACGGCTCCGGATTATCTCCTTAACCTTGCACGATACATTAACTCGCCGGCTCATTCTTCAATAGGCACGCCATCAGGCTTTAACGCCCTCTGACTATTTGTAGGCACATAGTTTCAGAATCTTTTCACTCCCCACCCGGGGTTCTTTTCACCTTTCCCTCACGGTACTGGTTCACTATCGGTCACAAACGAGTATTTAGCCTTTTGCAGTGGTCTGCATAAATTCCGACAGGATTTCACGTGCCCCGCCGTACTCTGGATACCACTAGAGTCATACATTCGTATATTTACAGGACTATCACCTTCTATGGTTGACTTTCCCAAGTCATTCAACTGGAATGTACATATCTCATAACGTGGTCCTAAACCCCAGTCCTAAGACTGGTTTGGGCTGTTCCGCTTTCGCTCGCCACTACTGACGGAATCGATATAAATCTTTCTTTTCCTCTAGCTACTGAGATGTTTCACTTCACTAGGTTTAGCACTCGCTGGCTTATGAATTCACCAGGGAGTAATACGACATGACTCGTATTGGGTTGCCCCATTCAGATATCGACGGATCAAAGCTTACTTCCAGCTCCCCATCGCTTTTCGCAGGTAGTCGCGTCTTTCATCGCCTGTTTGTGCCAAGGCATTCACTATACGCCCTTATTAACTTAACTTCGTAAAAGTTTTTAAAGGCTTGTTTCAAAAATAAATTTTTGTCTCGCCGCAATCTCATAAAGAAATCGCGACATCACAGAAAGAACATGTTATTTACATAAATATCTAGTTTTCAAAGAACCGAGTTGAGAATCATCTCTGATCTCTCAAAACTAAGCAATCCAAGATAAACCGTCACGTCAACCAACCAGATAAAAACGAGTCTAGTTGAGTTTAAAAATATAATTGTTGTACGAACGGTTGTTTTTAACCGTATCTGTTTTCTCCTTAGAAAGGAGGTGATCCACCCCCTCGTTCCCGAAGGGGTACCTTGTTACGACTTAACCCCAATCACCGATCCTACCTTAGACGTCTCCCCCCTTGCGGTTAGGATAACGGCTTCAAGTATTACCAGCTCTCATGGTTTGACGGGCAGTGTGTACAAAGCCCGAGAACGTATTCACCGCAACATCGCTGATTTGCGATTACTAGCAATTCCAGCTTCATGAGGTCGAGTTGCAGACCTCAATCTGAACTGAGACCGATTTTTTGAGATTTGCTGATCCTTACGGGTTAGCGACTCTTTGTATCGGCCATTGTAGCACGTGTGTGGCCCAGGACATAAAGGGCATGATGATTTGACGTCATCCCCACCTTCCTCCGATTTACATCGGCAGTCTCCCTATAGTTCCCAACTTAATGATGGCAAATAAGGACGAGGGTTGCGCTCGTTGCGGGACTTAACCCAACATCTCACGACACGAGCTGACGACAACCATGCACCACCTGTCTTGGCTATGACTATCCCCCTATCTCTAGGGTATTTAACCAGATGTCAAGTCCTGGTGAGGTTCTTCGAGTAGCGTCGAATTAAACCACATGCTCCACTGCTTGTGCGGGCTCCCGTCAATTCCTTTAAGTTTTATTCTTGCGAACGTACTACCCAGGCGGGATGCTTATCGCGTTAGCTTCGGCACTGAGTTTCCCCAATATCTAGCATCCATAGTTGACAGCGTGGACTACTAGGGTATCTAATCCTATTTGCTCCCCACGCTTTCGTGACTGAGTGTCAGTTACGAGCCAGTAAGCCGCCTTCGCCACTGGTGTTCCTCCATATATCTACGCATTTCACCGCTACACATGGAATTCCACTTACCCCTCTCGCACTCTAGCCTTTCAGTATCACAAGCGAACAGTAGTTGAGCTACTGCATTTGACTTGTGACTTAAATGGCCACCTACTCACTCTTTACGCCCAATAATTCCGGATAACGCTTGCCACCTATGTATTACCGCGGCTGCTGGCACATAGTTAGCCATGGCTTTCTAATGAAGTACTGTCAAATAGAGATCATTGCCTATCCCTACCATTCGTCCTCCACAACAGAGTTTTACAATCCGAAGACCTTCATCACTCACGCGGCGTTGCTCGGTCAGGGTTGCCCCCATTGCCGAAAACTCCCTACTGCTGCCTCCCGTAGGAGTATGGACCGTGTCTCAGTTCCATTGTGGCCGATCACCCTCTCAGGTCGGCTACGCATCGAAGCCTTGGTGAGCCGTTACCTCACCAACTAGCTAATGCGCCGCAGGCCCATCTCGGAGTGAAGCATTGCTGCTTCTTTCAATCGACAGAGATGCCTCCATCGATCGTATCAGGTATTAGCCGAAGTTTCCCTCGGGTATCCCAAGCTCCAAGGCAGGTTACCTACGTGTTACTCACCCGTTCGCCACTAGTGTATTGCTACACTCGTACGACTTGCATGTATTAGGCACGCCGCCAGCGTTCATCCTGAGCCAGGATCAAACTCTCTATAAAAAAAATTTGATCTAGTTCATGTTTTAAATTATCTGGTTTGTTCTTGTATAAAGAAAAATTGACGTTATTGTTTGTCTTGTTTTGCTTAGTTTTCAAAGATCAGTGCCCCACGTTTGCTCTCGCAAAAAAGAGTCTCCTCTTTTGACGTGTGCCTTACAAGGATACCAATACGATTTATCAAAGTCAAGAATAAGTTAAGAAAAGATTTCTTACTATTGTTCAGGTCTTTTTCAAAGATCTTGGCGGCCTTCAACGACCTAGGTTTTAAGTAGGCGCAAGTAAGATTAAACCATATCACAAAACCTTTTGCAAGGATAAATCGTAAAATAAAGAAAAGAATCGATTTTATCGTATATTAAAATGAGAATTTGATGATCTATTTATGGGTTAAACCAATACCTTTTTGCTTAAAACCTAGACACTTAATTATTCTTCTCTGATCAGTGTGATTTAAAGCTATCTTGGATTTCAATCATCTTCATGCATATTTGGACCAAAGACTTTCATATGTTTAAACTATTTTTCAAATTAAAAAACCCAAGATGTCGCATCTTGGGTTTTCATTTAAACTGAGGATGATTTAGCGACGACCACCTTTTCGTGATAATGCCAAGTAATAAAGAATTCGTAAGAAAATATTGATAAAGGAAATGTATAAACTAAATGCTAAATACATCGCTTGAGCGCGTGTGACTTCTCCGGCGCTCGTGATTTGTTTGACATACCAAACTTGGTAAGCAACCATCAATAAAACCACTCCGAAAATACCAAACGAGATAAACCAATCCATGGGAATGCTTGAAACAAATATATTGATAACACTTAAAATAATGAGTCCAAACATCGCAACGATTGCAAATTGACCCATGCCTAATAAACTGGTTTTTGTGGTTGCACCGTAAAATGCAAACAATCCAAAGACGAGTGAAGACACGCCAAAAGCGGTCCAGATTAATTCAACATCATAAATAAATCCAAGGCTTGATAAGGCCACACCCATTGAAGAAGCATATAAAAAGAAAGGAATCGTGGGATTACCAATCCCTCTTCTTAACCCACCAAAGACAAACCATAAATAACTGACAAACAGCGTGATTGCGCTGCCAATCATGAGGCCATTATAGATTTCTGGGGTGATGAGATTTCCCATCACACCAAGATAAACAAGCAACGCCATCAAGGCAGTGACACCTAAGGCAATCGCCATCCACGTAAAAACTTTCACCAACGGTGAAGTGGTCGTCGATTCCGAAGCATAAGATTGATAAGGTCTTTCCATGATGTTTCTCCTAAATTTAATTTAACAATAGCAAATCTACATCAAAGGTAAAGCAAGATGATTGAAAATTAACCAAGCATATTGGTAAGCAACTCTTCAAAGGATTCCACTTTGAGAGAAGCACCACCTACAAGGGCACCATCCACATCCGGTTGCGTTAAATAGTCTTTGATGTTATTTGGTTTGACGCTGCCACCATATAAAATTTGGATAGCTTCGGCAGTCACCACATCAAACATTTCTTCAATTCTTTCACGAATATATAAAGCAATATCTTGGGCATGTTCTTTACTTGCATTTTTTCCAGTGCCAATACTCCACACCGGTTCGTATGCCAAGACCACATGTTTCAAATGCTCATTGGTTAAGCCTGCTAACCCAATTAACAATTGATCACGAATCACCGCTTTGGTTCGACCATGATCATAATCATCACTGGATTCACCAATACAATAAACAACGGTCATGCCGTCTGTAATCGCTTTGATCATTTTTTTATTGCACATTAAATTGGTTTCCCCAAAATAACTTCGACGTTCAGAGTGACCAATCAATGTCCAATCAATACCGATTTCTTTGAGCATGGGAACACTAATTTCTCCAGTGAATGCACCTTGATTTTCAAAATAAACATTTTGCGCACTCACGATTAATCCTGGATTTATTTTTTTCACGGTTGCTAAAGATAAATAGGTTGGGGCAACGCCAAGTAGAACATTCGCTTGTTTGGCTTTCGCAACCAAAGGAATCGATGCTTGGGCAAATCGCGTTGCTTCCGCAATCGTCAAATTCATCTTCCAGTTTCCGAGTAAGATTTTTTTTCTCATCGCCTTAACCTAAAATGACATCGATGCCAGGTAAATGACCGGCATTTTCTATCATTTCTAAGGACGCACCCCCACCGGTTGACACGTGTGAGAAATCTTGCATGTATCCAAATTGGGCAACTGCAGCTGCAGAATCACCACCACCACACACCGTAAACGCTTGCTTACCTAATGTTCTCACCGATTTGCAAATGGCTTCGGTCCCTTTTGTAAATTGAGGTTTTTCAAAAACACCCATCGGTCCATTCCAAAATAACGTTTTTGCTTTGAGAATGATTTGATTAAATTTGGCAATCGTTTTTGGTCCGATATCCATCCCCATCAGTTCACCACGAATTTGTCCTTCATGGGTTTCAAACTTGGTTGGATTATCAAAACTATCCGTGACGATAAAATCTTCTGCAATCATTAATTTGCTTTTTGCTTTCGCCATGACTGCACGCGCATAATCAAGTTGATCTGCTTCAAATGGTGATGTTCCTACTGATTTTCCTTGAGCTTTTAAGAAGGTGTACGCCATTGCTCCACCAATCAATACGTAATCACATTTGGCAAGTAATTCATCAATCACTTTGATTTTGTCCGAGACTTTTAAACCACCCATGATCGCAACGTATGGACGTTGTGATGGGCCAACTTGAACCACTTTGGCTAAAGCTTGAACTTCTTTTTCAACTAAATATCCAATCGCGACGGGTTTACCTTGCTTCTTTAATAATTCTGGAATGCCATAGGTTGAAGCATGCGCACGGTGAGCACTACCAAATGCATCCATCACAAATGCATCTGCGAATGATGCCCAAGCTTGCGCCAAGGCTGGATCATTTTTTTCTTCGCCCACTTCATAGCGGGTATTTTGAACCAACAACACTTGACCATCTTTTAATTGGTTCACCATTTGTGTCAACGCAGGACCACTGGTTTGAGCAGAGAATAATACAGGTTGTTTAAGAAGTTCACTCAATCGGACAGATACGACTTGTAAATTATTTTTCTTTTTTTCTGCATCAACTTTGCTTGGGTCCTTGTGGGTGACTTTACCAAGGTGGGATAAAAGGATTAAGCGCGCCCCTTTGGCAAGCAAGGCTTGAATCGTTGGTAATGCCGCAACGATGCGGTTATCATCACGAATCGCACCATCTTTTAATGGAACGTTAAAGTCAACACGAACGATCACTTTTTTCCCTTTTAGTTGGGGTAAACTTGCTAAATTTTTCATGGTAATTCCTATTCTAATGAAAACACTCACGACATGCGTGAGTGTTCCATTGCTTTTGTTTTTACTTTAAACCAAGCACCGTCGCATATTGCTTCACTAAGCGAATATATTGCGAGGTGTAAGAGTATTCATTGTCATACCAGGAGACAATCTTTAAGAGTTGTTTGCCTTCTGCGTTGACAAGTAATTTGGTTTGAGTTGCATCAAAAATTGAACCAGCGGTTGAACCAATAATGTCGGAACTGACGATTTCATCTTCGGTGTATTCCAAGACATTCTTTAATTTACCGTTTGCTGCAGCTTTGAAAAGGGCATTCACTTCTGCTTCATCTTTAACTGGTTTCTTTAAGGTGACGGTTAAGTCAACTAAAGAACCATCAATCACGGGAACACGGAAAGCTCCACCATTTAAACGACCTTTCACTTCTGGGATTACTAAGTGCAACGCTTTTGCTGCGCCTGTTGAGGAAGGAACGATGTTGGCTGCGGCTGCGCGGCCACGACGATTGTCACCTTTTTTTACTAAGTCCAATGTGGTTTGGTCATTGGTATAGGCGTGAACAGTGGTCATGAAACCCGTGTCGATGGTATAAGCGTCATTTAACACTTTGATTAAAGGTGCTAAGCAGTTGGTGGTGCAGCTCGCACCGGAAATGACTTGCATGGCTTTGGTTAATTTGTCATCGTTAACACCGAAGACGTAAGTTGGAGTTTTATCATCTGCTGGTGCAGAAATGACAACACCTTTTGCGCCACCTGCGGTGATGTGAACTCTGGCATCTTCAATCCCTTTAAAACGACCGGTGCATTCTAAGACGATATCAGCACCAAAGTCTGTCCATTTAATCAAGTTAGGATCGGCTTGACCCAAGACTGGGATGGAACGACCATTAAAAATAATCGCTTTTCCATCAGCAGAGGTTTCAAGTGAACCACCCGTGAAACGGCCATGTGTGGTGTCGTACTTTAATAAGTAGGTGAGTGTTTTAGCGTCCGTCAAGTCATTGATCGCGACAACATCAATGCCTCCAACTTCAACGATTCTACGGAAGGATAGACGACCAATGCGTCCAAATCCATTAATTGCAACTTTGATTGCCATCTGTTAAGGCCTCCTGGTTTTTTTACCAAAATTATTATATAGGAAAGCTGGGAAAGATTAAAGTAGTAAGAAGGTTTATTCGAAACGCTTAATTCCTTTAAACAAAGTGGTTAAATCAATACCGAGCGCGTCGGCAATTTTTGAAAGGATTTTTAAGGAGGGATTGCGTTGACCTCTTTCTAAATCTGACAAATAGTTTCGGTTGATTTGACTTTCGATTGCAAGGTCTAATTGAGACCAGCCTTTTTCTGTTCTTAAATAGACAATCCGTTTTCCTAATTGAGTCAGTAAGGTCATGGGGTTCCCTTCAATTTATGAGCAAGGGCAAGGATGGTACGGAAGTGATGGTTGAGTTGACTTTTACTAATCGGTTTTAGAAAATGATCACTCATCATTTTGGATAGTTCTTCTAACGAACTCGAATCAAATTTCATTCGCAGGCGAGACAATTTTTCCAAGCGAGGATGGTTCAACTTATCGATTCCGACAATCCGATCGATTAATTGAATCGCTTCCTTTTGTTTTTTTGCAGCTGCAATCGTTTTTGCCATGTTGGCATTCTCACATATTTGCAAGCGGTTTTCCGAATTAGAAAAATCCCTCGCCACGCGAATATTTTCATATTCGAGTGTCGACTCGGTTGCCCCCATAAAAATTAGAAAGTCCGCAATTTGATCAGATTTTTTTAGATAGAGAATGTATTTACCTTTTCGCGGAAGTAATTTAAAGGAGAAGCGTAAGGACTTCACTTGCTTTAACAACCGTTGAATTTCGGTGAGAAAGTCTTCATCATCGCTACTGAGTTCAAGATGGTAATGGGAACTAGATGGATGATTGACACTGCCATTTGCAAGAAATAACCCGGATAAATAACCCGCAATCGCATCGACACTACGAAATTGTTTTAGGTAAACTTCTGGGGAAGAATCAAAATCCAAATGGATGGTTTTTAAAATCGCATCGACCTTATCTTCAAAGATGATCCAATAAGTTTGCCGTTGACTAAATCGTGGTGATTGGCGATATTCAAATTTTGGATTGACTTTTAATATTGACTTACTGGCTTGATAAAGAAATTGGGCAAGTTTTGCATAACTCGTTGATAACGTTAGTTTTTGCATGCGTTTAGAAAAAACATAACGACCATTTGCTTTTACAAATCCGGCAAACATTGCCAAACGTCGATCGGCATCATATGGCTTTGTGGTCAGTTCTTCTTTAACCGTCGCCGTAAAGGATTGGAGTTGATCGTTCATTCTTGGTCGTTGTGCTTTTGGATATCACGGTGAATGGTTAAAATGCCAACTGGAAACAATGCTTTGATCGCCTCTGCTAATGCTTGAACAAACACCACGGACCGATGCCTTCCACCAGTGCATCCAATCGCAATTTCATAAAACGGTCTTTCTTCTTTGATTAATTGAGGAATGACAACACGTAGATATTGGGTGGCAGCGGTTAATAAGGATTGAAACATGTCTTGTTTTTTAACAAAGTCGATGACCGGTTGGTCTAAACCTGTTTTTGCTTTCAGTTCGGGTTGGTAATATGGATTGGTTAACACACGTAAATCAAAAACAAAATCAGCGTCTAATGGTAAACCATGTTTGAATCCAAATGAAACCAATCCAATCGTCAAATGGCGTTGCGCTTGACCAAACGTGGCAATCAATTGTTGCCGGAATTGGGTGACCGAAAAACCAGTTGTATCAATGATCCAATCGACCATTGGGCGAATACTTTCGGTTAAACCTAGGTCGCGTTGAATCGCTTGTAATAAGGTAAATCCTTCGGTTTGAAGCGGGTGAATATGCCTGGTGAGTTTATAACGGGAAACCAACTCGTTTTCGGATGCCAATAAACACACAACCTTATATGTTAAACCCGGCACTTTTTTTGCTGCTTCAATTGCTCGTTTCGCATTATAAAGGTTGACACTAACCACGATTTTGGTGGCTTGCATTTCTTGATGAATATGTTGAAACAGAGAGGGAAATAAGTCAGCTGGAGGGTTATCCATACATTGATACTTCATTTCTTCAAATGCAAAAATGGCGGTGGATTTACCAGCGCCTGACATACCGGTTAAAATAATGACTTCTTTTTTCATAAATTAATTATAAACGATAATGCTTCAAATTTTATGATTTTGGAACACCCAAAAAGACTTTGACTTGTTGGATCACCAATCGCCCTTGGGCAATCACATTTTTAACTTTTCTCGTTGTTTTTGCTTGTAAATCACCAATGACAAATAAACCTGGAATGACCGTGACTCCCGATTCATCTGCGATGACATAACCTTGGTCATCCATTAATGTTTTAAAGGCATGAATACTTTCACTGTTGGGGATCCATCCTAAGATGGGGAAAATTCCATCCACCATTAATGCCTGTTCACCATGGGTTAAGGTTTGATATCGGATGCCAGTGACCACATCATCCCCTAACAAAGCTAAAGGTGTGGCTTGTTCAATCAAGGTGACATTATCCAGTTGCTTAAGTTTGACCACTTGATTTTGTCCTGAAGAACCATCTTTGGTTGGCATCAGCAGGTAAACGTGATGACATAAATTTGCAAGGTAAACCGCTTCTTCTAACGCATGCCGAGAATGACCAATCACCGCGACATCCTTGTTTTTAAAAAAAATACCATCGCACGCTGCACAATAACTAATCCCTTGCCCGAGCCATCGCTCTGAACCTGGTATCGTTAAAGGTTTTTCTCTAGTTCCGGTGGCAAGAATAATTGCTTTAGATTCGATCATTCCTGTATCGAGATGAATAAGAAAATGGTCTTTCTTCTTTTCTACGCGGGTTACGTCACCATAGGTTGATTCAACGCCTATTTTTGTAAGTTCTTCATAAAGCTTTAAACCAAAATTTTGAGGAGGAATATGTTCATAGCCGGGAAAGTTTTCAAAGTTTTGATAGGTGTTTAACTTTCCGCCTGGCATACTTTTTTCTAATAAAACGACATGATAACCTGCTTGTTTTGCACCTAAAGCTGCGGTCATGCCCGCAGGTCCTGCTCCTATGACAACAAGGTCGATAACCTTATCCATTGAGTTTTTCCTTGAGTTGATCAAAATGATCAAGCCACATTGTCGGTTGAATGTCTTGAGAAAACTTTTTAAATCCCCATGTCACCAATGCGGTATCAACCAATGCTTGTTTTCCAGCGTGGTAATCATAAATCGTATCCCCAACAAACAAAGTATGTTTTGCGGCAATTTTAAAATGTTTCAAAGCAAGAAAAATTCCTTCAGGATCTGGTTTGGGTTTTTTGACTTCATCTAAACTGATGACCAAAGGAAACGCGTCCTTCAGTCCAATCACTTCTAAGGTGAAGAGGGCATTCACGCGTAACTTAGAGGTCACAATGCCAACGGGAATCTTTTTGGATTTGCAATGGTCAAGTAGGTTTTGAATGCCAGGAAATGCAACCGCATAACGTGGATAGAATTCTCTTGCTTTGATTGCAAATAATTTCGCGAGTGCCGACGCATCTTCATTTGGGAAATAACTTTTTAACGTATCCAATAACGGTGGTCCAGAAACTTTCATTAATTCATTTAAGGTGGTTTTTCGTGTTGGGGTGTATCGATCAATAAAATAAAGCATCGTTTGCACCATCACCAATTCGGTATCAGCAACCGTGCCATCTAAATCAAATAAAACCAATTTGTACATGTTAGTTGTTCTTCTTTCTAAGGTGATGATAAAGGTGGTTTGCAAGAATGGCGAGGATACCGGATGCAAAGAATACCCACCCCCAAATCAAACTCCAATTGCCAGCATCACCCATG
>CAMBSI010000003.1 GCA_945870555.1 Staphylococcus epidermidis | reverse complement strand
TACTTTACGCCATTCTTTTGCTACTCACTTGCTTGAACAAGGGGCGTCGCTAAGGGCTGTTCAAGACATGTTGGGCCATACCCATTTATCTACTACCCAGATTTATACGCACGTTTCTGAAAAAAGAATCCTCTCTGCTTTTGATTTATACTCCAAAAGAAAGTAAACTATAAGGGGTTAAAAAGATGCAATTTAAAAGAATTTTTGTCATCGTCATGGATTCGGTTGGTATTGGGGCTTTACCCGATGCAAATCGTTTTGGCGATGTTGGTACGAACACCTTTCTTCACACCGCACAACGGTGTGGAGGATTAACAATTCCCAATTTAGAATCCTTGGGTTTGGCCGATTTATCACCCATTCCTGGGGTGAAAGTCGTTAACCATCCCAAGAGTTATGTCACCACGATGAGAGAAATATCCGCAGGCAAAGATACGATGACGGGTCATTGGGAACTCATGGGCTTAGAAACCAAGAAGCCTTTTAAAACCTTTACAGACAAAGGTTTTCCACTATCCTTGATTCAAGAACTGAAGGCAAAAACTGGGCATGACTTTATTGGCAATGTTGCCGCAAGTGGAACCGACATTTTGACCCAATTAGGTGAAGAGCATATGCGGACTAAAAAGTTAATCCTTTATACCTCTGCGGATAGTGTGTTGCAACTCGCCGCCCATGAAGACATTATTCCGGTTAAAGAGTTGTACCGCATTTGTGAAATCGCGAGAGAAATTTGTATGAAACCTGAGTATCTGTTGGGGCGCATTATTGCTAGACCATTTGTCGGAAAAGATCGTAAGACTTTCAAACGGACGACCAATCGCCATGACTATGCTTTATCCCCTGGTGTAGATACGGCGATGGATGTGCTCAATCAAGCAAAACTTACCACAAGTTGTATCGGTAAAATAAATGATATTTTTAATGGTCAAGGTGTGAACCGAACCCAGAAGACTATTTCGAATCTTGACGGCATGAATAAAACGATGTCAGAAACCAAATTATCCTTCCAAGGTTTAGTCTTTGTTAACCTCGTGGAATTTGATTCCGAATTTGGTCATCGTCGAGACCCGATCGGATATGGAAAAGCGATTGAACAATTTGATCAACAATTAGGTCAGTTATTACCTTTGATTCGCAACGATGATTTATTAATGATTACGGCTGACCATGGTAACGATCCAACCCATACGGGAACGGACCACACCAGGGAACGGGTTCCATTGTTTATGTATAGCCCCGCCTTTAAACAAGGTAAGGCGCTCCTAGAACGATCAACCTTTGCAGATTTAGCCTCAACCATTTTAAAGAACTTTAAGTTAAAACAACCTTCACACTTAATTGGAAAGCCAATCGTCGAGATTCTAAATTAGTAGTTATTTAGTAGATAATGGATGTGGATAACTGGTTGATTTTAGGATCAACCTTTTTCATAATAGTGGTGTCACGATAAATAAATATATTGATGATAAGGCACTTTTTAATACTTTGGTTAACATAATAGACATTATACGAAGTTAGTTCAACTCACAACTTACTAGGATTTGACTTGTTGTTCCAGAATGAAATCAAGGTTCATCTTCTCACGGGTAACGTTGTCCATGAGGTGAACGACGATGTCATAAAGATCGACCACCATCCAACCCGATTCTGGTTTACCTTCGATGTGGTGTAATCGATAGGTTGGGTGTTGCAGAAAGTCTCGACGAAGTTGGGAAACAATGGCATCCATTTTCCGACTATTATTGATCGTACAAAGGATCACCCCATCCGTGATAGGAGATTTACCTTTCACGTTATAAAGTTTGATTGCTTCCGCTTGCTTATCTTCAAGCACTTTTAACACCAGCGTCTTCAGTAATTTATTTGCCATCATTTTCTCCTAAATAATACCCCATGCATTCTTTCACAAAAGCGTTGGTTATTTTCTGCTTCTTTTTCTTCAGGTGCAAGAGGTTTTCTTTCAGCACCAAAAGGAAACCTTCATGGTATTGTTTTTTGCATGCCGCAATCATGGCACTTGAATCGTATCCTCGGGTTGGTTCAATCTTGTCAGCAGCATAGACAATTTGGGCAAGCGGACCCATTTGAGCTTTGCCGGTAGTGTGGTAACGAATCGCTTCTAAAATTTGGTCCTGTTTGATGTTGAATTCTTGCCGGGCTAAGACCGCTCCCACAAATTGGTGAAGGGCGTAACTTTCGATGGGTTGATTGACGGTCTCATATTCATCCAGTAAAGCACGGGCATCTTCTTCATCCATATCTTTTGCGATATCATGTAGAATCGCTGCCAAAAATGCATCGGTGCCAGAGAATTGATTGGCCTCGGCAATTTGATAAGCCAAACGCGCCGTGCTATAAACATGCTCAAAACGTTTCGGTTGGTAGAAAGCTTTCAGTTTTGGGACAAAATAAAGTTGGTGTTCAAAGATATAGTGAATGACACTTAAGGGTGTCGCTAAACTTTCTAGATTACGAATACTCGTCGATGAAATTGAAAACAGTGGTCCTGATAAAGCTTGGATTTGATATCGCTTCCAGTTTGGATGATCTAAACTTGCCCCTGGGCGAGGATAGGCAATCAACTGAACGAGGGTCTTTAATTGGTCGGCGTCTTTCCATTTATGGAATTGTTCAACTTGGTCGCCACCAATTAAGTAATAAAGTTGGTCTTGGGGATAAAGTTGTTTAAAGTGTTGAACCGTATGAATTGTAAAATTGATGACCGCATCTTTTTCAACTTCGTATAACGAAAGCTGAAACGTCGGATCATTTGCAATGGCCAATTTCACCATGTTGATGCGATCAAGAATATTAGTGGTGGTGTTTTTCCACCGCGGATTCTTGGTGATGATTAAACTCACTTCATCGGCATGAAGATATTGTTGCGCTGTGCGAAGCATCGCCAAATGACCTTCGTGAATGGGGTCAAAAGGTGAACCATAAAGTAAACGAATCATGTGGGAAGGATAATCCTTGGCTTCGCTGGGTTACGGCGATACAAGATTGCGCGGTGACCAATCACTTGCACCAGTTCAGCTTTTAAATTTGAGGTAATCGTTGCCAATAATTGATCGGCATCTTCTTGTGCAGCTTTTAATACATGCAATTTAATCAATTCTTGTTTTTCTAAGGCGAGGTCGACCATTTTAATCCAGTCAGGATGATTGGCTTCTTTACCAATTTGAAATTTGGTTGGTAAAGTTTGCCCGAGTTTACGCAAATACAATTTTTGTTTGGTGGTGATCATGCTTGAACCTTGCTTGGTAATAATTTTGCCAAGACACCTTTTGGTAATAGTAACCGAATCGTTTGTCCTTCTGCAAGAAAGTTTAACCAGCCATATCCTGAAATTGCCAGATCGATTCTACCTTTGGTTGGTAGAGTAAACTCAATCGTCGTGAAGTCGGCCATTTTGGTATAGGATTTTGAAATCGGTTTTAATTGTTTTTTCTCAATCATCTTAAAGAAACTTTCATCGGCTTTGAGTACTTGCATTTTTTGATAGGTAATGGGATTGGCAAAAAAGGTATACACAAATTCTTTTTTGCCGGATAAAACATCTAAGCGAACTAAGCCACCAATCGCCAAGGCATCTTTTGCCCCTAAGCGAAAGCTCATTGGTTTAATTTCCACTTTTGGCATCATCGTTTTAATTACTTCTTTTTCTACTTTTGCAAGCATCGAATGGTTCGCAACATATCCTGGGGTATCGTAAATGGTTTGTTGATCATTCAGGGGAATTTCAATGACCCGTAACGTGGTTCCAGGAAATGGTGAGGTGGTAATTAATTTTTTGGTTTGATTTGAAAAGTGCTTGAGGTAGGTATTGATCAAGGATGATTTACCAGAACTGGTCGCGCCGATGACATAAAGATCTTTTCTTTGGTTGTCCTCAGCGATCATCGTCTTGATATCATCCATCGCTTGATTCGTTTTACTAGAAGCAATGATGATTTTTTCAAAAGGCATTTGCATCGATTCTAAAAAATGTTGAATATAGGTTTCAAGCTTCTTGTTTTGAATGGTTTTAGGAAGGAGGTCACGCTTGGTTGCAATAAAGTAAACTTTCAAACCTTTCACCGCATTGAGCAGTTCCATCGACAGGGTTGTTTCAAAGTTAAGAATATCCAAGACCCAAATGATGGATGCTTGATCTTTTTTTGCTTGGCGTAAGATTTGGTAGAAATCATCAAATAAAAACGATTCTTTTGGTGCAATATCTTCGCCATAATGTTGAAGTTTAAAGCATCGTTGGCAGAGGACGACTTCATGCCGGTCAACGTGTTTATTCGGAACATAACCTGGCAACTTTTCATCAATCGTTTGCAAAATCACACCACATCCAGGACAACGGCGAATCGTTTTCATTTCGTTCATCCTTGTTTCCTCCAATGGTTAAATCGGTGATGCCGGTGGTAATGGCGTTTGATAAAGCTTTCAATCCATCGATTGGGTTTGGTTGGCCAATGATCGTATGGGACCAACTTTTCTACAAATAAACTTGGAAGACCTAACCGATTTGCTAACCAAACATCCGTTAACAATTGATCGCCGATCACCATGACCTTATCTTTAGGATAACCTTTTTCCTTTAAAAACATAAGGAGTTTGTCTTGAAAAGGTTTTCCAGTTTTTGCCAGATAATCGACACCAAGCGCATCCGCATAAGGTTTGACACGGGCTTCTTTATTGTTCGAGATGATTAAGAAGGTTAAACCACGATCTTGCAGCGAACGTACCCATGTTTTAACGGTTGCCCTTGGTAAGGCTTCATCAAAAGGGGCAAGCGTGTTATCAAGGTCACAACAAAGGTAGTTCACCCCTTGTTCGATAAAAAAGTTAGGGGTCACATCGAATAAAGATGGTGCGTAAAAAGTAGGTTGCCAACGCGAACGAGGTTTAACTGTCATCATTATTTTTTGTCATCAAAAAGAGAAACTTTTTCGATTTTTTCTCCGGTTTCTAAACTTACTTTTGGTTGGGCAACGGTTTTATACGTGTTATCGATTTTTGGTAAAGCATCATGATAGACACCGATAACATCGGTTTCTTTAGGCATTGTTAAATTCTTTTTAGCATATTTATCAATAGGGGTTGGCGCATAGTCATTGGTTTCTAAGTTCACCAATTCTTTGTTGGATAATAAAACAGTGATCTTCAAGAACTCTTCTTGTTTGTTGAGTTTACGCCAATAGACAAGTTGATGTGGATCGGACTTAAAGCTTTGGAAAACGTATTGGACTTTACCTAAGCGACTCGTTAAGGTGACATAACTAATATCAAAGATACGGAAATTTCCTTGGCGCGTAAACATGACGATTTTACCGCGTTCATCTGGTTGATAAACGAGTAATTTGGCTAAACGATCTTTACCAAGTAAAGAACCAATCGCTTTCACCCCGCCCGCTTTAATGCCGACTGGATTGACTTCGGTTTCGGAAAAATAAGTCACATTTCCTTCTAAGGTTGCAATCAAGAGTTGACCTTGACCATTGGAAATGTCGACATCGACCACCGTGTCATCTCCCAAGAGACGCATACAGGTTAGTGGCTTACTATAACGTTGGACAACAAATTCAGATAAAGGGGTTTTCTTTAATTGACCATTACGGGTCACCATCACCACAAATGCGTCAGGTTTAAATTCGGAAACAATCATCGCTTTGATTAATCTTTCTTCAGGACCGAGGTTCACCAAATAGTTAATATGTTTGCCTTCTTCTTTCCATTTGGTTTCTTGTAATTCATGAACAGGAATAAATAAGTAGTTACCTAATTGGGTGAATACGAGTAAAAAATCTAAGGTGGTCGCTTGACCAATCCCAACGAGTAAATCTGCTTCTTTCACGCCTGGCCATTGACCTTCAGAACTCTTATAGGATTTTAAAGGAGAACGTTTGATATAACCATCTCGCGTGACCGCAAGATATATGTCTTCTTTGGCAATCAAATCTCGCTTGTCAATTTGTAAGGTTTCTTTTGGTTCGGTGACGATCTTGGTTAAACGGTTTTGCCCATAGGTTGTACTAATCAGTTTTAAATCTTTGATGATCTTCTTGTTAAGGACGTCGCGATCATTGAGGATTTCTTTGAGTTCCTTGATCGTTGCTTTGAGTTGTTTTTCTTCATCTTTTAATGTGGTGACATCGGTATTGGTAAGCCGATAAAGTTGTAAGGAGACAATCGCATCTGCTTGTGGTTTTGTGAATGCAAATTTCTTTTCTAAATTTGCCATCGCATCTTGTTTGTCTTCACTCTTGCGAATAACCTTGACCACGTCATCGAGGATGCCGATGGCCTTGATTAACCCTTCGACAATTTCTAATCGTGCCGATGCTTTGGTTAAGTCAAATTGCGACAAGCGCGTAATGACCTCAACTTGGTGATCGATGTAGGAGTCAATATATTGAAGCAAGTTAAACGTGATGGGATGGCCCTTATCAATCGCAACCATGTTCGCGGAAAACGAACTCTTTAAATCTGTTTTTGCATAAAAATATTGAAGGATTTTTTCTGGATTGGCATCTTCACGAATATCAATCGCTACCCGCATACCGTGATGATCGGATTCATCTCTAACTTCGAGAATACCATCGATGATTTTCTTAAATCGAATCTCATCCATTTGCTTCACTAACGCAGATTTGATCACACCATATGGAATTTCTTTAATCACAATTTGGTGATAGCCTTTTAATTTCGCAATATCGACTTTTGATAAAATTTCAACCCGACCATGACCACTTAAATAAATTTGCTTGAGAGAATCGGTGCGATAAATCGTTCCACCGGTTGGAAAATCTGGACCCTTGATGATATCGATTAAATCTTCGATTGTGGTTTTTTTATGGTTTAAACGATAAATGACTGCATCAATCACATCGCGTAAGTTATGGGGTGGAATGTTGGTTGCCATCGCGACCGCAATACCTTGGGTCCCGTTAACAAGCAGATTTGGAAACCGCGCCGGTAAGACCGTTGGTTCATCTTGGGAGTCATCAAATGTTAATTGCGTATCCACGGTATTTTTGTCAATATCGCGAACCAATTCTTCACTGATTTGTGCAAGGCGAACTTCGGTATAACGGTGAGCAGCAGCGTTATCTCCATCGATGGAACCGTTGTTTCCTTGAAAATCAATTAACGGAACGCGATACTTCCATGGTTGAGACATATGAACCAAGGCGTCATAGATAGAAGCGTCACCATGGGGGTGATACTTACCCATCACTTCACCAACACTGGTTGCACTCTTTCGATACGGTTTGCGGAAAAGATTACCACTATGGTACATCGCATAAATAATTCGGCGTTGGACAGGTTTTAACCCATCGCGTAAATCTGGGATTGCCCGATCTTGAATGACGTATTTGGCATACGTTGCATAACGTTCGCCCATGATGTCTTCAAGGGGAGCAATGTTAATTTTTTCGACAATTGGTTTAATGTCGATTTTAGGTTTTTTTGGCATCTGGAGCGACCTTTCCTGCTACTTCACGAATGGTAAAATCAATATTTTCTTCTACCCATTTTCTTCGCATCGACGGATCTTTACCCATGAGAATACCAACACGACGTTCGACAATGAGTGGATCTTCGATATTGACACGGATTAAGGTTCTTGAGGATGGATCCATCGTGGTTTCTTTTAATTGAGAAGCATTCATTTCCCCTAAACCTTTATAACGCGAAATCCGGAATGGTGAGCCAACAATTTTTTTTGATTTTTCGAGTTCTTCATCTGTCCAAGCATACGCGAACTGATTCGGCTTTTGTTCGTTCATGATCCGATAAAGTGGGGGGATGGCAATATAGACTTTTCCTGCTTGAATCAAAGGTCGCATGTGGTGATAAAAGAACGTCAATAAAAGCGTTTGAATATGAGCACCGTCCGTATCTGCGTCGGTCATAATGATAATTTTTCCATATTTTGCATCTTGAAGATCAAACCCGGGTCCTACACCTGCCCCAATCGTGGCAATCAAGGTCGCAAACTCTGTATTTTTGAGCATTTGTTCCATCGTTAAGCTATCCGTATTTAAAGGTTTACCTCGAAGTGGTAAGATGGCTTGATGTAAACGGTCACGACCATTTTTAGCGGTGCCACCAGCGGAATCACCTTCAACAATAAATAATTCATTTAAAGGATAATCTTTACTTTGCGCTGGCGTCAGTTTATCGGATAGCAAGGTGTCGGATCTAAATTTTTTGTTGCCGCGCGCTTCATCTTTTGCTTTGCGGGCAGCCATTCTTGCGGCTTGAGAATCCACACATTTTTTAATGAGATTGGTTGCAAAATCTTTATTTTCAACCAGATGATACGTTAATTTAGAGAGAATCATGTTTTGAACGGATGCCAAGGCGTCAGGGGTCCCTAACTTACCTTTGGTTTGACCTTCAAACTCAAGTTTTCCTTCCGGAATCTTTAAGGAGATAATGGCGGTTAAACCTTCGCGAATATCGGTTCCTTCTAGCTTGACTTTATTTCTTAACAATCCGTTTGTTTCAGCATATTCATTGACTGCACGCGTCAGACCAGCCCGGAATCCGTTTTCATGCGTTCCACCATCTTTGGTGCGAATATTGTTCACATAGGAATAAATGTTTTCGTTATAGTCTTGTAAGCAATATTGCATGGCAATTTCAATCTTGATTTCACTCGCTAAATCTTCAAAAACGAGAACTTGATGCATCTTTTCCTTGGTTTCATTTAACGTGGAAATGTACTCTTTCAAGCCGTCTTCATAGTAATATTCTGCTTCCATATTGGTACGTTCATCTTTGGCGATGAATCGTACTTTTTTCATTAAGAAGGCGGATTCTTGCAAGTGAGCAATGATCGTTTCCCATTTAAAGTCTGTGGTACTAAAAACCTTAGCATCCGGTTTAAAGCGAACGGTTGTCCCGGTTTTGGTGGATTTACCAAGTTTTTCTAATTTGCCGACTTTTTTACCGCCATTTTCAAAACGAATATGAAAGGTAAAACCTTCACGATTAACCGTGACATCCACATACTCGGATAATGCATTCGTTACTGATGCCCCGACCCCGTGTAAACCAGCGCTGGAGACATAGTTTTTGTCAGAGAATTTACCACCACTATGTAACGTCATAAAAATGATTTCAATTGCCGGTCTTCCAGTTTGTTTTTGAATCCCGACTGGAATGCCTCGACCCCCGTCTTTCACGGTTAATGATCCATCGCTATGGATAGTGAGATAAATCGTATCGCCAAACCCAGAGAGGGCTTCATCGATCGCGTTATCTAAAATTTCCCAGACAAGGTGATGTAAACCTGTACTATTGGTCGACCCAATATACATGGCTGGACGTTTTCTAACCCCATCCAATCCTTCAAGGACATCTATGCTATCTTCGTTATATGTATTTAGGTTTTGATTTTTTGCCATTTTTGTTATGATTTACTTAAAGCATTATAGCAAATCTCAATGGAAAGCGTAAATTTATGAACCCAAACTTCTTCCTTTCTCTCGTGCCGATGGTGATTGGTTACCTGCTAGCGTCTATCCCTTCTGGGGTATGGGTTGGTCAACTATTTTTTAAGAAAGATGTCAGAACCTTAGGATCTGGTGGAAGTGGGATGACCAACGTCTTAAGAAATTTTGGTAAACCCGCTGCTGCGCTTGTGTTTATGATGGATTTACTGAAAAGTACCCTCCCTGTTCTCATCGCAAGTACCTTTATCTTTGAATGGACCATGCTAGGAGGATCGGATGCATTTCTCGGTCAATTGAGTTTAATGCTTACCGGTATGGGGACAAGTCTTGGTCATAGTTACCCGATTTTTGCACAGTTCAAAGGTGGTAAGGCGGTTTCCTCCGCGGGTTCCTTTGTCTTAATGACGAATTGGATCATTGCCCTCATCGGTATCACCGTCATGTTAACGATCATTAAGTTTTCAAAAATTGTCTCCATTGGATCCATCATTGGTTTCTTCTTTGCTGTCCTACTTACCTTTTTACTTTGGATACCTGAATGGCAAACAATCGGCATGTGGAATGGGGCAACATCGGGATGGCTATATAGCCTCACCACCCTCCTACTTTGGTTCATCCTGGTTTATCGCCATAAAAAAAATATCCAGCGATTACTCACTGGACAAGAACTAAATTTTAAGAAAAAAGCAAAAGTTTAACGTTATTTTTGAGCATTCATGCTATTGATGACTGCGCGAACTTGCGCTTCATTTGGTTTGCGGCCCATTTGCATGAACATGGCCCGAATCATTTTTTCATTGATAGGAGGATTCTTTGTTAATTCACGTTTAAAATACCAACGTGATAAGAAAAATCCACCGACGAGACCGCCAATTAAACCAATCACAAGATACAATAAGGTTTGCCAAATATCTGCCATAATTTTCTCCTTTATAATTTATGCGCGACCATCATAACTGCCATCTTCGGTGCGAATACTAATTGTTTCGCCTTCGGAGATGAAAAGTGGGACGCGTAATTTAAAGCCCGTTTCTAAGGTTGCTTCTTTCATTGCTTTATTGATGGTGTCGCCTTTGACAGCTGGTTCACATTCACTGACTTTGAGGGCAACTTTAGCCGGTAATGAAACCCCTAAGATTTCAGTTTCATAAAAGAGAATTTCAATTTCTTGTTCGGTCACTAAGAAATTAACTTCCCATGATAACTTTTCTCTGGTAATTTCTAATTGATCAAAGGTAATTTTGTCCATAAAAACCAAGCTACCATTGGATTCGTATAAATAAGTCATTCTTCGCTTATCTAAGGTGATTTTTTCAACATCTGTGCCACCTAAAAATGACATTTCTGTGATCGAACCAGTTCTTAAATTTTTTACTTTGGCTTTGACCACCATTTTACGCATCGCGGTCTTATTCAAACCAACATCAATCACCGTATAAATGTTTTTTTCAAATGCAAAGTGGTTACCTGGCCTTAATTCGGTTGCATTGACCATGAATTCGGTCCTCCTAATCTTTTATGTGAGTCTTACTTACGTTCTTTATGAACGCTTGATTTGTTGCAACGACTGCAAAACTTATTGATTTCCATCTTTTCAGGTTTTGTTCTGCGATTTTTGCTTGCTAAATAGTTTTCTTCACCACAAACGGTGCACTTTAACATAAAACTTTCTCTCATGCTGGTATCCTCCAACGCACGTAAATTAGCATAGCATACCTTCCTTGATTAATCTATGAGGTTTTACTTCAATTGCTCACGCCAATCTTTTATGAATCGACCTTCTTTTAACATTTTGATTTCCATCGCATAGGGTGTCTTTTCCTCAATCCATGGGGTTTCCAAAATCTTTGGAATGTCCTTCAAGCGAGGATGATGAACATACCGATGAAGGGTTTCAAAACCGATCGTTCCATAACCAAGGTTTTCATGGCGATCCTTTTTGGCCCCACGAGGATTCTTTGAGTCGTTGATGTGGAGGACCAACAATTTCTTAAGGCCAATCACGCGATCAAATGTACCAAGGACACCTTCTACATCATGCACGTCATAACCGGCATCGGAAAGGTGACACGTATCAAGGCAAACGCCTAAGCGTTCTGGATGACGACAATGTTTCATGATATACGCAAGCTCTTCAAAGGTCGTCCCAACTTCTGATCCTTTACCTGCCATCGTTTCTAAAGCGATTTTAACGGGAGACTTTTCTTCTTCAAAGACTTGATTTAATCGTTCTACAATACCATCTAAAGCAACCTTTGAACCCGCGCCAACGTGGGCACCAGGATGAAGGACGAGCATGGAAAAACCCATCGCATGAACGCGTGCGAGTTCTCGAATCAAAAACGTGACACCGATTGTGGCAGTTTCTGGATTGATTGTATTTCCTAAATTGATAATATATGGGGCATGAACAACCACTTTATCAAGGGGCATGCCATTTGCTTTCATCAATGCGTGCGCTGATTCGATGCGCATGATTTCGGTTGGTTTTCTTAATGAATTTTGTGGTGCACCCGTATAAATCATCATCGTATTTGCACCTTGTTGAATGGAGGTTTCTACGGCATGAACTAAATAATCTGGGGCAACCAAATCAACATGACTTCCTACATATAAAGGCATGACTTAACCTCCAAATAAGCGATCACGAATTTTCCGCTTGATGGCTTTTCGCTTATATAGTTTCTTGACTTTTTCTACGGCGAGTTTGACTTTCTTTTTATACCCAGGTTTAACTTCCGTCGATCGGTATTTTTGAATCGCAATCTTAATATCACGAGTTAGGGATTCATCTTCCTTTTTAAAGATTTGTCCGCGGGTTAAATTTTTAATTGGTAAAAGTTGTTTGTTTTTTAAAGATAAAAGTTGAAACTGAACGCCGCGTTGCTTCAAACGGTTGAGACTATCTTCTTCATGGCTATTGTATAAAACATAGGATTGACCTTGATCTTTAAAACGTCCAGCACGCCCGGCTCGGTGGAAATAATAATCAAGATCCTGAGGAAGATCAACGCTCAAGATATCTGATACATGCGGTAGATCCATGCCACGACTGGCAATATCGGAAGCAACCACCACTTGGAATTCACCATCTTGAATGCGCTTTAACAAATGCCGGCGTTCACGGGCTTGTAATTCTCCATGTAAACTTGCTACTTTCATTTGGCGACTTTCCAATGCAGTCGCAAGCGAGATAACACGTTGGACTCTTGAAGCAAAGATTAAAAGAAAATAAGGTTTTGTAACCGATATAAAATCAATAATTGCTTGAATAGGATCTTGATGTTTGATGTCAATTAATGCATGTTTAACGCCAAGAGGATTGATGGTTTTTTCTTTTGGTTCAACGACACTGTCAGGTCGAAAATATTTTGATAATCGATTTAATAATGGCGCAGCCATTGATGCAGAAAAAACCAAAATTTGTGGGTCTTTCAACAATGCTAAAACCTCTAAGGTGGTGTCAATAAAACTCCCATCCATTAACATATCTGCTTCGTCCAAGACAATCAATTTTACTTTTGCTAATGAATCCTTCTTGATGAGACTGTCAATTTCCATCATCCGTCCGGGTGTAATGAATAACACATCTGGTTCAACTGAGAGTTTTTCTCCATCGCGTTGTTTATCAAATCCACCTTGTAAAACCACCATTTTGAAAGGATTACCTAAACCATCGTTGATGGCTTTGGCAAATAAAAAAGTTTGCATCGCTAATTCTCGCGTTGGTGAAACCACAATCGTTTGTAGCCCAGCATGCGGTTTCAATCGGGCAAAAATTGGGATTAAAAACGCATGGGTTTTTCCACTCCCAGTTTGATAACGAACGATTAAAGAGTCACCTTGCATTGCCCGTGGTAGCGTGGCAGCTTGAACGGGTGTGGTGTTCAAATAACCTAATGTATTTAAGGTTTTGAGTAGTTGTTGACTCAACGCATAACTAGAAAATGGTAATCCTTGATTCATAGGGTAAGTGTATCAAACTAAGGTTGGAAATGCTTGAACAAAGCGGGTTACTAAATTTAAATCTGCATCAAGCTTTTTTAAATAACTTGCCATCGTCGGGATAAAGATGGTTTCAACCTCATGGGGAATTTCTAAATAATTGAATGCAGCATTGACAATGCCACGGCGAACATCATGGGCACTATCACCCGATAGAAAAATGTCATAACCTTCTGCTTGTGCCGTTGGATAGTACTTCGCGCCACCCCCACCAATGAGTGCTACTTTTTCGATGACGGATTTACCGGAAGGAATCATCCAAAGATAAGGTAAACCTAATTGTTTTTTGACCAAGGATGCAAACATTTCTCTTTTCATCGGTTTGGGTAATCGACCACCGCGAGCAAGCGGATCGCCTTGAAGGGGGACAATCTCGATTAAACCTAACGCATTCGCCAAGGCATCGTTCATGCCGCCTCGACCTGCATCAAAGTTGGTGTGTAAGCTATAAACCGGAATGTGATGCGCATCGAGCATCTTCACCATTTGCCGTTTCGCTAAATCGTTTTTAAGCACCGTCTTTTTTGAACCATAAATAAATGGGTGGTGGGTCAGAATAAGATCTGGTTTTTCTTTGATCATCGGCTCCAATAGGATTGGTTCCATGTCGAGAACAATGGCAATGGTGGATAATTCCTTCGGTAATTTACCGGTCATTAATCCGACAAAGTCACCATATGGTTTCGCTAAACGTTTTGGAAAATCTTCACCAAAAGCTCGCAGTAATTTAGCGGTTTTTAACATATTGTTGAATCCATTCTAAGCGCAGTTGCTTAACATCATGCTTGTGTAATTTTAAATCGGCTGTTAATTGTTTTGCTTCCAATCTTAACCACGTCAAAAACTCAGGTTCTTGCTTGCGAATTAACCATGGTCCATACCATGCTTCCATCTCAGTTAGGGTCATGTTACCTTTTTTAGCAATGATAAATGGATAACCTTTTTCATCCTCATACACAAAGGTTTCAT
This sequence comes from Staphylococcus epidermidis, assembly GCA_945870555.1. GTDB lineage: Bacteria > Bacillota_I > Bacilli_A > RFN20 > CAG-826 > UBA970. The sequence goes on along the minus strand of CAMBSI010000003.1, from coordinate 41,739 downwards.
GCGTAATGTTCCATTGATTTCGTTGCAGCCATGTGCGAACAATGTAGGGATCTCGTTGTGGACCCAAGATGATGGTGTTGACCTTTGCTAACTTGCTTTTACCGCCGTCGAGAATTTCCTGGATTAAATTGCCACCCATGCCGGTGATGACCACCGTTTCAATCGATGGAGATAAATGGGTTAATCCATTGGCCTGATAAACGTGGACATTTAGGTCTTGTAGTGCATGGCGTAATCCTTTAAAACTTGCTTCCGATAATTCCGTTGCATGTAAAGGAAAAGCAAATCCTTTTTGAATGAGGACTTGCAATAATTGCCCATGATCAGAACCAATGTCAATCAAAGGTCCGGTGAATGGACATAAGGAAGCAATGGTTTCAATGCGACGAGAAACCATGATTAAGAATCGCGGTAATCGCCAAGACGTTTTGCTCGGGTTGGGTGGCGTAATTTACGAATTGCTTTGGCTTCGATTTGGCGAATACGTTCACGGGTAACCCCAAATTCATGACCGACTTCTTCTAATGTACGAGGGCGATTATCATCTAGACCGTAGCGCAACCTTAACACTCTTTCTTCGCGGTCAGTGAGGTCTTGCATGATCTTGTAAAGTTCTTCTTTGAGTAAAACTTGAGTCGTGTGATCTGATGGTGAGGTTGCTTCTTTATCTTCAATAAAGTCACCCAAATGGGAGTCATCTTCTTCACCGATTGGGGTTTCTAACGACACCGGTTCTAAGGCAATGCGTTGAATTTCTCTAATCCGTTCAGGAGACATTAATCCTTCGAGTTTAACACTGATTTCTTCCGCGGTCGGTTCACGACCAAGTTCTTGGACCAATTGACGTTGAACACGGGTCATTTTATTAATCGTTTCCACCATATGAACGGGAATCCGAATCGTTCTTGCTTGGTCGGCGATCGCTCGCGTGATGGCTTGGCGAATCCACCAGGTTGCATAAGTTGAAAACTTGAAGCCCTTGGTATAATCAAACTTTTCAACTGCCTTAATTAATCCCATGTTTCCTTCTTGAATCAAATCAAGGAAAAGCATCCCACGACCAACATAATGCTTGGCAAGGTTGACCACCAGCCGTAAGTTAGCGTTGATCAGTTTATTTTTCGCTTCCATATCACCGGCAATAATCGCTTTTGCAATGGCGACTTCTTCATCCGGTTTTAAGAGATCGACTTTACCAATTTCTTTAAGATACATTTTAACGGAGTCATTGACTTTGACTTCCGAATTCGCAAACACATCGACTTTATTCACATCCACTTCATCTTCGGAAACATCAGGTTCATATTCGGTTTCAAAAGGTTCATCAGCTGCGACGGCCCCTTTTTTTAATTCTTCTTCATCGACTTCTCCATCTTCTAAGTCTTCGTCTTCAATTTTGATATCAATCTTTTTATTCTTAAAATAGAGGAGAAGATTTTCTGAATCTTGATCAGTTAATTCAAGATGTTCAATTGCATCAAATAATTCATCTTGAATGATAAAACCTTCTTGTTGAGCTTTTTTCTCAAAGCGCTTTTTGATTTGATCAAGGGATTCGATTTCATCTTCGTCATCCTTCATTGCCTTTTTAGACACGCGTGCGAGTAACTTTTGCTCGCCAACATTTAATGAAGTTTTATTGCCTTTTCCTGGTTTAACTGGAAGCGAGGGGGTTGGTTTCATTACCTTTTCATTGGTTTTTGAAGGTTTGCTAAGCACTGCCGCTTTACTGGCATTTGCTTTCGCGGTGACGGCCTTCACTGGTAAGACAACCTTGGTTGCTTTACCCTTAGATTTGATCGTGGTTTTTTTAGGTAATGCTGAAATTGGTTTACCTTTACTTGGTATCACTTTTTTTCCAGCAAGTGGTTTGGCTTTTACATTCTTTTTTGCCACAGGTGTTGGTTTACCTTTAGGCATTATCTTTGTTTTCTTCTTCGTTGTTTTCATCGTCATTGTCTCCTTTGTTTGCTTCAGGTTTTCCCTGTTTAGTTAACTCTTTAATGATGCGAGCTTGTTCGTGATCGGGTTTGCCAGCGATACTTGCTTGCATTTGGTGAGCTTTGATAAGCTTTTCCCGTTCCTCTTTCAAGGTGTTCAAGTAATCCAAGAGTTGGTGTTTGTCTGCTTTTGGTAAGTTTTTTTCACTCATCAATTCGGCAATCGCATTGATGACCCGTTGTTGGTCTTTGCTTTCGGTCATACTGATGTGATTGATTAAGGTTTGATGGTCAGGAGGATCGCTGACTAGGTTTGGATGCTCATCCCGATTCCGTTGATAAATTTCAATGAAGTACGTTGCAATTTGGCGATAAAGATCATCATGGAAAAACTTGACATCTTGTTGATACATCGCAACCGCATCACCACTGAGAAACATGTTGTATAAAATTGCTTTTTCAGCTCGTTTTAGGCGGTTGAGTAGTTTGGCTTCTGGTCGGTAAGATTCAAAATAATTGATGTCTTTTTTGGTCAAATTACTTAATGACAGTTGCAAATCTTTCATTGCAAACTGGGTCAATTGACCTAAACGTTTGAGATAATCAATTTGTTCAAGATCAGATGTCGCCGCAATATAAGGTAACATCCGATTGATGAAGGCAACGCGTTGTTCCGTCGTGGTCAAAGGCATCACCCGTTGATAGAAATGGAAACTATAATCCATTTTTGCGACCAATTGGTTCAAGTATGTCTTTAATCCAACTTCGCCATCTGCAATTAAGATTTCATCGGCATCACGGGTTTCTTGATCACTGATGACATAGCGAAACGGAATATTTGCTTGGGCGAGCGGTGCCATTAATTTCATCATCGCGGTTTGTCCTGCTTGATCTTGATCAAGACAAATACGGATTTCAACCCCTAAACTTTGCAATAGCTTAATGTGGTTTGGTGTAATCGCAGTACCCATGAGCGCAATCGCTTGAGGAAGATTTGCTCGGTGTAATGCAATGACGTCCATAAAACCTTCCATCAAATAAACAAAGCCAACCCGCTTACTCGCGAGCTTGACTTGGTGAAAGTTATATAAAATGCTCCCTTTATTGAAAACTGGAGAATCCGTTGAGTTGACATATTTTGCTTGGCCAGGTTCATCAACCAGTAATCGTCCAGAAAAACCAACGACCCTTCCATCTCGATTATGAATGGGAAAAATTACCCGACCAGCGAGCCGATCCACTTGCTGATTGCTACTTGCCGTAATCCCTAATGCCTCAATCACGGTTCGGTGATGGCCTCGTTTAATCAGGTATTGAATGGTGGTTGCTCCGTCCTTCAACGCATAACCAATTTGGAAGTTTTCAATAATGGGTTGATCAAGACCTCTACCTTTTAAATATTCCCGGGCAAGTTTGCCTTCATCACTTGCAAGACCAAAATGATAATAACTAAGCAAATCTTCTAAACAACGAAAGGATGGTTCAAGTTTTTCATCCCGTTGAATGGCGGCATCATTTTGTTTAAAACGGGGGTCATCAAATCCAGCCCATTCCGCAACTTTTTTAACCGCTTGTGGGAACGATATTTTTTCAAAGTTTTGCACGAACTGAATCGCCGAGCCTCCAGTGCCACAAACAAAGCACTTAAAGATCTGCTTTTCGGGACTAATACTTAGAGAGGGATTCTTATCATCATGAAAGGGGCAAAGGGCAACAAAATTTCTACCTTTTTTTGTGATAGGAATATATCGAGAAATTACATTTGCAATATCAGATTTCTTTAATAGGTCGTCTAATAATTGTCGATCAAAATTCATTGTGCCCTCCTTTCATAAATATTCATAAAACTACTATATAACTACTAATTTACGACTAATAATATAACTTCACATTAAAATATCTAATCAGGTCGTCGATTGGCATCCGAAGTTGTTTCATGGAATCCCGTTCACGAATCGTTACACTTTGGTCGGTTTGTGTTTCAAAATCAATCGTCACGCAATATGGGGTGCCGATCATGTCTTGACGACGGTATCTTTTTCCGATGCTTGCTGACTCATCATATGTCACCATAAAATGCTTGGATAATATGGTCATGACTTCTTGAGCTTTATCATTGAGTTGTTTGCTCAAAGGGAGGATGGCAATTTTATAGGGGGCAATCGCTGGATGTAATTTCAAAACAATTCGCGTATCTTTTTCTAAAACCTCTTCTTGATAAGCATCACTTAAAACCATCAACGCTAGACGGTCTAAACCAAGTGAAGGTTCGATGACGTATGGGATATATTTTTCATTGGTTTCTGGATCCAAGTAGGTTAAATCATCTTTACTAAATTGCATGTGTTGTTTTAAGTCATAATCGGTTCGACTTGCAATGCCCCATACTTCACCCCAACCAAAAGGAAATGCATATTCAATATCCGACGTTCCCTTTGAATAAAAGGCTAACTCTTCTGGACTATGTTCACGAATTCTTAAGTTTTGTTTTTGAATCCCGAGAGAAGCTAAGTATTGCATACAGGCATCTTGCCAAAATTTATACCAAGATGCTTCGGTTCCAGGTTTGCAAAAGAATTCTAATTCCATTTGGGAAAACTCACGGGTTCTAAATGTAAAGTTTCCTGGTGTGATTTCATTTCGGAATGCTTTTCCAACACTGGCAACGCCAAAAGGAATCTTTTTTCGAGTCGTTCGTTGAATATTTTTAAAGTTCACAAATACACCTTGGGCAGTTTCTGGACGTAAATAAACAACCGTTTTTGCATCCTCAATGACGCCAATATGAGTTTTAAACATCATGTTGAACTGACGAATATCTGTAAAGTCGTGACTACCGCATTTTGTACAAGCTATCTTTTGTTCTTTCAAGACTTTTCCTAGTTCTAAACTTGGTATATTACTGATGTCAATGTCTGGTTTTGCCTGGGTGATTAATTGATCCGCGCGATGGCGTGATTTACAATTTTTACAATCAACCAACGGATCGTTAAAGGTGGCGACATGTCCTGTTGCTTCCCATACTTTAGGGTTCATTAAAATTGCAGAGTCAACGCCTACATTCATGGGATTCTCTTGGACAAATTTTTTCCACCATGAGCGACGTAAATTATTGATAAGTTCGACACCCAACGGACCATAATCCCACGTGTTTGATAATCCACCGTAAATTTCGGATCCTTGGTAGACAAAGCCTGTACTTGTTAAATGGGTGACTAATTGATCAAAAGTAAATGTTTTCATGTTTTTTCCTTTCGCACACATGGGGATTATCTCAAAACAACGTCTTCTATGTCAACCTACTATAAGTGTATTTTTTTGAATAATTGCTTGATGGTTTTAAATCCTTCGATGTGCAAATCAAGATGGTGTTCGAAGTGATCTTGAACCAATGGAACCAATTCAATGACTTCTTCTTGATTTAATTTCAGTTCCTCGGGTTGTTTATATAATTGCCTTAGTGCTTTTAATGTCTTTGCGGGTAAGGCAGTTGCCGTCGTGTGTTTTAAACAATCTTGGCATATAAAGCCACCTAATCTTGCACTCACACCTACAATAGAGGTTTTGTTTTGGCATTCAACACAATAATCCACGACAATCGGGACACCTTGTAAGGTCAGGATTGCTTTGAGAAAACTTAACCAATGCCATGGGTAAGCTGTATTTGCTTCGCGGAGATTGACCAAAAGTTGATAAAGTTGCGGGGCATTCGTTTTGGTTTCATCAAGCAGGAGAATTTGTAATCCAACTTGTAGCATGATGGTGGGAATCAAACCATCTTGATCTGGAAGCGGCGCAAATCGAATCAACTCAGCTTTTTCCAAATAATGTTTGTTCCGCGTCATACTGAAGGTCAGCGTTGCCCATGATCCAAGACTTGCCATGGCCTGCATGGTTGAGGTTAATTTCAAGATACCCCTTGCTTGAATCGTAAAAAAACCCTCTGGCGTTAACACGTCGAGGATTGCATCCGCGTTACGATAGGGGGTTTGTCTGAGGATAAATCCTGGTAGGGTCTTTAAAATAATCCATACTCCTTTAATCGATTGGGTGAATCTCGCCAATGCGGTTCAACCTTAACGAATAACTCTAAAGACAAATCTAAACCCATATTTTTTTCCACTTGTTGAACAACCCGTTGCCGAATTTTTCTCAGCATATTACCATCTTTGCCAATCAAAATTCCTTTTTGAGAATCTTTTTCGACAATAATGGTTGCATAGAGAATGCGCTTCTTCTCTTCAACTTTTAATTGGTCAATCACAATCGCAACGCTATGAGGTATTTCTTCATATGTTAAATGTAAGACTTGTTCACGAATCGACTCAATTAATTGAAAACTTTCTGGAAAATTGGTTAAGACATCTTTTGGAAAAAAAGCAGGACCAATCTTTAATTGAGGTTTAATCATGGTAAGTAAGTCTTGAATAAAGGTTCGTTTCAGCGCAGAAAGTTCCAACTGTTTGGATTGAGGAAGTAAGCGAGTGTAGGTTGCTTTTAATGACTCGATTAATTGCACGTTCGTAAGATCGATCTTATTAAAGACCACGATCAGATTTGGGATCTTTTCCAAACGTGAAACAAGAAATTGATCACCAGGGCCAAACGCTTTGCTTGCATCGACTAAGAGAATAACGGCGTCAATATCCTGAAGGGAGGCATAAGCCTGGGCATTCATAATTTCCCCAAGACGTGCCTTGGGTTTATGAATTCCTGGGGTATCCACGAATACGATTTGTAACCCTTCTTCGTGGTAAACACCTTGAATTGCTAACCTCGTGGTTTGTGGTTTATTCGATACAATCGAAATCTTTTTTCCAACCAAAGCGTTAAGCAAGGTTGATTTTCCGACATTTGGTCGCCCTACAATCGCAACAAAACCTGATTTCATATTTATTTTAAATCCTTGCTGCTAAATGCATAAGGTAATAACGCTTTCGGATTTGTTTCTTTGATGTCTTTTTTAAGATTGGACAAGTAGATGGGTGTATTTTCATCCATCAATTCGTGCATCACTTGACGGCATGCCCCACATGGAGAAATTGGTCCATCGGTTGGACCAATGACGGCCATTGATACGAAATCTTTTTTTCGAAAACCTTGTAAATGAGCATGATAAAGAGCATTTCTTTCTGCACACATTGATAAACCATACGATGAATTTTCTATATTTGCACCGACAATAACGGAACCGTTTTTCAGTAAAATGGCAGCACCAACTTTGAACTTTGAATAAGGAACATGGCAATGTTTGGTTGCATCAATGGCGGCTTCAATCAACTTATTCTTTTCCATGAGGAACCCTCTTTCCTAATATTTTATCTTGTAAAGAAAGCATGATCTTTTCTTCGCTTTCCGTCTCATGATTATAGCCTAGTAAGTGTAATAGGCCATGGACAAATAAGAAAGAAAATTCTCTTTCAATCGAATGACCATAGGAAACCGCTTGGGTCTTGGCTTTTTGATAACTGATGATAAGCTGTCCTAAATGAATCGGTTGACCAAGGATTTTGCTTGGTTGTTCTTGGAAACCAAAACTCAAAACATCGGTGGCGTGGTCTTTTTGTCGATACGTTGCGTTATATTGTCGGATGGTTTTGTTTGTTGTCATCAAGACATCCACATTTGCATCAAGTGAATGTTTGATCAGGCTCAATGTTGTCTTCATCAATGATAAATAGCGTTCTTCCAAGCGATAAGAGGTTAAGGATTGGGGTGCAATTAAATCGATATTCACACCTTAATTTTATCATATTCTTTATCATTCAAAAAGAGATATCCGATTTGGCGCCATCGTTGTTTTCCGCGATTGTCTTGATAAATGCCTCGATGGTGAATCAAGGATACAACCATGATGCTAACCATACTTGCCCAGCTTAAAAAATCTTCATACGGAAAGAACCATCCATAGACGATGGTTGTCAAACCCATGCTCATCAAAAACACGAGCCACATTTCAAGTTGAAAGCGAAAAACTTGATAGACGCCTTGGTAAAGTTGCTTCATGGATGCTAACGTCAACATCGGAAATTTTAATGCTTTTTCTTTTTGCTCAAGATTGACGATTTTGTTTGCAAATTCTTTTTCAACCTTTGGTAACCATAAACAAGTAAACGTGTGCAAACCAATCAGTGCGAATAAGAAACTTGGCGAAGCCCTTAATAAATACAAGACCATCCCAAAAGCAACTAACCATCGATATAAATTTGTTAAAGGCAATTGCATCCAACCTTGTTTCCATGAGTGAAACCGTTGGAATTGTAACGGATTCGCAATCAAGGGTAGGTACCTTTTCACCATCGTTTGATCAAGGTTTTTCAATTTTTGAAAGAGGTAACCACCCCACATGGCGACAATCAATACAAAAAGAATTGGCATCCACCAATGAAGTAGAGAAGGAAACCATAACCAAGCAAAGGTTAACCCAATCAAAAGGAAAAAACTGACGTACCAAAAACCATAATGGAACACTTCTTCCATCGGTAAGGTTGGTAAAGATAGTGATTTGATGTGTTTCACCAACAAGATATATCCTGTAAACGTTTGATCAAAGTATTGTGAGCGAATTCTTTTTTTGGTTCCAGAAGGATCGAGTAGATAAAACCAGTCTTTTTTTATTGGCATTACGGTGACGTAATGTGGATTTGGATTTTTCATTAACGCTAGAAAAGGTGACTTCAGCCCGCGGACTGAACTGGGATGATGTAGTTTATACCCTTTCAAGGTAACGCCAAAATGACTCGCGTACTCTAAGAGGTTTTTAAACGTGGATGGGCGATTCCATGATTCTTGTAAAAACAAAAATGATTCTTTCTGAAACAGGTAGGCAAGCAGCATTTTTAAGGCAGTGGGTCCACAATCTTGTTGACTGACTTGTTGTATGGAATAAATCCGTTTCACCCTTATGAATAGGTGAAGAAAAAGGACCGTATCCGGTCCTTTGTTAGTTTAGTATTTTTTGCGGAGAGCTTCTTTGGATTTTAATTTACGTTTAAGTCCTGGTTTAAGATAGAACTCACGCTTTCTCGCTTCTTGTAAGACGCCAGACTTGTTCACTTGACGCTTAAAACGACGTAATGCTTCATCTAAAGATTCATTGTCACGAACGGGTGTTTTTGCCATGTTGTTCCACCTCCTTACCCTTAAATCTACCTTATTATACGCAAGCATTGAAGCTTACGCAATGATTAGTATGAATTTTGACTCATTTGTCCGCTAAGTATCTTCACGCCACTACTTGTTCCAATTCTGGTTGCCCCGGCTTCAATCATCGCTTGCATCTCTGCTAACGAGCGAATGCCGCCACTGGCTTTGACTTGTAGTTTATCACCGACAGTTTTCTTCATTAACTTGACGTGCTCAATGGTTGCACCCCCGGTGGAAAAACCAGTCGACGTTTTGACGAAATCTGCTTTTGCTTCTCTGCAGATTTCACACGCCTTGATGATTTCTTCATTTGTTAATAAGCATGTTTCTAAAATAACTTTAAGAATTTTTCCTTGGCATGCATATTTGATATCGGCAATTTCCAAATAAAGTTCATGGAACTTTCCTGACTTCAATAAACTTTGGTTGATGACCATATCAATTTCATCAGCCCCTTCATGAATTGCCTTTTTAGTTTCAAAGACTTTGGTTTCTCTTGTATTTTGTCCAAGGGGAAAACCAATAACGGTGCAAACTTTGACTGCAGATTCTAATAACTTTTGTTTGGCGAAGCTGACAAAATGGGGTTGAATGCAAACTGACATAAAATCATATAGTTTTGCTTCTTGGCAAAGGGTTTCAATTTGAGCATAGGTTGCATCTTGTTTTAATAAGGTGTGATCAATATATTTTGCTAAATGTTGCATAGATGAAAAATGCCCGTTAGGGCATTTTATTCTTTCTTTTCGCCAGCTTTAGCTTTTGCTTTCTTTGCTGGTTTTTTTGCTGTTTCTTTGACGGGTTTGGTTACAGTTTCAACTGGTTTTTCGCCAACTTGAATGACTTGTTTCTTTGCATAAAAACCACAAGATGGGCAAACGGTATGCGACCGAATGAGTTTGCTACAATTGCTGCAGGCGATTAAGCCAGTAACTTTTAATTTAAAATGTGTGCGTCGTTTATCTCTACGAGTTTGCGACGTGCGATGAAATGGCACTGCCATAAAACCACCTCCTTATTTCCTAATGTATTATATGGGGGTTTTTGACTTGAGTCAATCAAAAAAACTAATCTTTATAGCGACGAATGAAGCTTGCTTTTTTTTCATGAATCATCGATTTTGCATAACCTTCTGATAAAAACCCTTGAACCTTCAATTGTTCAATGAGATCTTGGCGATCATGATCAAAAAAAGGTTTGATGGCAAGATTGAGCCGTTCTTGGATGGATGAAAGGTTAGGTTTTTTGATGCCTTTATCAAAAAGCGACAGACTGACATCGAGTCGACCCTGACGATTAATAATTAGTACGACTCTCGCATCTGGTTGATAAAAAGCCATCGAACTTCGATCACGTGGCGTCAACGTAACTAAGTTAACAAAATTGGATTGATAAAGATCAAAACCATAATGTTCAAAGGCATCGACAATCGAGGTTGAAAAGTCTTCTTCAAGTCTGCTATACGGGTAGTCATACAACTTATCCGGTTCATGTTGATAAATATGATTCATTGCTCGATTAAAGAAAGGAAGGATGATCGACATCTGTTGTTGGTCTTTGAACTGATATTGGAATCTTAAATCTTTTAGGAAACTTTCTCGAATGGCATGATGTTTGATTCGACCATGTATTGCCATGGAGTTTTGTCCTTGTTGTTTCAAGTACGTATCAATTGCTTCTTTTTGGACCAATCCCTTAAGGATCATGACCGCCTGAATCAGACTTATCAAATTGCTTGCAAAAAACAAATGTTTAAAGGCTGGATAAAGGAGCAATTTTCGCCGTTGCTGAAGATAGAAGATGCCATCTTTTGACCTTAAAAAGAGTTTCTTTTCGCGGTAACTTTGTCCAATATAATTTGCCATATCATAATCCTTTCTCGCGTAGGATCGATAATCCAGTGACCACCGCAGTTTCCGTTCGGAGGATGCTGGGACCTAAAGATAAAGGTTTAAACCCAAGCTTGATGGCAAGTGTGACTTCATGTTCACTGAATCCACCTTCTGCGCCAACCAATAAGGCCACGCTTGAACCTTTTTTGATGCGGAATGCAGAGGGAAGGTTAAATGAAGATCCAAGATGATATTCCGAGGCGATGAATTTTATATCAAAAGGTAACGTTAAGGCATCCTTTAAGGAATGAATCGCATTAAATGACATGATTTTTTCTCGTTTTGATTGCAACGTTGCCTCATCGATGATGCGTTGATAACGAATTCGTTTCTTTTCAATATCTGCTTTGTCCCATTTCACAACACTTCGTTCACTTGTACAGACGATGACGGAATCGGTTCCTAATTCCGTGGCTTTTTGAATGACCCAATCAAAGCGATCACCTTTGCTAATTGGATAAATGAGGTTCAATGAAAAAGGTAGTTCATGGTTACTTTGTATTTGGTCTAATCGGTTAATCACAAGCGGTTGAGTCGATTGAACCTCACCAGCGTACACTTGTCCCTGCATCAATAATTCAATTTTCTCGCCCGGTTTAACTCTTAACACATTAACCAAATGATGTCGGTCATCCTCAGACAAGATAACGCGGTCTTGCCACTGGGCAAAGATCCGAATCATACTACTTTAATAATTCACCCCGAGCATCTTTTGCATCAGGATTGAATAAATAATATAAAGCAATCACGGTCTGAAAGATAAACCATCCTAAGAATGGATAAAACATTTGCGTGGACCATAATGTCCAAAATAAAATAAAGGTCATGATGACGAAACTCAGGTTGAGCAATGCTCGCTTTTTGAAACCTAAGTAATACCAACCCAATCCTAAAAATCCTAAGAAAAAGAAGAAAATACTTGCGATTGTTCTCGATTTTAAAGAAACCAATTCCAATTGATCTCGTAGGGATGCATAACTTGCGGTGACGTTGGAAACGGGTTGTTCTTGTTTATCAAAAATAATCGCGGTTTTACAAACCGGACATGTTTTTAAGTCATCACTAAATGCAGTTCCGCATTTGCGGCAAGTTTTGGTCATGCCTCTATTATAAATTAATTTCGAAAGAACTTCTTAAATTTTTTATAACTTGAATCTTGTTGGCGATCTTCTTCTCTAAAGTTTTCTAATAGTTCTTTTTGTTTTTTACTTAATTGCGTTGGTGTCTCAATTTTGATGTGAAGGTATTGATCACCTGGGGTTTGTCCTCTTAAATCTTTTACCCCTCTGCCTTTGACTTTTAGGACCTTATCGGGTTGAGTTCCAGAGGGTATCACAAGGGAGACGTCACCATATACGGTGGGAACATCAATCGTCACCCCAAGGGTTGCATCGACAAAAGAAATGGGAATTTCTAAATGGATATCATTGCCTTCCCTCGTAAAGTGAGGATGCTTATTGATGGCGACTTCTAAATATAGATCACCATTTGGGCCACCCAAGTCTCCGCGTTCACCTTTTCCAGAAAGGCGAATTTGCTGACCAGCGTTGATTCCTGCAGGTATATTAACTTCAATATCATGCTTCGTATGATTAAATCCTTTGCCTTGGCAAGTGGTACATACACTCTTGATTTTCTTACCACGGCCTTGGCAGTTATCACAGATGGCTTCTGTTTCCATCATCCCCAAAATCGTTCGTTGCCTGACGCGTTGACGTCCAGAACCACCACATTGGCGACAAGTTTCTAGATCACTTGCCGAGCGTGCGCCACTACCAGCACAGGTTATACAGCTTTCATCATATTGAATGGGTATCGTCAATTTTTTACCGTTGATTGCGTCCATAAAATCAATGCGTAAACGCATTTGTGTATCCGCACCACGTTGAGGACCACTTGCTTGACGAGTTCGACGTTGACCGTTTCCACCAAAGAATGAACCAAAAATATCTCCTAAATCAACATCTTGGAAACCAGAAAAACCTCCAAAGCCTCCGCCTTGGAAAGGATTGCCACCTGCTTGTTGATCAAAGGCGGCATGACCAAATTGGTCATACGATGAGCGTTTTTGATCATCGTAGAGGATATCGTAAGCTTCTTGCACTTCTTTAAATTTCTTTTCTGCATCCGGGGCTTTATTGAGATCCGGATGATATTGTTTTGCAAGCTTACGATACGCTGCTTTGATGTCATCCTTACTGGCACTTTTGCTAATGCCTAGGACCTCATATAAATCTCGTTTGTTGGCCATGAACTACCTATTTTTTCTTTTCGGTGAAATCGGCATCAATCACATCATCATCGGCATTACTTTGATTAGGATTATTGTTCGTTGAACCAGTATTGTTGCTTTGACCGCCTTGGTTTTGAGCCATAAATTGAGCTGCTTTTTCTAAGTCGGCAAGTTTAGACTTCAACTTTTCGTAATCATTATCTTTGATGGCTTGTTCTAATTCTTCTTTGAGCTTGATGGTTTCTTCTTTTTGTTTTGCATCAATTTTATCGCCTTTTTCTTCTAAACTTTGGTTAATACTATTGATGAATTGTTCTGCTTTATTCTTTAATTCCACTTCTTCTTTACGCTTACCATCGGCATCTTTATTTGCTTCTGCTTCACGCATCATTCGATCAATTTCTTCTTTGCTTAGACCGGTGGTTCCCGAAATTGTAATTTGTTGTTCTTTTTGAGAATCTAAGTCTTTCGCGGAAACTTTGACAATACCGTTGACGTCAATCGAAAAGGTTACTTCAATTCTTGGTTGACCACGGCGGGCAGGTTTAATGCCATCTAATTTAAAATGACCAAGAAGTTTATTATCGCGAGACATCGGTCGTTCGCCTTGATAAACCACAATATCAACTGCTGGTTGGTTATCTGCTGCTGTTGAGAAAATTTGGCTCTTCGTGGTTGGGATGGTTGTATTTCGTTGGATTAATGGGGTCATCACTTCGCCCATGGTTTCAATTCCAAGCGTGAGTGGCGTTACGTCGAGCAAGACCACATCTTTGACATCACCAGAAATGACTGCACCTTGGATAGCCGCCCCAACGGAAACTGCTTCATCTGGGTTGACAGAAAAGTTTAAATTCTTGTTTAACATTTTCTTCACTAATTCTTGAACAGCTGGCATGCGAATCGAACCACCGACCATCAAGATTTCATCAAGATCTTTTGCCGTTAATTTCGCATCGGATAAGGCTTTACGAATTGGTTCTTCGGTTCGTTTTAATAATGCCTTGGTCATATCTTGGAACTTGGCACGTGATAATTTTGCTTCAAAGTTGATTGGACCATTTGCATTTTGGCCAACGAAAGGTAACGAGATGGTGGTTTCAACCATGGACGACAATTCAATTTTCGCTTTTTCCGCTGCATCTTTAAACCGTTGCAACGCCATTTTGTCATTTAAGGAAACGCCAAATTGGGTTTTAATTAAATCTTGAATCCACTTCACCACTTCTAAGTCCCAGTCATCCCCACCAAGGCGGTTATCCCCAGCGGTTGAAATGACTTCAAACGTTCCATCTCCAATTTCAAGAATGGACACGTCAAAGGTGCCACCACCTAAGTCATAAACTAAAATCTTTCCTGCTTTTTTACTTTCTAATCCATAGGCTAAAGCCGAAGCAGTTGGTTCATTGATGATTCTAACAACTTCTAGTCCAGCAATTTGACCAGCATCTTTGGTTGCTTGACGTTGGGCATCATTAAAGTATGCAGGAACTGTGATGACCGCTTTTTTAATCGATTGTCCTAATGAATCCTCAGCGTATTTCTTCATGTAAGCAAGAATTTTTGCAGAAATTTCTTGAGGTGAAAAGGATTTATTTAACGCTTTCACGGTCACCTTTTGATCAGTTCCCATCGACCGTTTGATTGACAAAATGGTGTCTGGGTTAATCACGGCTTGCCGCTTGGCAGCATCGCCGACGATTTCTTCTCCACTCGATTTAAAAGCGACTGCCGAAGGCGTGGTGTTCTTACCTTCTGGGTTTGGAATCACTTTTACTTTTCCATCCGCTTGGACATACGAAACAACCGAGTTGGTTGTACCTAAGTCGATCCCGATGATAATTTCTTTTTTAGCCATAATATTTCTCCATTTCTTTAAGCGGCTTTTTTGCCGTTAACGTCATTTGTCTTGTTGGTTGGACTTGGATTTGGCTCTTTTGGTTTAACCTCTGCTACTTTTGATACGATGACCAACGCTTGTTTCACCACCCGGTCATATAATCGATAACCAGATGAGAGAATGCGAAGCACGCGATTTGGTGGGCCTTCACTAACTTCCGATTCGAGTGCGTGCATGGTTTTGACATCGAATGGATCTTGAAGTTTAATGGCGATTTCGCGAACCCCTTCGTCTTCTAATGCTTGTTGAATTTGTTTGAAGATATAATCGAATCCGATTAAATAATTTTTTACTTTGGGATCATCCACCGGATTTTTTAGGGCAATATGGAAGGCATCAAGTGCCGGAAGTAATTTATCAACGAATCCTTCTGCTCTATAACGAAGCGCTTCCGCAAATGACTTATCTTGGCTCTTTCTGAGATTGTCCATATCGGCAAAGACCATCGCATATTTGTTCTTTAGTTCATAGATTTCTTTTTCTGCAACCAACAGTTTTTCTTCAGCTGTTACTTCCTTTTTTGCCTCAGGTGTGACATTTTCCGGTTTAGGTGATGCGGTTTCTGGAATCGGTTGATTTTCAGTTTTTTCTTTTTTCATTTTCCTTTGACCTCCTTGGTTTCCTTTTCTTGATTCTTTTCAAAGTATTTTTCAAGCATTTGAGTGACATATTCTAAGGCAGAGAGCGCTCGATCGTAATCCATTCTCGTCGGGCCAACAAGTGCGATCCGATTTTCTTTTTCCCCTGGAAGTTTGAATTTACTTGAGACAATTGATAAATCTTGATTCTGTGAATTTTGGCCGATGGAAATAGAAAGGTCCTCTTTTGACTTTGTAAAGTCCTTCAGTAAACTCGGGGATTCAAGCAAGGTTAAAATCTTTCTTAATTTATCACCATCGTGAGCAAATTCAGGTTGATTAAATAAGGAATCTTTACCGTAGAGCTTTAAGCGTTCACTTGCAAAGTTTATGAATGCTTGAGAAAAGGCTTGATAGACAACATCGTGTTCGGTGATAAAGTCTTCGAGGATTGGTCGGATGGCGTTCATTTTTTCCGAAAGTTCTGATACCGGTGTTCCTTTTAAACGTTTGTTAATCAAGTCCATACAGTTTGCTAACGCTTCTTTATCAATCTTTTTAGGTAAGACAAAGGTTTTATTTTCAACATATCCTGAATCCGTGATAAAGACGGCGGTAGCTGAATTGTTATCAAGTGGCGTCACTTGAATGCTCATCAGTTTTTCTTGTTTTGCGTTAGGACCGAGCACGACCGATGCAAGCTTGGTCATGTTAGAAAGGATCTCGGAACTTTTTTGAATGATGTCATTAACGGATTGTGATTTTTGCGAGAGCATGACTTGTAATTGTTGCTTGATTCGTTCATCCACACTCTTGGTTCGTAGATGCTCAACATAGTATTGATAACCTTTGCTCGAAGGAATTCTTCCACTCGATGTATGGGTTTTTTCCAAGAGTCCGTCGGTTTCAAGGGCTAACATTTCATTACGAATGGTGGCAGATGAAAAAGGTAATTGATAGGTATCGATTAATGTATGAGAACCAACTGGAGAAGCGGTTTTTATGAAATGCTCAACGAGATGCTTTAAGATTAAATCACGACGGTTGCGTTCCATATAAACCTCCTTTAGCATTCATATCTATTGAGTGCTAAAAATATTATAACAAGGTTTTTGGCACTGTCAATTATAAAGTGCTAAATAATTTATGCCGTTAATTTAATGACGACATAATCTAATAAGAGCATGCCGTCAAAGGATAAAAAAACTCTATTTTGATCGATCTTTATCAATTGACGTTCTAACAACATTGGTAAGGTGTTGTGGTGATCAACTTCAAATGATTGGCCAAATAAACTTTCGTATTCAGATAATAAAAAACCATCTTTAAGTCGAAGATTTAACATTAGATATTCAAAACGTTTCATTTTTAAATCGATGATTTCTTCAACATCACGGCGCATACCTTTTAGGTATTTTGTCATGTTTTTTGTGTTCGTATAGCGGATGCTTTGATAATACCCACTCGCCCCAAGGCCACAACCGATGTATTCTTGGTTTCTCCAATACGTTAAATTATGTTTTGCATATTCTTGATGACGGGCAAAATTACTCACTTCATAGCGTTCATAACCATGTTGCGTTAAGGTTTGATAAATGGTTTCATAATGTCCACGGGAAACCTCGTCCGTTGCTGGCTTTACTTTTTGAATACCAAACACGGTGTTTGGATGGATGGTTAAAGCATAGGCAGCAATATGGTCAA
Organism: Staphylococcus epidermidis; assembly: GCA_945870555.1. Taxonomy (GTDB): domain Bacteria; phylum Bacillota_I; class Bacilli_A; order RFN20; family CAG-826; genus UBA970. The sequence goes on along the minus strand of CAMBSI010000003.1, from coordinate 24,346 downwards.
CATCTAACGACAAAAATGCTTGAAGATCCTTTTTTAAATCGGCGTCACTGACTTTTGGTAAATCATATATTAAGTCAACATTGATGCGTTTAAAGCCTTGGCGCTTTGCTTCGGCAATTGTGTTCCGAACATCATCTGCGTTATGGTGCCGGTTTAAAGATTGAAGCGCGGTTGTTTGAAATGTTTGCACACCAAAGGATAATCGATTGACCCCGTTGGCTTTCATGACGGCTAGCTTTTCAGGGGTCGTCGATTCCACATTACATTCAACCGACCATTCAGCATCAACCGCTGCGAATGATGAAACGCCCTCACATAATGTTTTGAAAACTTCTAAGGAAAGTGCGGTCGGGGTACCACCACCAAAAAAAATCGTCTCATAACGATGCGAACCATAACTTGCGATTTCTTTTAAAACTTCGGCAACATAAAAAGAGGTTTGCAGAGGATTGGTCAGCATTTTAGTAAAATCACAATAATGGCAAATATGGTCACAATACGGAATGTGAACATATAAAGACTTAGGATGCTTTGGTGGTACGTTTACGGGCATTCTTTGCTAATGGTTTTTTCGATGTTGAAGTGGTTGCTTTTTTACGAGTTGGTTTTGGATTGGATGTAGATGCTGGATTGCTTTTGGTCGTTAAAGGTTGATTTAAAGGAACCAAAACGCGATCAAGTTCTTCTTGAACCGCTTTTTTAGGATCGATGACAGCACTATCCTTTTGATTTGGCCAAATCAGTTTGCGAATCCAACTTGCCAATAAGGCGACGAGACCAAACACGGCCAGCAATAAAAAAATCGTTACAAACGGATTTTCAAGGATTGAACTATAAATGTTAATCATGGGTTGCTCCTTTTAAGTCAACAGGTGTATAAACGTATTTATTTTTATACTTCTCTTTACGATAATAACCTAATTGAACCAAATGTTCCATTGAAGTTCGTGCCGTTTCATAAGCACAGGACAGTTGTTGCTTGTATTGTGAAAGCGTGTAATATTTTCCAACCGTATGGTGCCGGGCATAGAAGAACGCTTCACCTTTTTTCATACTCGGGTGGGTTTCAATCAAATGTTGTTGCAAGCGATTCGATTCTACCTCACCAATGGTGGACTCACTTGCAGAAAACGCCGTGGTTTCTTTTGGTAATGCAGCCGGGACTGGAAACGAAGCAAGGGTAGGTTGAGGTTGTTTTTGTTCTGCAATTAAGGTCTGTTTTTGTAAACCAACCAATCGATCAAGAATTTGTTCCACGCTCGTTAACATGAAAGGCAACATGAAGTCCAATAAATAAGTGATGTCGCGTGTGCGTTGAACCTCTAACATACACTTTTCGTAAGCTTCATTGTCCATAAATTGTTCGATATTCAGGTAGCAAGCAACGGCCTCATAATCACTATGGATTAAGATGTTTTTAAATAATAGAAAACTCATTTCATCATTAAAGGTTTCAAATGGTTTGATGTAATCAAGATAATATAAAGCTATCGTGGCAATCACCAATGGTGACAAGGTCATTTGGTTGACGGTTTGCAATAACGTCTTCATCATCGGTTCAATTAAAGGATACGGTGCAGCTTCGTAAACCCTGGCCACTAAACTTTTGGGCCGGTTGGTTAACTCTTTTTCTCGATAAAACATCGTTAACTCTTGTGTTTGATTGAGTAACATAAGCAAGTCACCCATTAAGTCCTCGTCGAGTTTGGTTTGGCGTCTTGCCGCAATCAAATCAATCCCACGAAAATACTGATTAACGGATGATAATTCGGCCTTTCTTTCGACCGCTTTACCTTCGAGAATATACATTAAATTTCGTTCGGCGGTCGACGCGCCATATTGCTTACCTACACTTGCAAGAATTGGTAACAATAATGGATAAAACGGGGAAGCAATTTTGTTTTGAATTTGATGATAATTGAAGAGACTGACGGCTTTTGACATTTTTCGATCAAAGGCCATGACTTTCTCTAACAAACTAGGGGTCAATACGATTTGCAAGGGTTGCTTATCCATTGCTTGTAGCGGTAAGATCCGCGCAAACGTAGCACGATACTGAAGAATGGTTCCCCACAATGCATCGACAACCGCGGTTCCAAGGGTCTTTGCGACATCTTGTTTGGTTGCATATTGTTCATCCGTAAAGCGGATGGCTAAATCATTAATTGCCATAATTAAACTTGTTAAAATATACCATAAAATTTGAAAAAGTAGTAGATATTTAGTAGATTAAAACAAGTTCAATCGTCGATCGATAAAACCGTCATGAAAGCTTCTTGAGGTACTTCAACTGAACCGATGTTTTTCATTCGCTTCTTGCCTTCTTTTTGCTTATCGAGTAATTTACGTTTACGGGAAATATCCCCACCATAACACTTGGCTAAAACATCTTTACGAACGGCTTTGATATCCGTCCGGGCAATCACTTTTCCATTGATGGCTGCCTGAATCGGTATTTCAAATTGTTGCCGTGGGATAATCGTTTTCAATTTTTCAACAATAAAGTTTCCCCGATTATAGGCTGATGGTTTATGGACAATCGTCGAAAGCGCATCGATGATTTCGGCATTGAGGAGGATGTCCATTTTTGCGAGGTTTCCAACTTTATAATCTGACAAGACATAATCAAAAGAAGCATAACCTTTTGATAAGCTTTTGAGTTTATCAAAAAAGTTATACACAATTTCTGCTAAAGGGATTTCATAACGTAAGGTCATCCGGGTTTCATCGACATATTCAAGTTCGGTATAAATACCCCGGCGATTTTGGCAAAGTTCCATTAATGGTCCAACGTATTCTTTTGGTGTTGTAATGGTCGCTTTTACATAAGGTTCACTGATTTCTTTAATCGTCGTGAGCTGCGGTAATTTGTTTGGATTATCTAACAAGATCATCTCTCCGTTGTGGAGATGAACATGGTAAACCACACTGGGTGCAGTTAAGATTAAATTCAAGTTGTATTCTCGTTCTAAACGTTCTTGGATGACATCCATATGGAGTAAACCTAAGAAACCACAACGATAGCCAAAGCCTAAAGCTTGTGAGGTTTCTGGTTCAAATTTTAAACTCGCATCGCTTAATGCTAATTTTCCTAATGCGTCCTTGAGGTCTCGGTACTCTTTACCATCAACCGGAAACAAACCGCAGAAAACCATTGGGTTTAAATCACGATATCCTGGTAATGCCTCGGTGGCTGCATGGTCTCTTAGGGTAATGGTTTCGCCAGAACGCACATCTTTGATCTCTTTGATTTGCGCCGCCAAATAACCGACTTCACCGGATGCTAATTCATCCTTTTTTTCTTGATGAGGACGAAAAATGCCCAATTCCGTAACTTGATAGACATGACCTGACGCCATCAAGAGAATATAATCTCCGACTTTGACATGTCCTTCTTTGATACGAATTAAGGCAACCACACCACGATAAGCATCATAAAAAGAATCAAAAATAAGCGCTTTTAAAGGCGCATTGTAATCACCTTCTGGTGGGGGAATTTCAACGATAATTTTTTCCAACACTTCTAAGACATTTTTTCCAGTTTTACCAGAAATTTCTAAAGCATCCGCTGCATCTAAACCAATTCGTCTTTTAATTTCAAGTTTGACTTTTGCTGGATCCGATTGAGGCAAATCAACCTTGTTAATTAAAGGAATGATCCATAGATTGTTGTCTACCGCCAAATACACATTCGCTAAGGTTTGAGCTTCAACCCCTTGAGAAGCATCCACGACTAATAACGCCCCTTCACATGCCGCTAATGACCGCGACACTTCATAGGTAAAGTCGACATGCCCTGGGGTGTCGATGAGATTAAAGGTGTATTCTTGGCCATCACGAGACTTATATTGCAAAGTTACAGTCGTTAACTTGATGGTAATGCCACGTTCACGTTCGAGATCCATGGAATCTAGCATTTGTTCTTTCATTTCTCGTTTGCTCACAGCACCGGTTAATTCCAAAATTCGATCGGCCAATGTCGATTTGCCATGGTCAATATGCGCAATGATGGAGAAATTACGTATTTTTTTAATGTCGTATGTCATAAATCACGTTATTATCATACCGATAATTCCCCCTGAATGCTACTAGTCTTTACGAAAGAAATCGGCCAATGCCTCTTCAACCTCATCGGGTGAATGGACTACTTCATATTGTGAATATCGTTGTTGAATTGCACCATATTCTTCTCTTAAAAATCGTTCATCTAACAATAAAGCGACCCCGCGGTCTTTTTCTGATCGAATCACACGACCCATCGCCTGAAGGACTTTATTGATGGCAGGATAGACATAAGCAAAATCAAATCCTTGATGACCTTTTGACGTTTGGTATTCCACCATCAGGTCACGGGCAAAAGATAACTGAGGTAATCCCACACTAACAATACCAACCCCAATCAGACGATCACCGACCAAATCAATACCTTCGGAGAAAACCCCACCCAAAACCGCTAGGCCGACTGTCGTTTGTTTTGGCATATGCGTAAATTGATTCAAAAAACCTTCACGATCTTGCAGCGTCATTTCTTTGGTTTGGGTTAAAACGAGTGCCTCTTTAGAAAAACGTAAGTGTTGCTTCACATCATCTAGGTACTGGTACGAAGGAAAGAAGATAAGATAGTTTCCTAATTTATTTTCCACTAATTTTTCAATATAAAGTGCAATCTCTAAATACGTTTTATTTCTGTTTTTGAGGGTGGTCGATATCTTACTTGCCATGAGGACTTTAAAGTGTTCACGAGGAAATGGTGACGGTAAGATAAATTGCACATCTTTGTCGGTTGCCCCAAGCATCGGTAAGTAGTAATTGAGTGGCGCTAGCGTCGCAGAGAAAAAGACAACACTATGAATTTTTTCTGTCATCGCTTTCAGGTATCGCGATGCATCTAAGCATTCAAAATGGAGTTGATGATCAGACCCTTCTTGATTCGCCCAATCGCGATAATGGTCACCGGTTAATTCGCGAAGTCGAAAAAACCGTAAGATTTTAAAGTAACTATCCATCGCTTCGTCCGATAAAGACTTTCGTTTGGTTCGCATTTCAACTTGTGCTTCCGTCAAAAATTTATCCAACTGATTGATAAATGTCTCATCGACTTGAATCCGTTGCGGAGTTTGAATTGGTTCCATCAACGTTTGCCATTGTTTGGTTAAGCGAACGACACGTTGCCGAAATGGTTTTGAACTACCTTTTTTAGTCCCTTTATCAAGTTGCTGAAAGATTTGGTCTGTCAACGTAGCTGAATACATATCGCGTCCACGTTCAACAAGATTATGGGCCTCATCAATCAATACGGCGTATGGATGCTGCACATCCTCAAAGAAACGGCGAAGATAAGCATTTGGATCAAATAGATAATTGTAATCGGCAATCACAACATCCACATAGAGCGATAAATCTAAACTTAATTCAAAAGGTTCCACTTGATGTTTTTCTGCTAAGGCTTCAATCGTGGAAGGTTGAAACGCTTGATAATTTTTAAGGCCGTCGATAATCACATCTTTTACTTTGTCAAAATACCCACGGGCATATAGGCAATCATCCGGATTGATTTTTCCTTTTGGACAAAAACTGATTTTATCTTTTGCGGTGATGACCACATATCGAATCGGAACGCCTTGGGCTCTTAGTTTTTCTAGAGCTTCAATCGCTGCTATTTTTCCCGAATTTTTAGCCGTAAAATAAAAGACTTTTTCATGATGGGTGTATAAACCTTTGATCATCGGAAATAAGGTCGACATGGTTTTGCCAATCCCGGTGGGTGCTTCAACAAATAACCGCCCACCTTTTTGGCTAATGCCATACACATACTTGGCTAAATCTCGTTGCCCTTGGCGAAAGGTTTGAAAGGGAAATTGGAGCTGCGGTAACGCTTTTTTTACGGCCAGTTGTTGCGCTTGAATGATTTGATAAAATTCTCCATATTCATCAATCACCGCTTGAATATCTTTTTTTGCTTCTTCCATTGAAAAGGAATAGCTTTTATCCATGCGCTCTTCGTTGATTTGATGAAGATATATGAGTTTGACATCCATGGATGGCAATTGGTGAATGCTTGCATACATGTATCCGTAAAGTAGTCCTTGCATCATATGCCACGTTTCATGTTGCTCATGAAACGTTTTCAAGTCGGCAATCGTGGTTTTAATTTCTTCGATGATGACTTTACCATCGCGTTCAAACAAACCATCTGCTCTTCCGGTGACATGAAACGTGATGTCTTGATATTGGAAATCACCTTGTAATAAGACTTCACGTTGATAACCTGGAATGATGGTCTGTTTTTGGTAACGTTGATGCATCTCTGTGCCAGTTTGCATCGTGGAACGATTAAAAATTCGACCATCTAAGTCACCGGTTCTTAAAACGAAGTCCACTAAATCATGAACGGAAAGATAGACGTCCACCCGGATTACCTTAAGACAACACCTTGAAGATGCTTGTGGCCATTTCCAAAGATCTTTCCAAGCATTTTGCCTTTGCCTTCAAGTTGAACTTGATCGAGCGACATCACCCCACCTTTTACTTGTAAGTGAACACCGAGATGATCAACCTTGATCAGCGTTCCGACAGGATAATTTTCAGTTTGATTCAAGATCGAGACTTGTAAAATTTTGAGTTTCTTTTCTTCCAAGAGGAGATAACCACCAGGGGTTTCCGATAATCCACGAACCCAACCAATCAATTGAATAATAGGTAAATCTAAACGTAAATGCTCATCTTCTTTTTTGATCATCGGTGCAAACGTTGCTGCTGATTCAAGTTGCGGAATCGGTGATAATTCTCCATTGATTAAGCGCGGAAGAATTTGAGTTGCAAACTGAGACGTGAAGGAAGAAAATCTTTGTAATAAACTTGTGTAATTGTCATCGGGTTGAATCGGCATACGTTTGATCGCATAAATTGGGCCTGCATCCATGGCAAGGACCATTTTCATCAGGGTCATCCCTGTGATTTTTTCTTGATGAATTAAAGCAAAGCGAATCGGGGATGCGCCACGGTATGCTGGCAAGATACTCCCATGGAAATTAAATGCTCCGAAACGTGGTTTATCAAGCACCACTTGGGGAACAATTTGCCCATAAGCAAGGGTCAAGATGTAGTCAATATCAAGTGTGTTTAAAAAGGCGTGATCAAGTCTAATTTTTTCGGGTTGAAAAACGGGTATTCCTTTTGATTCTGCCCACATTTTGGTTGGTGGCTTTGTCGCAATTTTATCTCGACCGGTGACGGTATCCGGTTGGCAAACAACACCCACGATTTGATAACCTTGTTCTGCAATCGCTTGAAAAACATCACGCGCCAAATCAGGGGTTCCCATCAAAAGAATATTAATCTTTTTAAGATCTTTCATGATGAATCTTTACTTTGATAACAAGATTGCGCGTACCGGTAAAGCATCCAAGTTTGGTATCGATAAAGGTAAGGCAATCATCTGATAAAAACCAGCAGGGACTTTAGCCAATCGTAAACCTTCAAGAATGAGCATATTTGCTTTCATTAACAACTGGTGGGTTTCGTGACCCGGTTGATCGCGTTCAATGCCAAGGGCATCAATCCCAACACCAGCAATTTTCTTTTTCACGCAAAAACTTGCCCCATTTTTCGAAAGATAAGGAAAATCAAATAGAAAGGTTTCATGTTGACTACTTTTCGTTTTCAATAAGATAAATTCACCCGCTTTAAGATGTTGTGATTGTAGGAAGGTTTCATCAATGACATCAAGCTGCCCGCAATCAATCACGCGAACTTCCCGAAGCAGTCGATGAATATCAAATTGACTTGAGTTTTGACCATTTGCCACCATGTGTAAAGGGAAATCTAAATGGGTGCCTGTATGCACATTCATCGTGATGGTGGTTTCAAAACTTCCACCTTCTGCTAAGCGATTTTGTTGAGTAAAAATTGGCTGTTTTTCTTGTTTGTTTTTGTACACACTCATCCCAGATTGGATTGGCATAGAAATGTCATAAGTTGCCATTGGTTTATCCTCTACTTTCTAAGCAAATCTTTTAGTTTTGAATATGGTTTTGGTAAGTTTGGCGTTTGTTTAATCGCATCAATGATGTTCCAGGTTGCTTCAATTTCTCCAGCGGAAGGGAATAACGTTTGATTTCCTTGGATCCAATCCTTAAAGATCGTCACGTAGGCATCTTCACGGGCAAAAGGATGGCGATGAAGTTGCTGCATATGTTGCTTTAAAGGTGGCATCAGTGTTTCAAGAAAACCCTCTTCAAATTGAACCCCAATGGTTGGAGAAATATTGAAAACTAAGGAATGACCTTTTTGAAACTCAACGATGATTTCAGTTCGCTTTTCTTCTAATTTTTTGCCCGTGGTAATCGTTAAACGTGTTCCTTTCCAACGAGCACTTGAAGACGTCATTGGCACATGGGCAAAGGTTTCGGTGATGGATGAAGGATTCACATTCAGTTCTTGTAAATAACCCTTATATTGACCAAGAATGATTTGATTTAACATCGGTTGAATGGATTGAATAAACTTAATTTTATGGTCTTGAATGGTTTTAATATCATCGATTCGTTTTGGCAAATCCATCATTAATAATGCAAGGGTCTCGAGCAAGTGACTTTGAACCATGTCTTTTAAGGCACCGGTAACATCATAAAATTTGCCTCGTGACAAAATGCCAATCGATTCATATGCATGGATGGAAATCGTTTTGATATGTTGTTGATTCCAAAGATCTTCCATGCCAACGGTTGCCCATTGCATCCGGATTTTTAGTAACTGTTGAATCAAAGGCTTTGCTAAATAATGATCAACCCGATAAAGCTGTGGTTCTTCAATCGTTTCGTGAAGCATGTCATTCAACACTTGAGCGGCGCTACCATTTTCACCAAACGGTTTTTCATAAGCAAGGCGATGCTGTGGATTGCCTTTTTTAATCAAACCTTTCATGCTTAACGCATTGGTGATGAGGTGAAACATGCTTGGTGGGGTTGCCAAATAAAAAAATCGACCTTGATATGGCTTTAAGATTGGTTCAAGGATGCCATAAGCATTGGTTTCAGATGCTTGTAAATAAACGTATTGGAGTTTTGAAGTCATCGGTTGAACTGCTGACATGTCTAAACCATGCTCGAGGCCATATTGAAAATAGGCTTCAAGGGTTTCGACTTGTCGTCCTATCAAGACAATTTTTTTAAGAAGTTTCGGTGAAAGTTCGTTCAGTCTTGCTAAGGCAGGTAAGAGTTTTTGATAGGTTAAATCGCCAGTCGATCCAAAAATAACGAGAACGTTATTTTCGGACATGATGTCCCCCGAACATAAATCGCATCCCATTGAGAATACGTCGGGAAAAATCTGCTTGACCACGGCTATCGAATCGGGCAAAAAGGGCGGTGGATAAGACCGGAGCTGGAACCCCTAAATCAACAGCAGCATTAACCGTCCAGCGACCTTCGCCAGAGTCAGAGACACCACCAACAAATTGATTTAATGCTCCATCTTTTTTTAAGACTTCTGCGGTTAAGTCTAATAACCATGAACCAATGACGGAACCACGGCGCCATAATTCTGCAACTTCAGGAACATTAATCGCGTATTGATAGTTTTCAGGATCCGACATTGGGGCAACTTCTGCATCCCCTTTATTAATAAAATTGCTTCCTAAGTTTGCTTGTTTTAAAATATTGAAACCTTCTGCATAGGCTTGCATGATGCCGTATTCAATGCCGTTATGAACCATTTTCACAAAATGACCAGCACCGGCTGGACCACAATGTAACCAACCATGTTCAGCTGGACTGATGGCTAGATTTGGTAATAAGCGAGGTGCGCCTTCAACATGAGGGGATAGCGTTTCAAAAATAGGGGAACAGAAATTAACCGCCTCTAATTCTCCGCCAATCATTAAGCAATAACCACGTTCTAAACCATAAACGCCACCGGATGTACCACAGTCTAAGTAATCGATGCCTTTGGCCTTCAAGGTGATGGCCCGACGTCTAGAATCCTTAAAATTTGAATTACCGTGATCAATGATGATGTCACCTTTTGCAAGTAAAGGGATGAGCGTTTGGATCGTTTCTTCAACCGTTTGTGCAGGGACAACCAATTGGAAAATACCTCGTTTTTGTTTTGCTTTGACTGCCTTGACTAAACTGGGTAAATCAAGACATGCTTTCGAGATATAACCTAATTTTTCTTGTTCTTTTAATTTATCGATTGAGGTCCGATAACCATAAGTTGTAAAACCTTTTTCAAGCAATCGACGGGACATATTTTCACCCATTCTACCTAAACCGATAATGCCAACATGTAACATAAAAAATCTCCTTTAACTATCTTATTTTATCACGTTTATAGCGATAATAAGGGTTTTGATGCAGTCAAAAATATTTCAAATACTTCATCGATTGGATGAATTTTCTTGGAAATTAATGCGATGGATGTGGCGGTTGATAAATTATCAAAAGATTGTTGATTGATGTTCAGACCAATCCCAAGAATCACATGATCTAATTTTCCATCCGTTTGTTTGGTTTCAATTAACATCCCTGCAATTTTTTTGCCTTGAACCATGAGATCATTTGGTAATTTATGGACCGTGGTTAAACCGAAGTGTTTAAAAAAATGGTGGCAAGATTGAAGGAGGACTTGTTCAATGGTTTGAACTGTTGTATGCTTTTTGAATTTTTTAAGAAAAAAAGACACCAACAAATTTTCATTAGGATTACTTTGCCATTGGCGATTAAATTGGCCACGGCCAGCAGTTTGATAACGGGCACGAACCACCGTAAAGTGTGCCAGTTGATTGGCATGTTCTTTTACATAATTGTTGGTGGAATCAATCGTATCAAAAGTGAGTAGCGTCATGACTAACCTACAGCAACTGAGAATTTAGCAACACATACCAATTGTTCATCGACAAATGCTTCACCATCAAAAAAGAAAAAACCAACTTTTGAACTGGTTAATTTGACTTCAAGGCGAAGCGTGTCTCCGGGAACCACTTTGCGTTTAAATTTAACTTCTTGGATTGCAGAGAAATAACCGATTTTTCCAATGTATTGTGGCGCAGTTAAAATACAAATTGCCCCAGTTTGAGCAAAAGCTTCAACGATGAGAACGCCCGGAAAAACTGGATTATTAGGAAAATGGCCTGGAACCCAAAATTCAGTTAGACGAATATCTTTTTCAGCAACACTATGTATTAATGGTTCATTTTGCATGACCCGATCAATTAAAATGAATGGTTCACGATGAGGAATAATCGTTTTTATTTTTTTTAAATCAAACATGGATTAGATTACCTCTTAAAAATAAGGGCAGCGTTTTGACCACCAAAACCTAAATTGATATTCAAAGCATATTGAACAGACCGCTTCACCGCTTTGCCAAGGGTATAGTTTAAATCGCATTCAGGACTTAATTCGGTCGTGGTGATGGTTGGAGGCACAATTTGATTCACCAACGAAAGAATACAAGCGATCGATTCAACCGCACCCGTTGCACCTAACATGTGACCGGTCATCCCTTTGGTACTTGATACATTTAAACGATATGCGTGTTCGCCAAAAACTTTCTTGATACCCAAGGTTTCAATGCGGTCATTTAATGGCGTCGAAGTTCCATGGGCGTTTATGTAATCAATCGCTTGAGGGGTAATGTTTGCATCTTGGATTGCAAGTTGCATACATTTGGTAATGCCTTCTGCCGTTTCATCTGGAGCAGTGACATGGAATGCATCGGACGTTGAACCATATCCAACAAGCTCCGCATAAATTTTTGCTTTTCTTGCAACGGCATGTTCATACGATTCAAGGATTAAGACGCCGGCACCTTCACCCATGACAAATCCAGAGCGTTTCTTATCAAAAGGCATACTTGCCGCAGCTGGGTTTTCTCCCATATGAAGGGCACGCATGACGGCAAATCCGGCGATTCCTAAATCATTGATTGAGGATTCAGAACCACCGGCAAAGGCTACATCTAGGTAGCCATCGCGAATGTATCGGAAAGCTTCTCCAATTGAATTTGTACTTGCAGAACAAGCCGTTACCACCGGTAAATTTGGTCCTTTTGCTTTAAACCGCATGGATATATTTCCACCAATTAAATTGATGATGGCGTTTGTAATAAAATGTGGCGATACACGATCAACACCACGGCTAATTGCGACTTGTGATTCTGCCCAAATCGAGTTTAGTCCACCAATGCCAGATGTCACAAATGTTCCAAAGCGATAAGGATCAACCGATTCTGGTTTAAGTTTGGCATCATCATAGGCTTCACTTGCGGCTAAAATGCCAAGGACAATGACGCGGTCAAGTTTACTTGCACTTCGTTCATCAAGATATTTACTAGGATTTAAACCTTTAATTTCTGCGGCAATTTTCACTTTACTTTTTGATGGGTCAAATAAGGTGATACGGTCGATACCATTCATCCCGCTTAGCATATTTTTCCACATCGTGGTGACATCGTTACCGATTGGGGTAACCGCTCCTAGCCCAGTAATGACAACTCTTTTTTTCATGGATATGCTCCCTTTAGTACATGGTCATCCCGCCATCGACAACAAACGTTTGACCTGTTATATATTGTGCCTTACTTGAGGCTAAAAAACTAACGATGTTTGCAATATCGACGGGTTGTCCAAATCGTTTTAAGGGAATCATATTTAATGCTGCTTCTTTAATTTGTGGAGATAAACCTGCGGTCATCTTGGTTTCAATAAATCCTGGGGCAACCACGTTTGCAGTTAGATTTCTAGAAGCCATTTCTCTTGCTAAAGTTTTGGTTAAGCCAATCACACCTGCTTTTGCAGCTGCATAATTGGCTTGGCCAACATTCCCCATCATGCCTGCAACGGATGCGATATTAATGATCCGGCCTTGGCCACTTTGCATTAAAGGTTTTAAGGCAAACTTGCACATCGCCCAAACGCCCTTTAAGTTTGTGTCAATCACCCGATCAAATTGTTCTTCTGTCATCCTCAACATTAACGTGTCATCGGTAATCCCTGCATTGTTGACAAGCACGTCTAAACGATTAAAGGTTTGTAAGGTTGTTTGAATCAATTGTTCTGCTTCTTTGACTTGACTAATATTCGCTTGGACGGCAAGTGCTTGACCACCTTTGGCTTGAACCGATTGAACAAACGCTAAAGCAGCATCTTTTGAGGCATTGTAATTGACCACCACACAATAACCTTCATTTGCGAGTTGCTGACTAATTGCTAAACCAATACCGGTTGCACCACCGGTGATGATGGCAACTTTTTTGACGTCATTCATGCGATGAACTCCTTCACTAAGTTAAGGTCACTTAGACCGTTATAAGAAACCACGTTTGCACTTGGAAGAATTTTCTTAACAAAACCAGATAAGACATTACCTGGTCCGATTTCAAGGAAGTCTTGAATCCCTTCTTGTGCCACATAGCGAATCGAATTTTCGAACAATACTGACGATTGGACTTGTTGAATCAAATGATTGGGTAAATCCTTTAGGTTAGCTAAGGGTTTTCCCGTCCAATTAAAAATCATTGGGGTCTTGGCAGGTAAAAAACGAAACTTTGGTAATGCGGTTGCCAATACTGAACCTGCTGGTTTCATTAATGGCGAATGAAAGGCTCCAGAAACATTCAATGCAATGGCGCGTTTTGCGCCATGTTGGGTTGCCAAGTTCATCACCTGTTTGACCGCTTCTTGATGTCCAGAAATCACCAATTGACCAGGACAATTATAATTTGCAATCATCACGATTTGATTTGGTTGATTGACTTGCAGACAAAGGCGATTTAAATCCTCTGCGCTCATGCCGATAATCGCTGCCATCGATCCAGGTTGTTCTAGACCAGCCTTTGCCATGGCATTCGCCCGAACTTGAATCAAATTTAATGTGCTTGGTAAATCTAAATGACCACTCGCGTGTAACGCCGTATATTCTCCAAGCGAGAATCCTAAATAGAACGATGGACGAAGCGGCAGTTCATGTTGTAATTGTTGAACATATAGTAAAGAAGTTGCTAAAAGAGCAGGTTGGGTAAACTCGGTTTGGTTTAACCCGGGTTTTTCTCCAGTTAGGATTGCTTTTAAATCAAAATGTAAATGCTTTTGAATCGATTCAAAATAACTTGTCAGATAAGGACTTGCAGCTAAAGCTTGTATACCCATCCCAATCGCTTGGGCCCCTTGACCTGCAAACAAGATAGCATATCGTTTCATAGATTGATAAGCGCTCCGCCCCAAGTTAATCCAGCACCAAAGCCCACCAACATTAATTTATCGCCTTTTTTAAGTGGGTTCATGGAAAGAAACTCATCTAAGGCAATCGGAATCGATGCTGCAGATGTATTGCCATAATGTTCTAAATTTAGGAAAAATTTATTGAGAGGAATTTTCTTTAATTCTGCAACCCCTTCAACGATACGATAGTTTGCTTGATGAGGTATAATTTTTGTCACCATATCCAGGCGGCTTCCATCGAGTTCCAATAAACGATTAATTGATTTTTCAATCGCGTTGATTGCAAATTTGAACACTCGTTGCCCTTGCATTCTTAAAACTTCCTTTACCGAAAGGACATCTTCCATGTCACCTTCAGAAGCGGTATAAAACGAAACGGTTTGATGACTTTGACCACGACCAACGAGCAACGCTCCTGCCCCATCACCGAAAAGAATACAGGTGCTACGATCGGTGTAATCCATAATTTTTGTCAGCGTTTCCGCACCAACGATGAGAATATGACGATAATTTGGACTGTTTAATAAAGCGGTTGCCACTTGTAACGCATAGACAAAACCTGTACAGGCAGCATTGATATCAAAGCAAGTTATATCGCGATGATTTAAGCCAAGTTTTGCTTGGACAACGGCCGCCATGCTTGGAGACGCAAAATCTGGGGTGATGGTTGCAACAATAATCGCATCAATCATTTCTCGATCAAATTTTGCCTTCTCAATGGCATTTAGTGCTGCTAAATAAGCTAAGTCTGCAGTCGTTTCGTTGACCACTTTATGGCGAGTTTTAATGCCGGTATGGGATACGATCCATTCATCCGTGGTATCAACCATTTTTTCAAGGTCTGCATTGGTAATTAAACCTGGTGGAACATATTTTCCAGTTCCAATTAATTTGACCGTTAATTTATTTTCCATCTTTGCTATCCACTTTCTGATCTTCAAATACGCCAATGTTTCGGAACTTTGCTTCCCGTTTTTGCAAGAGATTAGTTAACGATAATTTCATTAATTGCTTTAAGGATTTTAGAAGTGAGGTTTTCAATGCTTGTAACGTCATTGCAACATCATCTTGGAAACCACCTTTGGCTTCTGGGATAATCCCATCAATAATGCCCAAAGATAATAGGTCTTCTGCCGTTAACTTCATCAAGGCGGCAGCCGATTTGGCTTTGGTCGAGTCTTTAAAAAGAATCGATGCAAAACCTTCTGGAGAGATAATGGAATAAATGCTATTTTCCAACATGAAAAGTGAATCGGTCACACCAATCGCCAAGGCACCACCAGAACCACCCTCGGATAAAACCACACCAATCAATGGGGTTTTTAAAGCGATCATTTCAAATAAATTAAAGGCAATCGCTTGAGCCTGACCTCGTTCTTCTGCACCAATCCCTGGATAAGCTCCTGGGGTATCGATTAACAAGAAAATGGGTCGTTGGTATTTTTCAGCTTGCTTCATTAATCGTAACGCTTTGCGATAACCTTCCGGATGTGGCATCCCAAAGTTTCTTGCAATTTTTTCTTCGGTTGTAGAACCTTTTTCTTGGGCAATCACGGTAATCGGTATGCCGTTAAAGGTTGCAAGACCTCCAATTAAAGAGGCATCATCACCAAATTGACGATCACCATGAAGTTCTAAAAAATCTGGAAACAGTTGTTTAATGACCATCGAAGCTGTCGGCCGTTTAGGGTGGCGAGCTAAGCGAACTTTTTCCCAAACTTTTTCTTCTAGATTATTCATGCTTCGTGCCCCCTTCTTTTTGATGGAAGCGGAGGAGGGTTAATAATGATTGCTTTAAATGTTTTCGTTCAACGACAAGGTCAACTTGCCCATGTTTTAATTGAAATCCAGCGGTTTGAAATCCATCGGGTAGGTCTTGTTGGATGGTTTGTTTAATCACCCGTGCCCCAGCAAAACCGATCAACGCTCCAAATTCGGCAACGATGATATCGCCAAGTGATGCATAACTTGCCGCAACGCCACCGGTGGTAGGATGTGTTAACACGGAAATAAACAAGCCACCTGCTTGATCTAACTTTTTAAGCGCAGCGGAGGTTTTCACCATTTGCATTAAGGACAAAATACCTTCTTGCATTCTTGCCCCACCACTTGCAGAAAAAATGACAAGTGGTAAATGTTGTTGAACTGCAAATTCAATTAAACGGGTGATTTTTTCGCCCACCACGGATCCCATTGAACCCATCATGAAGAATGAATCTAAAATTCCCAGGGCAATGGGTATCCCTGAAATCGAAGCTTGCCCACCAACAAATGCTTCTGCTTGACCGGTGCTTTTTTTTGAAATTGCTAATTTTTGTTCGTATTCAGGCATCGATAAAGGGTTTTTCGATGTCATCAATGTATCAATGGGCTTGAAGGATTGATCATCGACCATTAAACGGATGCGTTCTGAGGTTTTGATTCGAAAATGAAATTGACAATGCATACAGACAAAGAGATTTTCTTGAAGGGCTTTTTGATAGAGCGCAGAGTGGCATTGTTCACATTCAACAAACAATCCATCTGGAATATCAATAGGTGTTTTTGGTAAAGGTTTTTCCGCGACCTTTAGGAAAGTCCTTAAATTCGGTTTTTGTTTCGTAAAAATGTCACTCATGTAAATCCTTGATTCGTTCCAAAAAGCGTCCCACAAAACCGGTATCCACTTGTCCGGACACAAATTCTTGGGTGTGAAGAATGGAATAATGGAAGGCAATATTCGTGGTGATGCCATCGATCATGAATTGTTCCAACGCAACAATCATTTTCCGGATTGCTTCTTTTCTGGTTGGCGCATGCACAATTAATTTAGCAATCATGGAATCATAAAATGGAGGAACTTCATAACCTGGGTAAATGTGCGTATCAATGCGAACACCGATGCCGCCTGGCATGACCAATTGGGTGATTTTTCCCGGCGCTGGTCGGAAGTTTTCTTTCACGTCTTCTGCATTAATTCTACATTCTATCGCATGACCCGTAATTTTGATTTGTCTTTGGGTGAAGGGTAAAGGTTTTCCTAACGCAATTTTGATTTGTTCCTTGACTAAATCAATACCGGTAATGAATTCCGTCACTGGATGTTCAACCTGAATGCGTGTATTCATTTCGATAAAATAAAAATTTAAATTTTTATCAACTAAAAATTCGACGGTACCAGCGTTTACGTAACCGACCGCTTTTGCGAGTTTGATTGCAGCGTCACCCATTTTTTTGCGTAAGCGTGCATCCACAACCGGGGAAGGTCCTTCTTCAACTAACTTTTGGTTTCGGCGTTGCAGTGAGCAGTCTCGTTCACCTAAGAACACACAGGAACCTAAACTGTCACAAAGGACTTGTATTTCAATATGGCGAGGATTTTCAATGTACTTTTCAACATACAAATTTTTATCGCCAAAACTGGCTTCTGCTTCTAATGAGGTGCGGTCAAATATATCACGGAACTCTTTTTCAGAACGAATGATGGAAATACCACGACCGCCACCACCTGATGTTGCTTTGATCATGACAGGGAAGCCAATTGTTTTTGCTACTTTAAGCCCTTCTTCAAGGTTTTCAACGATACCTTCAGAACCTTCAATTACAGGAACGCCAGCTTTCCGTGCAATTTTTTTGGCCGATGCTTTGTCGCCAATTTGACGGATAGCATTCGCAGAGGGACCTACAAATTTCACGCCACAGCTTGCCACAATTTCTGCAAACTGTTCGTTTTCAGATAAAAAACCATAGCCTGGATGAATCATTGTTGCACCCGTTGCTAAGGCAGCACTGATGACGTTATTGATATTGAGATAACTTTTGTTTGAGCGTGGTTCACCAATACAGATTGATTCGTCGGCAATCTTTACTGCCATCGTGTCACGATCGGCAGTTGAATAAACGGCAACCGTTGGAATGGAAAGTTCCTTGCAGGCCCTAATGACCCGCACTGCGATCTCACCGCGGTTGGCGACGAGAAGTTTTTCCGCCATAATTACTCCTGTGGTCTAAGTGAAATAATGACTTGATTGAAACCAACCACATCACCATTTTTACAATTAATTTTTTCGACCACTCCTGAGAAAGGTGAAGCAATTTCGTTCATGATTTTCATCGCTTCAACAATACAGACAGTTTGGCCCTTGTTCACACGTTGACCGACCTTAACAAAAGGTTCCGTCGTGGGTGAACTCGCAGCATAAAATGTACCAACAAGTGGTGATGTCACATCTTTAAGTAAAACATCTTCCGTCACTTTATTGGCACTATTATTTTGAGCTTTAGGATTGACATTTGGAGGTAAAATTTTTCCATCACTGACGGGAATATTTGTCGTTTTTGATTCAACTTGGGTGGATTCTTTAAGTTTTGATAGTGCGAGTTTAAAGGTACCATCCTCTAAAGCCATGGTCGTTAACTTAGACGATTCAAAATACTTAATGAGGTCTTGGACCTTTTTGAAATCCATAAAAACCTACTTTTTCACTTTAGGTTGAGTAACAGGTTGAGTAACTTTAGGTTGGGCAACAGGTTGAGTAACTTTAGGTTGAATAAAGTTAACAATATCACCAATTGTTTTCAATTTTTGCGCTTCATCATCGCCGATTTTAACTTTAAAGGTATCTTCTAACTCCATGATTAATTCAACGGCATCTAATGAATCCACATTTAAATCTTCTCTTAAACGGGTAGTTGGTTTAAGATTTTGCGCTTGTACCTTGAATTTCTTTGCGACAACTTCGCGAATTTTTTCTAAAACCATAGCAATTTCTCCTTTAAATATATGCCCCTATGTTATCACTCTGCTTGATTCTGTCAAGTATATATGGTCGTTTGTAAAATGAATCTTTCGGAGCACGCTTTCTCGCGTTTTCATTGAATCATGCCGACGTTGTGGTAAAATATCAAAGAAAAGAGGTCTATATGGCAAATATTCAATCTCAAATTAAGCGTATCCTAACCAATCAAAAAGCGGAAGATCATAACTTCACCTTTAAAGCGAGTATGCGTACCGCAATTAAACGGGTGAAACAACAATTAACGAACAAAGACCTCGTCGCTGCTCAAACTGCATTAAACCTTGCAATCAAGCTTATTGATAAATCGGTCAGTCATGGCATTCAAAAATCCCAAACTGCAGCAAGACAAAAATCTCGATTAATGTCATTTTTTTCTGAACAAAGCAAACTCCTCGCAAAGTCCTAGTTCGCACACTTTTTCTTATTTTGTTATAAAATAATCTTAATGAACACCAAACTCCTTAACCCAATTAAAGACGGGTATTTTATGCCGGCGGAGTTTTCCGCTCATGACGCAACCCTCATGCTCATGCCTTTTCGTGGTGACGTTTGGCGCAATCAAGCGAAAGAAGCCCAAGAAGCGTTTCTCAAGATTGCAAAAGAAATTGCAAAGTTTGAACCGGTCATGATTGGGGTTCATCCTCTTATATGGCCAAGTTTCCAAAAAACAAAGATTAAAAATATTGAATTCTTTCAAGTTCCTTACGATGATGCCTGGGTTCGTGACACTGGACCAACCATTCTAAAGAATAAACTTGGTCAGTTTCGCGCAGTTGATTGGGAATTTAATGCTTATGGTGGTAAAGAATTCGGTTTATATCAACCGTGGGATCAAGATGACGCATTGGCGAAGGCAATCGCCTCTATTTTAAAGTTAGACACCTACCGTACGGACGGGTTCGTGATGGAGGGTGGCGCATTTCATGTCGATGGAGAAGGATTGGTCATGGCGACCGAGTACAACCTACTTCATAAAGGCAGAAATCCAAAACTCACGAAAAAACAAATTGAAACAAAATTATTGGAATCCTTAGGCGCGAAGAAAGTCATTTGGTTACCGCGTGGTATTTATAATGATGAAACCAAGGAACATGTGGATAATGTGGCAACCTTTGTTGGTCCAGGGCATGTCCTTGTTGCCG
This sequence comes from Staphylococcus epidermidis, assembly GCA_945870555.1. GTDB lineage: Bacteria > Bacillota_I > Bacilli_A > RFN20 > CAG-826 > UBA970. The sequence goes on along the minus strand of CAMBSI010000003.1, from coordinate 4,205 downwards.
AAGGGGTTGATCCACGAGATGCCCAACAACCATTGTCATTATTGACCATCGAAGCCCTGAAACAACAAACGGATATCAATGGTCAACCATTAAAAATTTCAACCGTGGTGATGCCCAAAGCAATTCATCGGACTTATTTTGAATCTGCAGGTTTAACCCCAGGTGCAGGGACACAAAGCAAGAATCGCCCCATGAATGAACGATTAGCTGCCTCATACCTTAACCTTTATTTTGTCAATGATGGGGTCATTGTCCCAAAATTTAATCAAAAAACTGACGAGATTGCACTTGCCCAATTAAAGGCTGTCTTTCCTAAACGAAAAGTGGTCATGATTGACAGTAAAGAAGTTTTGTTAGGTGGAGGAAACATCCACTGTATCACTCAACAAATTCCTAAAGGGGTTCGCTAACGTGTCCAAAGTGACCGTAACTGCCATCCAAATGGCGATGAGCCCACAACGTCAGGTCAATCTTGACCTTGCGACTAAACTTGTCAAGCAAGCTGCGCAAGCAGGTTCAAATGTTATTTTGTTACCAGAACTGTTTATGGGCTTATATTTTTGCCAAGTCGAAAACTATGATCATTTTGAACTTGCGAGACCTTTTGAAAATAATCAGGATTTGATTTATTTTCAAAAACTTGCGAAGTCATTGAATGTGGTGTTACCGATTTCTTATTTTGAAAAAGCAAACAACGTCTTTTACAATTCCATTGCCATCATCGATGCAGATGGAACCTTGCTTGGTCAGTATCGAAAAATGCATATTCCTACCGGAGAATCATATCAAGAAAAGTTTTACTTCACCCCAGGGGACACGCCATTAAAAGTGTATACCACTAAATTTGGTAAAATTGGCGTTGGCATTTGCTGGGATCAATGGTTTCCCGAAGTCGCACGCATCCTTGCCCTAGAAGGTGCGGATATGCTGTTATATCCAACGGCGATTGGGTCAGAACCAACCTTACCGATTGATTCGCAAATTCACTGGCAAAATACGATGATGGGTCATGCTGCAGCGAATTTGATACCGGTCATTGCTGCCAACCGGATTGGCAAAGAATCCTTTGGGCAACATCATATGACCTTTTATGGAACCAGTTTTATTAGTAATTACAACGGTGTGATTCTCCAACAAATGGATCGAACCACCACCGGATTAATCACCCAAACGTTTGACTTAAAGGAATTAGAAAAATTACGTTATTCTTGGGGCGTTTTTCGAGATAGACGACCATCGATGTACGAACGTATTCTTAAGAAGTAATCGTATTAAAGTTAACAATCCACCAACTCAGGGCCTCCACTTTATCTTGGCGGCCTTTTTTAATGGATTCATCCAATGCATCTAAACTTAATAAAATGTGGTTAATTCTTCGGATAGGAAATCGTTTTTTAGCTTGCGACATTAAACGAATTCGAAATTCATGCACTTTAAGGGTTTGGCTCATTTGAAAAGTATCCATGGACTGAGTTAATAGATGCGTCACTTTTGCAAACAATTGAAAATGTTTTCCAATTAGGCTAATCAGTAACGTTGGTTCAACTTGTAACGTCATTAAATCTTTTAATGAGGTTAACGCTCCTTGTAGGGAATCCGCCATCAAATGGTTCGTTAACGCAAAGACATTGTCATCTAAGTTTGCAGATACCAAGTTGCGAACGGTGGTTTCGTTAATGTCTTTGCCATAAACGCTTAACTTTTTTAATTCTTGATATGCGCGATCCAAATCAGGGAAGGTTAAATCAATGAGTGTCATTAAAGCTTTTGAATTGAGGTTAACCTCAAGTTGCTTTTGCCAACGAATGAATAACGATGACCACATGTCTTTTTTCTCAATTGGTAAGGCAATCCATTCATGATGTTTTTTGATGAGTTTCATGAAGGTAAGACGTTCGTCTACGTCACCTTGATACGTAAAGATCACATCCGTTGGATAATCCTTTTGCTCTAAAAATGACACCAGTGGTTCTTCGTCTTTGGTTTTGGCTAAACCTTTTACCGTCGTACCCGCAAAGAAATATGCTTGATAAACCACCACCACTTTTGCTTCCGACCATAGGCTTGGTTGGGTGATCTCTTGTAACCATTGAGCCATACCTGTGTTCGAGGCATCGACGGTTTCGATTGTCGTTGTTTTAGGATAGGTTGATAAGATTTGCTTGAGTTGTTGATCAAGCAATTGGAATGATGGGGATGTGATTAATCGAATCATGATTATATTTTACACGTTTGATAGCGGATTGTCCCCTCTAAATCGGTGCGGCGAATCTGAATGTCCCTCGCATTTAACCGTTCCATCACTTCTGGATGGGGATGCCCATAGCGATTTCCTCCTCCACTTGAAATTACTGCATGCTTGACTTGAAGTTGGTTTAATAAGTCATCGGATGTCGAGGTATTCGAACCATGATGGCCAATCCTCAATACATTCGCTTTTAAATTTGGAAAATCACTTAGTAATAATGCCTCCGTCTTGATTGTCGCATCTCCCATGACAAGCCAGCGGCAATCAACCGCTTCAATCCCCACCATTAAGGATCGCTCATTATCCTCAATTAAAGAAGGCCAATATTGTTGATAATTGGTGATGACCATTCGCCCAAGTTTGAAGGGTTGGAAGGTTGCCATGATGAGGTTTTTAACATGGAAGTGTTTAAGGAGGGATTCAAGTCCGCCATTATGGTCGAAATCATTATGGGTAATGATGAGGTAATCCAAATGCCGAATGCGTTGCTTGCGCAAGTAAGGAATTAAAACTTCTTTTGCAATATCAAATTGTTTGACTCCACCCGTATCAATTAATAAGGATTGACCATGTGAATAGACGAGCGTGGCATCGCCTTGACCTACATTTAGAAAATCAACATAACTCACGAAACGTTGGTCCAAGTTACTCATATGGACGGTGAGTAGAATTAAACCCATCATCAACACATGATGCTTATGGATGGTTAATTTTAACCATTGAAACCACAACCATAGGAATATAAATATCAAAAGCATCCACATTAACCACGGATTCAGGAGGCCTAAATAGATGGGTGAAAGGTTTGGAATGTACAGGATCATCTCACTTATACGTTTTGTTAACCAAGCCAAGAGAGGAATCTCGATGCCAAAATACAAGTAGATTACCCACCCTGGAATGAACCAAATTTGAATCATGGCCATCGGCGCGAACAACATGGTTTGGATGATGCTGATGGTTCCTTCATTCATCCATTCCCATAAAAAAGACATGCTGCTAAAGGCCAGCCATCGACCTAACCTTTTCTTCATTTGAAGTAAAGGTAGGATGAATAGGATAAAAGCTTGGAATGCTAAATAAATTTTTCCTCCTGGTTGAATCCAATAATATGGATTGATCATGGAAAAGAATGCTAATCCATAACCTTTAATCGGTTGAATCCCTTTCGATTTAAACGTCCATCGTAGTGTTTCTAAAAGATAAATTCTCAAGAATGACCAATGGCCAATTGATAATATTAAATATGGAAGAAAGAAACCCAACAAGATGAATCGTGACTGATGTTCATCAAATCGAATCATGAAGCATTTAAGTAACACAGACCATAGTAAATAAAAACCTAATCCTGACATCGTGAATAACTCTTGAAGGATACTTGGTTGCCCTTCACCACGAGATCGATTGAACAAAAGCAAGGAAACAAGATGACTGGTTTCGGGTTGTAACTGATTGAGTCGATGATCGATGATACGTCTTGTTCTGATGGGAAACGCAAAAACTATCCGACTTTTCACGATGGTTAATTGCTGGGTAACCCCACGCTCATTGAGGTATGAAACAAAATTAAATTTACCTTCATAAGTTGTGAATGCCAAGGGCCTTATGTTGACGGATAATCCTAAAAAATCACCCCATTGATAAGGGTCATCTATCACCGTTTCAACAAAGTATCGCCCATTTCCATTCCTTACAATCATCCATGTGTCACGCCGGTCAACCACCACATAAATTTCCTTTTGGTTTTGTAGGATAATGTTTGCAAGGGTTTGGATACCGAACCACAACATCATCCACATTAAAAACCATTTTCTTAATGATCGATATTGAAACCATAAAATAAAACAGCTGATTCCGGAAAACAAATACCAAATCCAATGCGGCCTGATCGTCGCGAGGACAATCGATAAACAAACAAGAAAGAAACCCCAACTTTTCAAAGTAAATTGATATGGTT
>CAMBSI010000002.1 GCA_945870555.1 Staphylococcus epidermidis | reverse complement strand
AGGTATAAATGATGACATCGATCGTAACAACAATACCGGCATATTGGCGAAGTAAGTTGAAGTCAAGGGTTTGATAATAAACCATCAAGCCATTGGCTGGGGTTTTGGTTGAACCATTTCCAGCAACATAACCTGCTGTATTATCTTTGTCTAAAATCCAAGTATTATAGTTTCCTGTGTCGCCTGAAATCATATGCACTAATCCAGTGACAGTGGCATGAATTGGTTCAAAGTTTCCAGCTGCTGCGTTTTCAAATGCGGTTAAGTGAGCACCATCTTCAGTTAAATCGGCAATTTTGGTATCCACAGAATCAATGGTTTCTTTGGTTGGAGTAGAAGGAGTTGCTCCAACTTGTTCCACTGCGGTGACGTTCTTGATTTCCCATAAACCGAAGTACCAATCGACGATACCGGAAATGGTATAAACATTTCCTTTCACTAATGGGGTTGATAATTGATATAACAAAATCGTACCGGTGCCGTCATATGCAAATGCATCTGAACCGATAACGGTAACAATCGTCATATCGTCTACGGTGACGTTAAGGGTGTTGTCATAGGCCGTGTCACGAATTGCCAAAATGTCTGCAACATCATCAATGACAAGTTGCGGAACTGTTTCTTCTTTAACCGTTAATTCGATTGACCAATCGCGGGTTAACGTTTGAGAAGAAAGTGATGAAGCGATCGATAGAGTTGCCGTGATGGTTACACTTGCATCACCTTCACCTAAATTAGGGCGATTCACAACTGCGGTCATAATTCCACTCGCAGGTTGGCCAAAAGCAACAACCCCAGGTAAATCGGATTCCCAAGTCGCTGTAACGCCATTTGCTAATGAACTTGGAACGTTAAATCCAGCAATGATATTGCTTGGGTCAGCAAATAATCCGCCTAACGCGTCATATGCAATGTCCAAGAATTCTTGAGCTTCGTCAACGAGTTCACTGCTTGAAGGCGTGACCGATGAGGAAGAGCTGACAGAACTACTAGACGATGAGCTGGCCGAACTACTAGACGATGAGCTGGCCGAACTACTAGACGATGAGCTAACAGAACTCGTCGAGGATGCACTTGACGCGCTTGTTGAATCACTGCTCGATGGCGTGACACCACATGCAACAAGTAACATACTGCCTAGTACTGTTGTAAGCAAACCAATCTTCTTTGACATAAAATTTTCCTCCTTTTTATGTTTGGATGGTTGTTTAGTTGACAATGAAATCGTAACTTTCTTCAAACTGCGTCTCGATATAGTTTTGAAGGTCTGCTTCGTTACTTGCATTATAAGCGAAAATCTTCACAATTAAAGCACCAACTTCTGTTCTTGTTTTGGAACTTAAATTAAAGACAGCGGAAGTAAAAAAACTATCGCTGTTTTCCAAGAACATTTCAATCGCTTCTTTGACAAGTTTTTCTTGGGCTTGGACTAATGTAGATGGATTGGCAACGATGCCAGAAACATACGTATTCCAACGAGTCGTTTCATAGGATTCATAACGGATTGGAGCATAGCCAGAAGGAATTGAGAATTGAGCAGAATTATCTGCATTCGTCATAAAACGAGCGAATAACCATGCTGCCAACATTCTTTGTTCATTATTTACTTTTCTTAATAGGGTAATATTCGGACCTTGTTGAATTTGAGCAGGTCGATCAATCGTCTTTGAAGGAATGGGAGCAACACCGACTCGATAATTTCCGGTATTAAATGCTGCATCTGCACCAATATACGCATATCGGGTTCCACCAGTTGAACCAACATACATATAAAGACGTTCGTTAGTCTTAAAGATATCGGAGGTGTAAGCATCGGCATTGAGAGACCGAGTCAACATGAGGCCACGATCAACTTTGTCCTTAAAATACTTCACCATATCATGTGCTTGGGTGTTGTTAAACAAAACTTCTCCACGACCAGTCGTCGCGTTATAACCAGTATATGGTGCATCCCATTGTTCAGCAGCAGTGATAAATAAATTGTCTTCCGAATCATAACCAAATGGAATCGCATTCGGTTCTCTTTGTTTAATGGAATCTGCAATTTCAAAAACTTCATCCCAAGTTTGTGGCACTTCATATCCGTGGGTTTCAAAATAAGCAGCATTATAAAATAAACCTTCGGTTGATTTTGCAAATGGTAAAGACAAAATGGTACCGGCGTTATCATAACTTTGACTTTCTCGCCATAATCCTGGTAAGAAGTCTTCTTGTTGTTCTATGGTCAATCCATAAACAGGGTGATTGATAAAGTTATTTAATGCTAATGGGGCTCTTGCTTGCGCATAACGTGCAACATGGTCTGGATAGCTTTCAACAATGTCTGGTTCTGTACCGGCAGTGATGGAAAGAGCAACCCGATCTGCTACCGCGGTATAGTCATTGGCAACTTTTTCTTCGATCACCGTGATGTGCGGATATTCAATTTTAAAAGCGGAAATCCATTGTTGAACCAATGCTTGACTCGAAGCACCCATTCGGTGCCAAAAATTAATGGTGACAGGCGTACTTGTATCGAGAACTGCATCTGGACTTAGATTGTACCAATTGAGAATTTTGGGGGCTTCGGGATTAATAGATGAACTCGATACAACACTTGAAGCATTTGAATCACTTGATCCATCAATCACGCTGGTCGATAAACTACTAACGGATGAAGGGTCTTCACTGCTAGGTCTTGTTTGACAAGATGCTAACAATAAACTAAGCGAGGCAACCGCAAGAAATTTGGTCTTGAATGACTTTTCTAGCATGTAATTTCCTCCATAGAAATTATATTCATCATCAAACATTGTAAAGAGATAGGATTGTTAAGATTTTGTTAACCCTTAACCCCACTTCTAGAAACACCGCTCATGATGTATTTCCTAAAGAAAATAAACAGAAGTAACAATGGGACCGTCACTATGACCGTCGCAGCCATTTGGTAATTAATTAAAACACGACCGGAACCAGTATTCGCTAAATCAACAAACGAACTTCGTAACCATGTGGTGACGAGTTTGTATTTTTCGTTCGCAACAATATCTTGCCAAATATAGGCATTCCAAGTACCCATAATTCTTAAAATAATAATCGTGACAATCGATGATTTCGCCATCGGAACCATCACGCTCCAAAGATATTTGAAATCACCACAACCATCGACCTTTGCAGCGTAATAAAGTTCGTTCGGTATTTGTTTAAAGGTTTGGCGTAAAAGATAAATGTGAAAAATCGAAACTAGAAACGGAATAATAACAGCTAAGTATGAACCTGAATTGTCGGCATTAACCCAACCAAGTCGAGAAACCGTAACGAAATTTGAAATGACAAGCATTTCACCTGGAATCATCATCGTTGCCAATAAAATCGTGAATATTAAATCTCTTCCTTTAAAATTCAATCTTGCTAAAGCAAACGCAACAAGGATAGAAAAGAAAGTTCCGCCGAGGGTTGTAAAGAATGCAACCAAGATCGTGTTAAATAAATAGCGACTAAAATCAATATTCCCTTGAGAAGCTGAACTATAAAGAAACACATTGATATAATTATCTGGCGAGAAAACCTTTGGAAAAAAACTCACGTTTAAAGAATTTAAAACTTCATTACTACTTTGAAAAGAAACATTAAGCATCCAATAAAAAGGAACGATTACCACAAACGCCATGATTGCCAAAAAACCATAGAGGATAAAGTTTTGAATCACTTTTGCGGTATGTTGAACTTTTAATTTTGCATCATATTGGTAATGATGTTGCGTTTGTAATTGAATGGATTTACTCATTAATATGTTCTCCCCATTAATAGTGCACGGTCTTCTTGGAGACGTATAAGTTAATGAATGTGAAAATCATAATGATGAGAAACAAAACAACTGCTGCCGCAGCACCCCGGGAATAGTAAGAAACGTTATTGAAATCTAAGCCTGAGTTTCCAATCTTGTCGTAAACGTAAGCAACCGCAGTCCAGCGATTTCGATCGAGGCTTCGCCCGACAGTTCCCACAACGGATAAGACGGATTCATATGCTTTAAATGAACCAATAAATGACGTGATCAGAATATAACTAATGATAGGGGACAATAATGGAATGGTGATCCTTGTCATGACCTTAAATTTAGGTGCAGCATCAATTTTTGCAGCATCATAGTATTGCTTAGAAATATTTTGTAAGCCACCGATGAAAACAAGAATTTTGAATGGAAGTGCACTCCAAATGGTATAAACCAGAACAACCGTGCGCCATCTTTCAACCGTAGCCGTTGGACCAACCCAATCAATGGCAGTTTGAAAAAGTGTATTGATTAAACCTTCTGCGGCAACCCCACCAACGAGCGGATGAGAAAACATGACGTTAAAAACCATCCCAATCGCAAGTGCATTCGTGACGTAAGGAATGAAGAAGATGGTTTGAAATATTTTTTGAAGAGGTTTAATCGAGTTTAGACTTACGGCAATTAAAAGCGCTAATAAGGTAGACACAGGAACCGAGACGAACACAAGGACTAAAGTGTTGGAGATGGCATTGATGAAAAATCGATCATTAAAAATTGCAGTATATGCATAAAAATCAAAATACCTTCCAAAATCATCGGTCAGCGCATTATATTCAGAAAACATCGATATTAAAAAGGTTTTGATCAGTGGGTAAAAAGTAAAAACGGATAACAAAAATAACGGAATAATCAGATACAACCAAGCTTTTAAATCTCGTTTGTGATCTAACATTAAGCCAACCTCCGACCTGTATCTTTCTCAAAAATAAAGGTCTTGTTAGGCTTTAGTTTTACATGCATGGTTTCAGAGAGTTTTACATTAAAGTCATCGCTATTTAAAATCAATCGAACGGTTGGGGTTTGTGCTTGAGGGTGTGAGGCAACTAAAGAAACGTCACGGCCAATCATTTCGACAAATTGTGGTTTTAATGTTAGCGGTCCTTTGCTATCCATTTCATAACCCTCAGGTCTAACGCCAATCACCACTTCGGCAATATTCTTGTTTTTTAACTTTGAAGATTCAAAAAGCACTTGATCTTGAACCATGACTTTTCCATCTTTAACCGATCCTTGATAAAGATTGATTGGTGGCGTACCTAGAAATTTTGCAACAAATAAATTTTCTGGTTGGTTATAAACGTCTTGTGGATTTCCTTTTTGTTGTTCTGCACCAAAATTCATCAAAACGATTTGATCAGAAATTGACATCGCTTCTTCTTGGTCATGCGTCACGAAGACTGTTGTGATGCCAATCTCTTTTTGAATACGCTTGATTTCTTCTCTGGTTTGAAGTCGCAAACGTGCATCCAAATTTGATAATGGTTCATCTAGCAATAAAACTTTGGGCTTTTTAACAAGCGCTCGTGCAATCGCAACTCGTTGCTGCTGACCACCAGATAATTGGGCTGGTCGTTTTTGAAGTTGATCTTCAATGCCAACAAGTTTGGCCATTGCAATCGCTTCTTGATTCATGAAAGCAACATAATCTTTGTATTTAGCTTCTTCGACTTCCTTTAATACTTTTGGGACAATCGGCATGAGTTCCTTTAATAAATGTTGATTGAACTTTAGCCATTTGGTTGGATTAAGGAGTAAACGAATGATTTTTTCTCTTTTTAATGCTAAATATGGTTGTTCAATCCGTGAAAAGGATTGATTGATGGTTAGAATGATACCTTTTAGATCTTGCGGTGTCTTAGACTTTAATTCTTGTTCGAATTCCAATCTAAAGTCCGCTAATTTTTTTTGAAAAGTAACTTTAATCGTTTTGATATCCGTTACATTCTTTTGTTTGTGTTGTTTTGCTTTTTTCAAATCTAATAATTGAGACTGAAAAGTTGCCCTTGCTTCGTTTTCTAAGCGTTTGTATTTGTTTCGGACGGCGAATGATTTTTTTAAGTATTGATAATAAATTTTTGCTTCTTTTGGAGCAATGGATAAGTTAGCTTTTTCAATCGCATCTGCAATTGTTTTTTTCTTAATGTTCATGTTTTCCAAAGGAAAAAGAATGTTCTTCTTCACCGTCATATGTGGATAGAGGGCATAGTTTTGGAAAACTAAACCAATGCCGCGTTGTTCTGGTGACAACTCCGTGACATCTTCATCTCCGAAGAAAATACGGCCATGAGTAGGATAAAGTAAACCCGAGATCATATAAAGGGTGGTTGATTTTCCACACCCAGATGGGCCAAGTAAACCAACAAGTTTACCATCAGGAATTGTAAAATTGAATGCGTTAACCGCAACCGTCCTTGTTGAATTCTTACTTTCAAAAATCTTCGTTAGGTTCTCAAGCCTTACTTCCATGAATGATGCCTCCAAAGATTAACAATTAAATATACAAATATCATAACACAACCATCGTTTTGTAAAGCGTTTCTTTTAACTTTTTTTAATCAATTTTACTAGACTAATTTAGAAGCGTTTTTTATAAGGGATTAATAAAAAAACCATAATAAATTATGGTTTTTAACAGGTGATTAAACTAATCTTGAAACTTTTGACCGTATTCCTTTAAAATTTTCTTCACAGGTCTGAACGTTTTCTTAATCGTTCCTTCAATAAATGGATTTTTTAATTTTGCTTTATCAAGTAATTCCGTGAATGGATATTTTCCACCGAGTGAACAAACCTTCACATATTTTTTCCAGGCTTTATCATGATTCTTTTTCATTAAACCTAAAAATTGTAAAGCAATCACTTGAGCTAGGGTGTAATCGATGTAATAAAATGGTGAGCTATAAATATGTGCTTGTCTCATCCAACGTGCGCCCTTTTCATATAAAGGGAATCCTGTATATTTCTTATAAGGTGTGTATTTAAGTTCGATTTCCCGCCATTTTGCACAGCGTTGATCATGAGAAGCATTTGGATTTTCATAAACCCAATGTTGAAATTCATCAACGGTTACCCCATATGGCAGGAAAACGATTGCACCTTCTAAATGACCAAAGAGGTATTTATCTTTATCATCTTTAAAGAATGATTCCATATAAGGGGTTGCAAAGAATTCCATCGACATCGAGTGGATTTCCGCTTCTTCCATCGTTGGATCACGATATTCCACTGGTTTAATTTTCCGTGACATAAAGCCTTGGAAAGCATGGCCAATTTCGTGAGTCAAAACATCAACATCTCCAGCAGTACCATTGAAATTAGAGAAAACAAATGGCATTTGATATCGTGGGAAGAATGTCATATAACCGCCGCCACGTTTGCCTGGTTTTGCTTCTAAATCGAGTAGTTCTTGATCCACCATGGCTTGGAAAAATTCACCAATTTCTTGACCCATGTGTTTATACATTTTTAAGGCAGCATTCACTAAGTAATTTTTGTCACCTTTTGGTGTAGCGTTACCGTCTTTAAATTGAATGGCCAAATCATAAAATTTTGGCGCGGGAACATCAATGCGTTTGATTTGTTGTCTGGTTAACTTGTTGGATAGTGGCACGACTGATTCTAAAATTTGATCACGGTATGCTTTCACATCTTTTGGACCGTAGTCGGTTCTACCCATACGGTCATAGGCCATTTGCGTAAATGAACTGTAACCAAGTTTTTTTGCCATGCCATGACGTAGGTTAACAAGTTTTGTATAAATCTGCGCAAGTGCTTGTTCTTTTTCACTCATCCAATTTTCTACTTCTTTACTAGCACGCTTACGAATATCTCGGTCTTTACTGACCGAGAACTTGCCCATTTGTGAAAGGTTATAAACACCACCATCAAATGGAATTTGAGCACTCGCCATTAAAGCGTCATATTCTGTGGAAAGTTTATTTTCTTCTTGAAGATCTTGAAGAATTTTTACATCAAACGTTTTTGCCGCTAATTCTAGTTTTTTAAATAAAAATGATCCGACGAGTTTTTCCAATTCAACTCGATGTTTACTTGCCAAAACTGCCTTTGAATAACGGTTACCTAAACCTTGAACCATCGGTCCGACTTCATTGACCAAATCATTGGCTTGTTTATAGGTTTCATCCCTTGTATCGATCGAATGGCGAGTCGTAATGATGGTAAAGTCGGTTTGAACTTCATCCATGAACTTGCCTAATTTGTTCATCAAACGACGTTGAACTAGAGCATTTGGAGCAGATTCAAATTCACTTAACATGACATTAAATTTCTTTTCAATTTTTTGAAATTTAGGTAATGCTAGTGGATATTCGCTAAATTTTATAACTTTTTCCATTTTGGGCCTCCATGGATGTATTTACTTAATAATAAGACTTTTCTCTGTCATTTCAACTGGTTTATCTAAACCTAACAAATCCAAGATGGTGGGGGCTAGATTACCTAATTTCCCACCCTTTGCCATTAATTTGATACCAGGGATGTTGATACAGACGGGAACTAAGTTGGTGGTGTGCGCAGTGTGAGGCTTACCATCAGCCGTTAAAATTTGATCCGCATTTCCATGGTCAGCAGTCACAATTAACTTCGCGCCATTTTTCTTGGACCAATCAATAATTGTCCCAACACATTCATCGACAACTTCAACGGACTTCACGACCGCTTTTTCAACTGCAGTATGGCCAACCATATCGCAATTTGCAAAATTGACAATTGCAACGTCTAAATCGCCTTGATTAAGTTCCTTAATCAAAGCATCGCGAACTTGATAAGCACTCATTTCTGGTTGAAGGTCATAGGTGGCAACTTTAGGAGAGTTAATCAAAACACGGCGAGAACCTTTTAATTCTGGTTTTTCTACCCCATCATAGTTAATGGTTCCATCGAAAAAGAAAGTAACATGTGGATACTTTTCCGTTTCAGCGATTCTGAGTTGGGTTTTATCGTGTTTTGCCAACCATGGACCTAACGTGTTATCTAACGTTGGAAGTTTAAAGGCGATTTCACCTTTTACAGAATCTGCATATTTCATGGTTTGAGCAAGGAAAATATCCTTTAACTGTGTTTGCGGTTGGTATGCAATCCAAGAAGGTTTACCGTCTTTTAAAGGAGGGTTTGCATAGAAACTTGGGTTAGTTAGTAACGTGCAAAATTGAATTGCCCGATCGGGTCGAAAGTTCATAAAAATAACTGCATCGCCATGTTCTATTTTCCCATTCACACCTTCTGCAAAATGGGGAATTAAAAATTCATCACTTGGGTCTTTTCCTTCTTTTGGAAGGTTGGCGTATTGCTCTTTAAAATATTGACGATAATCCTTAAAACTTGGCCCTTTTTGATCAACCATCACATCATAAGCCTTCGCAACCCTCGCTAAATTTTTATCACGATCCATTGCATAGTATCGACCACCAATGGTAGCAAGTTGACCTGTTTTTTCTGTTGCCATCGTTTCAAGTAAAGCCTTAATATAGGTTTCACCCAATTGAGGGGCAACGTCACGACCATCCATGAAAGCATGGAAATATACTTTTTGAACTTTTTGTTGATGCGCGAGACGAATTATTGCTTGAAGGTGTTCTAAATGAGAATGAACCCCACCATCAGATACTAAGCCAATAATGTGGAGTTTCTTTCCTTTGGTTTTTGCCCATTGCATTGCCTTTATATAGGTTTGATTTTGATAAAAACTACCATCCAAAATGGCTTGATCAATTAGCGTCAGCGATTGATAAACGATTCTACCTGCACCGATATTAAGGTGACCCACTTCGGAATTTCCCATTTGTCCTTTGGGTAAACCAACCATGAGTCCTGATGCTTCGATTTCAGTATAAGGGTAGGTTGAGAAGTAACGGTCAAGATTAGGCTTCTTGGCCTTAGCAATCGCATTTCCGTAGGTTTCTTTTCGAATCCCGTAACCGTCCATAATGATAAGAATGACTGGTTTTTTCATATTTTTCCTCTTTATCTATATGCTAAGAAATCAATTCTTTTGATTGATATCTTAATAAGATTGAAATCCAACGGTATAAAAAGAATAAATGCCACCAATTATAGTTCGTGACCGACGCGTTATAAATGGCGACTTGCTTTCGAAACAACTCATCAACTTCAGCTAATGACTTCTTTAGAGAGACATATTCAGGGTTAATGGATAGCGCTTGATTTTGTTCTCCGTAATAAAATAAGGCTTGAGCAGTTTGAATCAAAAAACTTTTTACGATGGTACGTTCAGTGTCTTTAATGTTTTGTAAGGTATCTTCGAATCGAGGTCTTTTGGAAAGAATAAACTCTTGTGGTACATCAATGTGATGTTTAACAAATAGTTTCCCGATCATTCTCAATAAATCGTATTTCTGAGCAGTTAAAACATCAATTGCATCTTTTCTTTTAGTGAGTTGGCGATAAAAACTTCTCATTTGAAAACCATAAAAAATCCCGAAAATTAAATAAATTCCAATGATGATCACAACAATCAAGAAAATAAGATTAATTGGTTCCATGAATACGAGTAAATTATACCATATTTGTAAAGTTGTAAATTCAAATCCAAAGAAGATTCAGATAGATTACTTTCTATCATTAAGAACCAAAATTCATACTGAAAAATTGAGTCTTTGTTCCATTTTTGTGGGTATTTATGATAAAATGTTTACATGAAAAAACCAATTGTTGGTATTGTTTATGATTTTGATCGGACCTTGGCAGTTGAGGATTTACAAAACTTTAGTTTTATTCCTTCATTGGGTATGAAACCAGAGGAATTTTGGGAAAAAACTAATCAAAACTCTATAAAATTTGGGATGGAAAAAATACTTTCTTATATGTACATGATGATTGAAGAAAGTAAAAAGTTAGGAATAAAGCTTACAAAAGAGTATCTATATTCTCTTGGTAAAAGTGTTCGTTTTTTTCCTGGTCTAGAAACGTGGTTTAAAAGGATTAATCAATTTGGCGAAAGCCAAGGCGTGATGGTTGAGCATTACATCATTACTTCGGGAACTAAAGAAATTATTGAAGGTACAAAAATTGCTAAAGAATTTACAAAGATTTTTGGATGTGAATTCTTATTTTCAGAACAAACAAAAGAAGCCATTTGGCCAAAAATTGCAATCAATTACACGATGAAAACGCAATATTTTTTTAGAATCGCTAAAGGCATCTTGAATCAATCTGAAGATGATAAAGTTAATGAAAGAACCAAAGAAAAGAGAATTAAATATCGTAATTTAATTTATATCGGTGATGGATTGACTGATGTGCCAGCAATGTTGATGGCAAAAGAACATGGCGGAAAATCGATTGCGGTTTATTCAAAGGGTCATATCGAAAAAGCTAAGTTACTGATCCAAGACGAACGTGTCAATTTTGTCTGTGAGGCAGATTATTCGCAAAATTCATTACTTGAGAAAGTCATTAAATTAAATCTCCAACAAATGGCAATTAGTGAGTTGTTAGAACTCAAAGAAGTAAAAAAATGATCACCGCAATATTGTTAGCTGCAGGCGAAGGCTTAAGACTACAAGGTGCGGTTACACCAAAACAATTTTTAACCATCCAGGGTAAAAAACTTTACCAATATTCCTTAGCGACTTTTGTTAATCATAAAAAAATAGATCAAATCATCCTTGTCGTGAATGAAAAATCACTTGCCGTGGTCCAAGATGAAGTGAAACCATGGACAAAAAAGAAAACCATTCACGTTATTGTAGGTGGAAAAACTCGCCAAGAATCTAGTTATCAAGGTCTTTTATATGCGCATCTTCATACCAAACCTGATCATGTGTTAATTCATGACGTCGCCAGACCGTTAGTCAGTGTTTCCTTAATTGATGGATTAATCCTGGGCTTAAAAAATCATCCCGCAATTACACTCGGTAGACACGTGAACGATTCCCTGTTTGTCGTGGATGAATCTGCGACTCTAGAAAATTATGTTGCGAAGCAAGACATTTACTTAACACAAACCCCACAAGCCTTTCAATTTCAAACCATTCTCAACGCCCATGAGCATGCGAGAAAACTAAAGATTAAAACGGCAAGTGATGATGCAAGTTTATTAACCGTCATGGGTAAAAAAGTTTTTGTCATGAATGGCAGTCGGTTAAACTTCAAGGTTGTTACGCAAGATGATCTTTCACTCTTGAAAGCACTGTTAAAAAAATGATGAATGATAGTTACCAAATCGATGAAATCATTGTTGGAAAAGTCATAGATATCCAACCATATGGAGCTTTTATTGGATTTCCAAACGGTCAAAAAGGTTTGGTGCATATATCGGAAATTTCAGATGAATACGTGAAACGTATTGAAACCTACCTGATTGTCGGGGAATATGTCCGGGTTAAGGTCTTGGCGATAGATTTAAGTAACCAACACTTAAAGTTATCCGTCAAAAGGCTTTATAAACGAGAGGAATTAATTGACACTGCTCACCCTTTTTGGTCAAAAGTTCCCCCTCATGAGATTGATTTCTCACCCCTAAAAAAGATGCTTCCAAGTTGGATCGATTTACAAAAAAAGAAAATGGAGGAGTAACCATGCTCTCATTACTATTGAATCACGCCAAAATCAAAGGATCTTTTTCCGATTATCAGGACCGAATTAACCGAATCAGCGAAATGATAAGCGCAAAAAATGGACCAGGAGGAGATTTTTTAGGTTGGGATAAATGGCCTGCTACATATGATAAAAATGAGTTTGCTTTGATTCAAAAGACTGCAAAACAAATTCGTGAACGTTTTCAGGTTTTAGTTGTATGTGGGATTGGTGGATCTTATCTTGGGGCACGTGCAGTTATTGACGCAATCAAAGGGTTATATCCTTCCAAGGAAAAACAAGTTGAAATTATTTACCTTGGCCAAACCTTTTCACCGACATATACCCAACAAATACTCCATTACTTAGAAAACAAAACCTTTGCCATCAACGTCATTTCTAAATCAGGAACAACCACTGAAACCTCAATTGCCTTTCGTTTACTCAAAGCTCTTTTAGAAAAGAAGATTGGCGAAGTCGAGGCACGCAAAGCGATTTTTGCAACCACGGATAAAGAAAAAGGGGCGTTAAGAGCATTAGCCATTCAAGAAAAATATGTGACATTCCATTTACCTGATGACATTGGTGGCCGATATTCGGTTCTAACGGCAGTTGGCTTATTGCCAATCGCTGTAGCAGGAATTGATATTCAAGCCTTGATGGCGGGTGCAAAAGAAGCAATGGATAAGTATAGTAACAACCAAGTAGCAACCAACCTCGCGGTTCAATATGCCATTGCTCGTCATCAACTTTATCAAGAAAAGTCAGTGGAAATGTTTGTGACCTACGAACCACAATTTGCCATGATTGCAGAATGGTTAAAGCAATTATTTGCTGAATCAGAAGGCAAAGAAAATAAAGGTTTATTGCCTGGTTCCGTTTCCTTTAGTACCGATCTTCATAGTGTTGGGCAATTCATTCAAGATGGTTCCCCGATTCTATTTGAAACGGTGTTGTTTGTTAAAAAACCGCTGTTAGACTTATCGATTCCACAGAGCAGCAATGATGCAGACGGACTTAATTACTTAGCAGGCAAACCGTTATCTTATGTCAATGAAAAAGCATATTTAGGAACCCTTCAGGCTCATGTCGAAGAAGGTCAAGTTCCTGTCATACAAATTATCCTTGATCAAATGGATGCTCATCATTTAGGTCATTTGCTCTACTTCTTTATGAAAGCATGTGCATATTCTGGTTATCTGTTGGGTATTAATCCATTTAATCAACCAGGCGTGGAAATTTATAAACGAAATATGTTTCGCTTATTGGGCAAAAAAGGCTATTAAATCATCCTCATTCCTAGAGGTTTTTCATTGACTAGAAAAGAGTGTTTTGATATATTAAGTGAGCACGCGTACGCCCAAGGGATGTTTAGCTCAGTTGGGAGAGCATCGCCTTTACACGGCGGAGGTCGGGGGTTCGAACCCCTCAACATCCACCATGTGCTACCAGTGTGATCGCACCGATGGAGGCTTAGCGAAGCGGCCAAACGCAGCTGACTGTAAATCAGTTCCCTCGGGTTCGGTGGTTCGAATCCACCAGCCTCCACCATCGTCGTTTGGGGTATAGCCAAGTGGTAAGGCAATAGACTTTGACTCTATCATTCCCTGGTTCGATCCCAGGTACCCCAGCCAACATTGACTCCCGCTAGCTCAGACGGTTAGAGCACTTGACTTTTAATCAAGGGGTCGAAGGTTCGATTCCTTCGCGGGAGACCAAAGCTTAGCCCAGGTGGCGAAATCGGTAGACGCACAGGACTTAAAATCCTGCGGTGGCGACACCATGACGGTTCAAGTCCGTCCCCGGGCACCAAACCATCCTTAAAAATGATGGTTTTTTTATTAAAAATCGTATTGATTGCAGTGTCACCAAATAATCGTTATGATGTCAATATGACCATTGAACAACAAATCGAAGAAGCCTTAGATAAAATTCGTCCTTTCATTATCCGTGATGGCGGTAATGTTGAATTTGATTCCTTTGTAGATGGCATTGTTTATCTACGGATGGAAGGTGCTTGCTCTTCTTGTGGATTGATTGATTCAACCATGTCAGGCGGATTAGAAGTGATTTTGATGGAAGAAGTGCCTGGAGTCCTTGCGGTTAAACTTGCAAGTGAAAAACCCCAAGCTTTGCCACAAGAATTACAATTGAAATAGTCTTAACTTAACTGAAATCACTCGCCCGGATGGTTCCTTCAAATAACCACCGGGTTTTTAATTGCTCACGAATATAAGCATAAGTATTGATTACGGAAGTTAAATCATGCGGATAACTATTGGACTCGAGATGTTTTTCGGTTAAGTAGTTAATTGAAATAATCCAGTAAGTCTGATTAGTTTGGATCGGCGTTAAATTTGGAATCGTGGCAGCATATAAATTTTCGGATAGCCACCATAGTAAGTCATCACCTGTCACTTCGACAATCATCAATTCGTTGTCAAATGGAAACGCTTTGTATAGTTCTCCATAGGTCACTGTCCCGGTATCAATGGCGGATCGAACCCCACCTGTATTGTGAAAGCTTGCCACAACCTCAGGTTTCACCTCTTGACCATACCGCAACATCTCGTCAACTGCTAAGTTTCCAAGTTGATTTCGAGAAAATGCGCCATCAGCCGTACCTAGAACTTCATTCTTGACGTCATTGATTTCGTCAACTAAATATTGGTCATACAATGCTTTCATTTCAGGATTTTCTGTACCGATTTGGTTGGCATTTAATAAGGTATCAAAGGTATATACTCCTGATTGAGATTGAATAAAACTTGGTTCCATGGTGGATGTATTGATAACGAATCGAACGTGACTAATGGCTTGGCCATATGCTTGACCTTGATAGACAGGTTTGCCATCGATGTGAAAGACTTCTCGACGATGCGTATGCCCATTAAAAACTGCATCAACGTAAGGCATCACACCATTTTCAACCGTCCCATCATGATTTAACAAAATAATTAGATCGGCACCGAGTGTCCTTAGGCGATTACTTTCTTGCATGACTAAGTTGGTGTATGGCACAAATGAATAATCCCGAACTGCACTGGTTAAAATTGAACTTTCTAATTCCGAACCAATCGTACCAATGATGCCAATTTGAATACCTGTTCTTTCAATTAATATTGAAGCATCAGCAAAAGCTGCGCGTGCTTCCGTACGTTGATCCATGATGTTGATTCCCAGAAGGGGAAAGTTGGATCGTAATTGGTTGGTGATGATGTATTCATCGGTCCAATCAAACTCATGATTACCAATGGCCATTGCCTCAAAGCCCATTAAGTTCATCGCATCCACCACTAAGCGTCCACGGGTGATGTTGCTGTCTGCACTCCCCTGCCACATATCACCACTCGACAATAAGATCGTATTGGGATTGTTACTGACTTTATTTTGAAAATAATTTGCTAATCGATTAATACCGATTTCTTTGTTGCTTGAATTGTAATCAACTGCTCCATGAAAATCATTCAGATTATAAAAATCCAAAGTGACCAAAAGTGGTAGTTCACTTGAGGAGTTAACAAATGAAGAACTAGATATGGAAGAAAGGGAACTATCAGAAGCAGACAACGACGAGGTTGAAACGTTTGAGTTCTCACTGGAAATAGTTTCACTCAAAGACGAAAAAGATACACCGATTTCTTGGCATGATGCAAGCACGATTAACAAGGGTAGAAGGATAAATTGTTTTTTCATAATAAGAAATTATCCATACGATTTAAAATCAAATAACCTTCTAAGTTACGAACATCTTGACGATTGTACCAGTATTTTTCTTGATTAGGTTTAAGGAAAAAACCACCTGCTTCTGTGACAATTAAGTCACTCGCAGCAGTATCCCATTCTTTTGTACCAGGAGATAAGCGATAAGATAGTTCAGCAAATCCATGAGCGATTCTACATGCTTTAATCGCACTTCCAAATGTTTC
This sequence comes from Staphylococcus epidermidis, assembly GCA_945870555.1. Lineage (GTDB taxonomy): Bacteria > Bacillota_I > Bacilli_A > RFN20 > CAG-826 > UBA970. The sequence goes on along the minus strand of CAMBSI010000002.1, from coordinate 64,143 downwards.
AATCGTGGTAATTTTGTTGAGTTGCTGATATTTCTTGATCATCTCTTCCTCATTAGGTTGTAAATGAAAACGGGACGTTAATACCGTTAAGTTTTCTTTTTTATGATTAACAAAAATCCGTTGATCTTTATCTTGAAAGCGATAAAAAGAACCTTGACCTTTGATGGCATAATACGTTTGTTTCTTTGCTGGGATATGGACGATACCAACCACCACTTGTTGACGATGAACAAGGGCAACATTAATCGTAAACTCATCGTTTTTTGCAATAAAATCTTTGGTACCATCAATTGGATCTACCAACCAAACATATTCTTTATGCAGGCGGCTAAAATCATCACTTGATTCTTCAGTTAGAAACCCAAAATTTGGGTATCGTTCCTTTAAATATTGGCGAATAATTAAATCCGCTTTCTTGTCGGCAATGGTAACGGGAGACGCGTCTTCTTTATTTTCAAATGTAAAATTAGTTTTGTAAATGTCCATGATTGCTTGACTTGCGAGCAAACAAGCTTGGTAAGCATCTGCGAAAAAACTTTGCAACATAATGATAGTTTAACTTATTATCAGTGGTTCATCAAAGAAAAAACCCATCGAGGATTCGGTGGGTTTTCACGTTTTAATTTTATACGCCTTTGCCGATACAACCGAAGACTTGATATTTAGCTTTTACAACTTTGCGAATACCTTCTTTGCCTGGGCCAATAATCTTACGTGGGTCATAGACTTTTGGATCTTTTGCAAGCACCTCACGAACAATTTTTGTCCATTCCATTTGGTTTTCTGTATTGACATTAATTTTTGCGGTTCCGCGTTCAATTGACATTCTTAATTGGAAATCTGGAATCCCGGATCCACCATGTAAAACCAAAGGCATATTGGTGAGTTTATGAATTTCTGCCATTTCCTTGAATCCTAATTTTGGTTCACCATTATATGGACCATGCACGGATCCTAATGCTGGGGCCAAGCAGTCGATACCGGTTTCCTTAACCATGCGAACGCATTCAGAAGGAACGGCATAGTATGTTTCAGCGACCACATGATCTTCTTGACCACCGACGCGACCGAGTTCAGCTTCAACTGAAACCAATGGTTTTTTACTATGGGCATATTCAACCACTTGTTTGGTAATTTTAATGTTTTCTTCTAAGGGATGATGAGAAGCATCAATCATGACGGATGTGAAACCAGCATCAATCGCTTGTTTGCATAATTCGTATGTTTCACCGTGATCAAGATGCACCGCAATCGGGATGGTATATTTCTTATCTTTGATGAGGCCATTGACCATGCCCATGACCGTGTGAAATCCACCCATATATTTTGCTGCACCGCTAGAAACACCCAAAATAACCGGTGCATTTAAAGCTTGGCATTCATCCAAGATTGCCAATGTCCATTCCAAGTTATTAATATTGAATTGAGCGACCGCGTATTTTTCCTTGTAAGCTTTGATTAACATTTCCTTCATGCTGACTAATGCCATATTTGATTCCTCTTTCCTTTTTGATTTATTCTTCTTCTTCTACTTTACGCTTTTTTGGCTTATCTTCACCATCTTCTTCGTCATCTTCTTTATCCTCATTAAAAGGATCTTCATCGGCTTCCTCTCCAGCTTCATCTGGTGATTCGACTTCTCTAAACACACCGCGTGCATCATCATATAATTCTTTAAATGTGTAGCGTGCTTTTAAGTCCCATTTATTATTTCCTAGAGCAACAAATCGGCCATCTAACGTAATCAGTTTGTAAAAGCGACCAATTTGTAAGGTTTCTTTTTCATCCATTTGTTTTTGAACATATTGCCAAATTTCTTTAAAGGTAACCGCCTTTTTCTTAGCGGTGATGAATTCGTGAGCGAGTTCTAAGATTGATTTTGCCATGATTGGCTCCTTTTACATTTTATCTACGGCTTGGATCCCAAAAATTGCTAAACTATTTTTCAAGACTTGCGCACTAGCTTTAACCAAGGCAAGTCGTGCCGCTGATAATTTTGGATGGTCGCGGTCGATGACCCGTCTTATAGTATAGAAACTATGGGTATAACTTGCAAGTTGTTGTGTGTATTGGGCAACGATACTTGGGTCCCGATTTGCTGCTGCTTGAAGAACGAGCTGAGGAAAATCCCTCAAATGTTTAAGTAAATCGACTTCTTCTTGTGAATCTAAACCAGTTCCAGACGCATCTAATCCTAAATCATGACCGGTCTGCAACAAGGATTGAAGGCGTGCGTGAGCGTATTGAGCATAATAAAGTGGATTTAAACTACTTTTAGTTTGGGCAAGTTCTAAATCAAACTCAAGCGGGTTATGTAACGATCTTGCAGCGATGAAGTATCTTGCAGCATCGCGACCAACTTCTTCAACTAAATCACGCAAGGTAATGCCCACCCCAGTCCGCTTACTCATTTTCACTTCTTGACCATGTTGGGTTAATGTGACCAATTGCATCACAAGTATTTCTAACGTTTCATCAGCAAAACCTAGCATCTTTAATGCGGCTTTCATTCGACCAATGTAGCCGTGGTGATCAGGACCAAGGATATCAATCAATTGTTGATGATTTCTCGTTAGCTTATCAATGTGGTAAGCAATGTCAGGCAAAAAATAAGTATATTGACCATCACTCTTAATGATGACACGGTCTTTATCATCGCCAAAAGCTGTGGTTTTTAAGTAGGTAGCACCATTTTCAACATACATATAATTTTTGAGTTTGTTCAATGTGAATTCAATTTTACCTTCATCTCTCACCGCTTGTTCAGAACGATAAATATCAAAATGAACGCCCATCAATTCTAAATCCAATTTGATTCTCTTTAATTGTTTATCGATGCCAATCTTTATAAAGAATTTTTCATCAAAAACCTTTATCTTGTCACCATATTGTTGTCTTACTTCTTTGGCAATTTCAATAATGTCCTTACCAAAATAACCATCTTCAGGTAAAGTCACTTTATCACCAAGCAACTCTCGATACCGAGAAAAAATAGACAACGCTAAATTCTTAATTTGTCCGCCGGCATCATTGACATAAAACTCTCTGCTGACGCGATAACCAACATCCGAAAGTAAGTTTGCAATAACGTCACCTAAAGCAGCAGCCCGAGCATGGGCGACATGCATCGGTCCGGTTGGATTGGCAGAAACAAATTCCAAGTTGATGGTTTTACCTTGATGCAAGGTTGATTTTCCATACATGCTTGTTTCCGACAGGATGATCGATAAAACATCTAGTAAAGCTTGAGGTTTGATAAAAAAGTTAAGAAAACCTGGGCCAGCAACTTCAATTTTTTGAATGATTGGGTCGGTGATGTTTAGCAGGATTGTTTGAGCTAATACTTGTGGTTTTAAATTAAGATTTTTTGAATATTTCAAGCAAACGTTACTTGCATAATCGCCAAATTTTGGATCTTTGGTTTTATCAATCACGATATCATCTTCCACCAATTTTAATCCTTGATTTTGGAAGGCACGGATAATCAATAATTTAAGTTTTTGCTCAATGGTTTTCATCAAGATAACAACCTTTTCAATGTAATGATTTTTCCTAGAATTGGAATGATATTTGCCATTTCTGCGCCATGAAGTTGACCAGTGATCTTAAGGCGTACTGGCATATATAATGGTTTTCCTTTTAATCCGGTTTCTTGTTGAATGGATTTAAAGATTGATTTAATGGATACGGAATCAACCACCTGTAGGAGTTTAAACTTTTCAACAAACAAAGCCAAAGCTTTTTTTCCTTCTAATGAATTGAGTAATTCAATTGCCTCGATTTCCGTGATGGGAAGTGGGGTCAAGATTGGTTTTACTAATTCAATGATTTGCTGCCCATAAGCGATTTGTTCTTTGAATAATTGTCCGATTTGCTTTAGTGCATTTGCCTCAAGATTTTCGATACCAGGTGACTGTTTCAAGTATGGTTGAATGAAGGACCAATAACTTTCATCCGAAAGCTGCTTAATGTAATAGTTGTTAATCCAATTCATCTTTTGGGGATCAAACATGGAGGGTGAAGAGGAAAGACGCTTTGAATCAAATGCGGAAATGGCTTGATCCTTTGTAAAGATTTCTTGCGTCCCTTCAGGCGACCATCCTAACAGTAAAATAAAGTTAAAAATAGCTTCAGGTAAGTAACCCATGTCTCGATATTGGGACATAAATTGAACAATCGAAGCATCTCTCTTTGATAGCTTTTTACCTTGATCATTGACGATGATGGTCATATGGCCAAATTCAGGAATGGGAAAGTTTAGATAGCGATAGACTTGAATTTGTTTAGGGGTGTTGGATAAATGTTCTTCACCGCGGAAAACGTGCGTAATATCCATTAAGAAATCGTCGATAACAACAGCAAAATTATACGTTGGAATTCCATTTGATTTGATTAAAACCCAATCCCCAATATCATCATTATTAAAACTCACGGGTCCGCGAACTAAATCCGTGAAATCAATTTTAAGGTGATCCTCTAATTTAATTCGGATAACCGGTTTTCTACCTTGTGAGATAAATGCGGCTTTATCTTGAGGGGTTAAATGTAAACATCGGCGGTTGTACTGAGGAGCAGCAATGCCATTTGCTAATTGTTCTTCTCTTGATCTTTCAAGTTCATCTTCACTGCAATAACATTCATAAGCATGACCTTTCAAGATCAATTGCTTTGCATAACGTTGATAGGTATCTAACCTTTCCATTTGACGATAAGGTGCATAAATCGGATTCGGATTTAAAGGCGATTCATCTGGGTTAATACCTAACCACTTTAAATCACGAATTTGACTAACCTCACCACCGGCTACATTTCGTTCAATGTCCGTATCTTCAATGCGAATGATAAATTGACCTTGATGTTTCTTTGCAAATAGATAATTAAATAGCGCACTTCTCGCGCCACCAATATGTAAAAACCCTGTTGGTGAAGGAGCATAACGAACACGGACTTTATTTGGATTAAACATAATTAAACATTAAATCGGAAAAAGATAATATCGCCATCTTTTACCACATATTCCTTTCCTTCCATTCGTAATTTGCCTGCTTCCTTAACAGCCAATTCGGAATGATGTTGCACGATATCTTCATAATGATAAATATCTGCCTTGATAAATCCTTTTTGAAAATCGGTATGAATGACACCAGCAGCTTGAGGTGCGGTCATACCTTGATGAAACGTCCAAGCCCTACATTCATCCTGACCGACCGTGAAATACGTAGCTAACTTTAATAATTTATAAGTTGCTCTTACCAATGGATTCAATCCTGGTTCTGAAATACCAAGTGATGAAAGAAATTCTTTTTTTTCTGTGAGTGGTAGTTTGGAAATTTGTGATTCAATTTCACAAGAAATGGCAACGACTTCTGCCCCTTCTTTTTTTGCCCGTTTCAAGACTTGTTGATAATATCCATTTTGAGCGAGTGCACCATAACCATCTTCCGGAATGTTAGCCACGTACAACAACGGTTTGTTCGTGAGAAGGTGATATTCTTGTTCAATTAACAAACGATGTTCTGTTGTTAAATTTGCCAAGCGAGCAGGAATGCCATTTAATAATTGTGGTTTTAAAACTTGAAGCATGGCAAGTTCTGCAATTGCTTGCTTATCATTGCCCCTAGCTTTTGAATTCACTTTATCAATTCGACGTTGGATGGTGTCAAGGTCAGCAAGAATTAATTCTAAATTGATAATATCCATATCACGTTCTGGATTGACCGAGTTTTCCACATGGATAATTTCTGAAGAATCAAAACATCGAACGACTTGAACAATCGCATCTGCTTCACGAATGGCAGCTAAAAATTGGTTACCTAAACCTTCACCTTTTGCTGCACCCTTAACCAAACCAGCAATATCAACAAACTCTACCGTGGTTGCGATGGTCTTTTTTGGTTTGAATAAAGAAGAGAGAAAATCAAGGCGATCATCTTGCACCGCAACCACACCTGTATTTGGATTGATGGTTGCAAAAGGATAATTCGCTGCTTCAACCGAAGCATTCGTAATTGCATTGAATAAGGTTGACTTGCCAACATTTGGTAGTCCAACGATGCCTGCTTTTAATCCCATATTTACCTCATCTATTATATGTTATCTAGATGAAATAAAAAAGTCGCCCGAGGGCGACTTTTGTCTTAGCACTAATTTATCAAAAATTACCGAGGTAATTTTTTAATATTTTTGGCGCGTGGACCACGATCGGAATCTTCAACTTCGAAATCAACTGGTTCCCCAGTTTCGGCGGTTTTGTAACCGTCCATGAGTATCGAAGAATGATGGAAAAAGACATCTTTTCCGTCTTCAGTGCGAATGAAGCCGTAGCCTTTTTCTTTGTTGAACATCTTGACTGAGCCTTTCATCGAAAACCTAAACCTTTCACTTAGTATTAGTAGGAGCTAACATTTTGCTGCTACGAAAAGATAATACCATATGAAATTAAAAAAGATACTATTTCTTTTAAATTATTTTTTGTAAGGTTTTGATCTCTTGATTTTGTAGCCATATCATCAATCCATAAAAGCCTAGGAAACTCATGAGCAGTAGACCGATAGTCAGGTAAGGTAATTGAAATGCGAATGCTGTATAGAAGGCCTTTGCAAACCATTGCTTCAACACATGATCAAACCAAATCATTAGGGCGAGACTTGGAATCGCTAGTTCAACGATGAGCAATTGCAAGCGAATATCATACCAATGACGAATCAAGTTTACGGGGCTACCGAATCCAATCAATGTTCGGATGGTTCTTCGATCATGGATGATTGATTGGCGTAAATAATAGTAAAACAAAGTCCAGGATGGCATGCCAAAAACGACACTCATGATGATTAATCCAATTGAAAGCCATGTTTGGATGTCATGGACAGATGATTGGACGTCCTGAAAGGGCATTAGCATTCGGTATTGTTCCGGCACGATCATCGGTTCGTAAACGATATAGGCCGTTGCTATCAGTTCAAAACTTGGTACAAAGGCATGGATCATTAACCATTTTTCCCACCAACCAAGATGTTGATATATCCAATATCCATCCTGATCGTCTTGGATGCCAGAAACGGTTAAGGTAGCGTGTACATATCGCCCCAAGATACCAACTTGATGGTGTTGATCGTATGTAGGAAATGCCAAATGGACGGTTTCCCCAACATCGACCTGCCAATGTTTTGCCAACGATTCAGAGATGTAAATTTCATCAATTGCTAGATTCGAAAGGTTTTGAACTTGGTATTTGATGGCCTTACTAGGATTGGTTAGAACATAACCTTGATCGACGGTGAAAGGCATTTCTACAGACATCCAAGCATACGGGTCGAGTAACTTTTGTAAGGTCTCTAAGTAAATCAAGTCAACATTTGTCTTAGGAGAAAAAAAGATAGGGTTGGCGAATCCACTCAATCGCTGTTCTGGATAATAGTGGTATCCCCAATTACTATGAAAATGAAAACGTACTGCATCAAGCGATAACTCCTGTACATTCATATTGATATGTTCTTGACGATAAAGCCGCCAACCAAATTGATCACGATGATAAAGGTGATATCGTTTCCATTCGGGGTGTTTACTCCATAAGTCAATCAACAACGTATGCTCTTTGGTTTCAATTAAGGTTGTTTTAGGTATCAACCATGGTTCTTCACTTGTTGTATCCTCGATAGCTTTTGTTGGCAACCGCATCCTGGTTTCATAAAACCATTTTGGGTAATTCTTCATCTCATGAAACCATGTTGGTGTTTCGGTGACTTGAATGGCCAACAAATCAAAAACCATTTCATCATAATAACCCCATTGTGATTGGTATATGTCGATGAATATTTGAATGGACTGAACTTTTAGATGTTGATTGATATCATCTTGATTGGGAAAACATTGTAACAACTTTGACAAGACTAAAAGATGAATCGGTTGAACACCCAACATCACACCTTCTGTTGATAAAAATTGATCATTCAACACGAGCGAACTTGCTTCAGGTATTGGTTTGACATGATTGATTAAACCAAGATGAAAGTCTTTGATAGTGGTTTGATACACTTGATTGTCAAAAGAAAACCGATGGTATGGTTTCAACCTTTCAAAAAATTCATCATCATAATCTGAGCGAATGGCATAGGGAAAGTCGATGGTTTGAAAGATGGGATCATCTTCATTTGTAGAAGTTAATTCAGCTAGAAACGGTTTGTTAGGTTCAACAAACTGATAACTTCCACCAAGCATTTTTTTGGTCATCGTTAAAATTTCTTGGTTTAACACAAGCATCATCGATAGAACAATCCCAAGCAAAGTAAAAGTTAATGATTGAAAAAATTGAAAACGCCAACGAAACTTTTCTTTTTTTCTTTGCCGAACATGAAACTTCCATAACCACCATGTGGGAAGTTTGACATCAACCATTTTTTGGGGGAATTGATTTCTTAGCTTAGACATGAGCAAATGACGTTGGTTAGAAATGGGAAATTGTAAGTGTTGGGAATGGGCAATCGGTTCATTTAAATCAATATGCGTGCTCATGACGATGCACCGATCATGCTGAAGTTGTGAAAGTAAGGAATAAATCTTTAGACGATTTACTTTATCTAAGCCCGTTGTAGGTTCATCTAAAATCAATATTTCACTATGCCCAAAACATGCAAGCAAAATGGCGAGCCGTTGTTGTTGCCCCCGTGATAAGGTGCCAACAATCTGGTGAAGTGGTACTTCCAATAAAAAAGTTTCCCAAGCTTTTTTAAGATGAGCAGATTGATAATTTCCCTTGATTGTTTGAATTAATAATAGATGATCTTGAACCGATAGATTGAACAAAAGTCCATGTTCTTGATAAACACAACCGATTTTTTCTTGACGAAATTGCAACCGTTTGTCATCGTCTAGTTGGTTCAAAGATATCCCATCAAACCGTAGTTGCCCTTGAAATGGAATCCATAAATTTAACATTTGTAGAAATGTCGTTTTACCAGAACCACTTGGTCCAGAGATTAAGATCAAACCGTATTTTGGAAATTGAAATGAAAAGGAAGGAATGATGATATTCTTTCCGTACGAAACTTGAATATGACTACCTTCAAGCATGGGTATAACCATTCAATAAAACAGAACGCATCATGATCATGCCAATGCTTAAGAACATCGTGAGCATGATAAGTGGAACAATCGTTAAGAAGATAAACGTCTGAATATGCAATAACCATATCGAAACAAGGATTGCCAAAAGTAAATGACATCCCTCCCATAATAAATGCATGGGTGATGTGATTAAATGCCAAATCGGTTTAAGCAAAAACCCTAATCGCTTCATCCAATGCCATTGATGGTGATGACGTTGATATACCCAATGTAACCTTGTCCACCAAACAAAGAAACATAATGAAAGCAACGTAATCATGGTACCAATCATTAATTGTAATAACGAAGGTAAGATCAGATTCATCGATTGGTAAGTTGTCATCACACTTAATGAAATGGTCCAAGGATGTTGGTCGGTTTGACGGTTGAGGATGGTTGGAAGAAGTTTGTGAGGATCATAGGCGATTAAAGCTTCAGGGATGTAATGCATCTGATAAAGGTTTAAATAATTCATCGCATCAGGTGAAGCGTCAATCTTGGTGGTTTGTAATAAATACAAACATTGCCAATAAGAAATCAAAATCTGAGGGGGTTCAAAAAAACTTTGAACGACCCTTTTACGCAAGATATGTAAGGGACCATTTATTGAAAGGGGGATAGTGTTTTCATCGATCATGAAGGTATCGATACGAAATTCATGAAGCTCATGTTGAGGTAAATGGATCAAACCAAGACTGGTTTTTCCTAATTCAAAAGGCATATCGACAAGTCGGACTTGATAGGCAACCCCTTGAACGTCATAAGTTTGGGGAAACCAAGATTGGATGAATGGGTAAAATTGAATCCCATTTAGACTTGAGAATGCCATCATGAGTTGTCCAATATTTGGCGAGATGGTTTTAACAAGTTGAAATGGGGATTGATCAATCGACGTCCGTTGTATTTCTTGAATCATAAATAGTCTTTCATCATGGATCATCTTTTGATAGATCCGTTGCTGTTCGTTTAGACCATGATGAAACACCAGTAAAACTTGGATTGATGTTTGCAACATTAAAGAAGCAAACATGAGAAACATGCCGATGCCTTTACCATGGTGAAGACGCTTGAATAATCTTTTCCACGTAAGGATTGGCGGCCCTATCTTGGTTTGAGTGGTTATCCCCTGCGTTTGACCCTTATATTTGGGGATAACCGTGATTTGATAAGGATGATGGATATGTATGACTTCATTTGCTTGTTCGATCAAATTTGGATCATGAGTGGCGATGACAATCAAATGTGATTGGGATTGATTCATCATGTAGCGGATCACCGCATCCCGACTTTTTTCATCCAGCGCATGGGTTGGTTCATCAAATAAGTAGCAATCACTTGCTTGCGAGAAAAATAAGCCAATCATGACCCGAATCCGTTGCCCTACCGATAGGTGTTGAAATGGTTCATTTGCAAGATCAGGATCTAAACCAAGATCCAAAAGCAATGCAGAAACGACCATGGATTGAAAATAATCCTTAACATGCCAATGTGGGATTAACGTCATTTGATCTTCGAAGAAGATTGGTTTTTTAAGTTTCCAATCTTTAGGAAATAAAATCTGACCTTCGGTAGGTTGAATCGAACCAGCAAGCACCTTCAATAATGATGACTTTCCAATACCAGAATCGCCAACGATGACCACAAGCCCTCGTTTTGGAAAGGTATAGGAAAAACGATGAATGATTGGATGTTTGTTTACGGTAGTGGTTTGATAACGTATCGTGACGTGTTTGAGTTCCATCTCCTTTTAATAGATGGAATTTCTAGGATTCGGAGACAACCACCCGCTTCAATCTTGAGTTAAAGTGGTCACGCGTCATCATCAACAACGTTCCACACCCAAGGCATTTAATTTTAATGTCCGCTCCAATTTTAACGACTAAAAACATCGTTGAACGTTTGACGCAAGGATGCGGTTTTTTCATTTCAACTTGGTTGCCAATTTGATAGTTTGCTACATTCATGAGGTTAAATCCTTTAATGCAGTTTGCCAATCAGGGAACCATTGCGTTGGTAATTGATGCCGAAAATACGTAATCTGTCTTTTTGCATAACGTCGGGTTGCGGTTTGAATGGTTTGTATGGTTTTATCTAACGTTTCTTCTCCATTTAAATAACGGAGTGTTTCTTTATAACCAATCGCCTGAAACGCATGAATTTTATCACCAAATTTGTCTTTTAATGCTTGAACCTCTTTGACCAATCCCTTTGCAAACATATCAAGCACCCTTTGATCTAAATCCTGGTTTAATGTTTTCTTTTCTGCTTGAATCGCAACAATCCGACAAGGGAATAAAGGTTCTTTCATCTGAACGCCTTCTTGTTCAGTTTTTGTTCGACCCGTTGCAAGATGAATGGCGATGGCACGAAGGACACGCCTGCGATTTTGTGGGTGAATCTTGGTGGCAGCTTGGTGATCGAATTCAGATAAGCATTGATGAAGTTTGAGATTATCCATCGTTTCAAATGCAGTTAAATCAGGTTCCGTCTCGTGATCTGCAAAATGAAAGTTAAATAAACTTGCTTTGATATATAAACCAGTGCCACCGACGAGAATAATTTTAGGATGTTTTGGTAAAAGCTCTAAAAGTAACGCTCTCACTTCTTTTTGGTATCTCGCCACCGTCATGCCTTCTTGCGGAGAAACGTGATCAAAAAAATAGGTTTGGAAATTTTTAAGTCTTGCTTTATCTTTGTTGGTTCCAATATCCATGCCTTGATACATTTGAAATGCATCGGCATTCACGATGGGGGCCTTCCATACCTTCGCAAGTTCTAATGCTAGGGTTGTTTTACCTGTTCCGGTCGGTCCACCAATCACATAAATCATCTTTAAAATCCTGACCGATTGAACATCGCTTCTAACTGTCTTTTTCCAAACTGAACCATCGTCGGACGACCATGTGGACATGTATAAGGATACTGACATAAAAGTAGTCGATTCACAAGACTTTGCATTGCTTCAAGCGTCAAGATATCTTGTGCTTTGATGCTGGTTTTACAGGCTTTTGAAGCCAATGCATATAATCTAAGTTTGTCAGGATTTAGGTTTGGTTCTTCAAACAGTTGCATCAAGAGATCTTCCACAAAGGTTTGAGCAGAGGCAATCGCCCATGAAGGCACGGTGTTTACTTTAAAAACTCTTCCTCCAAATGGAACCATTTCAATGCCGACACTCAAAAGCATCTTCAATCGTTCATCGGTCAAAAGTTTGAGTTCATTTGGTTTAAGTTCAATGGTTACTGGAATCAATGGGGATACCATGAACTTTTTATCTTCAAGAAGTTTTAATTGTTGTTCATAACGGATGCGTTCATCGGCAGCATGTTGATCAATTAAATAAATGCTTCCTTGGTTATCTTGGCAAACCAAGTAAGTCAGATGCATTTGTGCGACAACCGTTAATTGAGTTTGTTGCTGCTGACCATCAAATGTGATGGGGATGAAATCCGATGATGGATACTGGACTTCAGTTGATTCACGAAGTGAAGATTGGCCATTCGCTTGAGGCTTAAAAGTTGGCGATTGGTTTAAACCGATTGGCGCTAAATTCGTTTTTTGTAATGATTCTTTGATCGCTAACATTAAAGAAGCTTTTAATCCTTCTTCTTTTGATAACCGTACTTCTCTTTTGGTCGGATGGACATTGACATCCACCAAACTTGGATCCACATGTAGATGAAGATAAATCCAAGGGTATCTTACTGGCGGTAAATAAGGCCGATATGCTTCTAAAATTGCTTGATTAATTTTAGGAAGAACCACCGATCGCCCATTGACCAAGGTATAAATGCCATAACGATGGCTCTTGGCAATGCCAGGTAAACCAAGATAACCGCGAACTTCCACATCATGGGTGATCAATTGAAAAGGCTTGGTTTGCTTGGTTGTTTCTGAACCAAAAATTTGAGTCATGACTGCGAAAACATCGCCACGACCATCCGTGACAAACGTTTTGGTTCCATCAATCGTTAATTGGAAGGCAATATGAGGATGGCCTAACGCAATGCGGGTGACAACATCAATGACATGGCTGGTTTCAAGATAGTCATTTCGTAAAAATTTTAAGCGGGCTGGCGTATTATAAAATAAATTTTCAACCGTAACGGTTGTACCCTTACGCCCAATCGTTGGTGTGATGGTGGGAATACCTTCATGCATCGTTAATTGGTAACCAGGTCCTTGCCCGTCTGATGTGGCAATCTTTAATTGAGATACACTGGCAATTGATGGCAATGCTTCGCCCCGGAAGCCAAGCGTCTTAATTCTAAACAAATCATACTCATCTCGGATTTTACTTGTGGCATGTCGAAGAATGGATTTTGCTAAATCATCGTGACTCATCCCATCACCATTATCACGAACTTCCATAAACGTCCGGCCAGCATGTTCAATGCTAATTTCAATTCTTGTGGCATTTGCATCAATGGCGTTCTCAACCAATTCTTTAATCACACTTCCAGGTCGTTCGACAACTTCACCTGCGGCAATCATGTTACTCAATTGAGAGGTCAGAATATGAATTTTGTTCATCATGATCCAATCTTCTTTTTAAGATCAACTAACATTTGTAAAGCCTCTAATGGGGTGATCATTAAAGGATTGATGCTTTGAATCGATTGTTCAATTGATGATAACTTAGGTTTTTCTTTGATGGTTTGAACAACTTGAGGTTGTTTTTCTAACTGATCAAGAATAATTTTAGCCCGTTCAATAATCCGGTTTGGTAATGACGCTAGTTGCGCAACATGAATGCCAAAAGATCGACTCATTGCCCCATGCCTTAATTGGTATAAAAAGGTTACTTTTTCATTTTCTTCATGAACCGCAACATGCATATTTTTAAGGGTTGGTAAAGTTGCTTCTAATTGCGTTAACTCATGATAATGCGTTGAAAATAATGTTTTTGCTTTAATTGATAGGGTAGTAAATTCAATGATTGCTTGAGCAAGCGCCATGCCATCAAATGTTGCAGTTCCCCGGCCAATCTCATCAAAGATCAAAAGCGAATTTTTTGTGGCGTTCGCAAGGGCAAATTGCGTCTGTGTCATTTCCATCATAAAGGTGGATTGGCCACCAACGAGATCATCACTTGCGCCAATCCGAGTATAGATGGCATCAACAAGCATAAGTGAGGCTTTTTTAGCAGGAACAAAACAACCAATTTGACTCAAGATCATCACCAATGCGATTTGTCTCATGATTGTAGATTTTCCACCCATGTTAGGACCGGTAATCAAAATGGTGTTGGTCGTCTCATTCATTTGAAAGTCATTGGCAACAAAGACTGATTTTTTCATCACTTTTTCAATAACAGGATGACGACATTGTTCAATGTCGATGATTGATTTTTCATTGATAGTAGGTGCAACGAATTGGTATTGACTGCTGACGATCGCAAACGATGATAAAACATCCAGTTGGGCAATCACATCTGCAAGGTGTTGAAATGCCTTTGTAAAGGTTTGAAGCTTCGTTACAATCTCAAAAAATAATGATTCCTCTATTTTCTTTTGCATCTCTTCTGCTTGGAGCAAATCACTTTCAAGTGCTTTTAATTCCTTGGTGATAAAGCGTTCTCCATTGGCTAAGGTTTGCCTTCTTTCATAACCAAATTCAGGTTTTAAACTTCCAAGTTGACCATTTGAAACTTCAAGATAATATCCGAAGACTTGGTTATACCCTACTTTTAAATTCTTAATGCTCGTTCTTTGTCTTTCACTTTTTTCCAATTCAATAAGGGCATACTTTCCGTTTTTAGCCAAGTTTAACCAATGATCTAAATTTTCATTAAAACCTGGTTTAATGAGTTGGCCTTCTTTGACGCTAATCGGTGGATCCTCATGAATCGCGTGCTCAAGCAAATCAACGACTTCAGGTAAGGGTTTAAAATTGTTAAGCAATTGTTTTAGAAGAGGAGAAGTGAATGTGGACAAAATCGTTAAAATCGGAGGTAACTGATGTAAAGAAAGTTTCAATGCCAATAACTCTTTTGCATTCACTTGTAAGAGATTGATTTTTCCAACCAATCTGGGTAAATCTGAAATGGATTTAAACAAATTTCTTAATGTTTCCAGTTCGAGAAATTTACTGATGAATTCACCAACCACTTGATGGCGCATACGAATGGTGAGTAAATGGGCACTTGGTTGAATCAACCATTGTCTTAATAGCCTTGAACCCATGGAAGTAGTTGTTTCATTGAGTAGTCCAAATAATGAACCATGTGATGCTTGATGTTTTAATGACTGCAAGACTTCAAGGTTTGCCAATGATATGCCATCGATTTTCATCATCGATTGTTGATCGAATCGAACAATAGATTTTAGAAATGGTAAAGTTTTTCGTTGTGTAAATTGTAAATAATCAAGCCATCGTTGATAAGTCAATTGTTCGCTCAAGTCAAAACCGTTTTGAGGATGAGCAATCACAGGGTCGGGTTGAATGGAAACGGTGATACGCATCGGTGTCAAAAAAGGTTCTAACTGGTTCGCTAATTCTTGATTAAGGACCACTTCATGGCAACTCAATTTTTGCAAATAGTTTTGTAATACTTCTGGCTCTTTTTCTAGGTGATCTAAATAGACGTCACCCGTGGAAGCATCGCCATATATCAAAACAAATCTAGGTCCATCGCTGCTCATTGCAAGTAAAAAATTATGATTGGCATCCTCATCTTCTACAAATGAACCGGGCGTATAAATGTGAGTGACATCTCGTTGAACAAGACCTTTGGCTACACTTGCGTCTTCAAGTTGTTCCACCAAACCGACCCTATAACCACGTTCAATTAACTTCTTAATATAACTTTTAGCTGCATGATATGGGACCCCACACATCGGTACGCGTTCAGGCTGGCCCGCACTCTTGCCAGTTAACACAAGCGAAAGTTCTTTCGACGCAATTTTTGCGTCATCAAAGAATAACTCATAAAAATCCCCAAGCCTAAAAAAGATTAACGTATCCGGATATTGATCCTTAATCTTTAAATACTGCATCATCATCGGGGTGTATGGTGCGGTGGTTTTGTTCATAAATTCACTGCCTTCATCATACCAAATGCATTGTATTTATGCCTATTCAATAATCGTTTGTAACTGTTCAATCAATGGCGACAACTGTTCTTTTAAACTCACATAATTCTGAACCAATGGATGCTCGTCAAAAGCGCGCTGATGGTGCTGATAAGCTTTTTGATGTGTTTGATAAATCTCTGATTCTGAAAGATGTTTCATCATTAACTTTTGGTGGTGCTTCATTTGCGCTTGTTGCTCGTTTAAAAAAGGATCAAGTAGGATTTGTTGGCGCAAATCAAAAAAAGTTTTAACTTCTGGTAAGTTTTGTAAAGCTTTGGCAAGCTCATCCACTACATCATCAAGCTTGGTCATCCACTAAAGTCCCAAATAAGGTATACGTGTTTGCTTCATCAATACGGACGCGAACAATCTTACCAACTAAACCAAGGTCACCTTTAAAATGAACCAATTTACTACTTTCTGTGTAGGCGGATAACTTATCTGGATTATTTTTACTAACACCGTCGACAAGGACGGAATAAGTTTTCCCAACCATTAAGTCGGATTTTTCTTTAGCGACCCGATCGACAAGTTCCTTTAATCGATAAAATCTTTTTTGTTTTTCTTCATAAGGAACGTTATCAATCATTTTATGGGCAGGTGTGCCTTTTCGTGGTGAGTAGATAAAAGTAAAGGTGGCATCAAATCCAACTTTTTCTACCAAGTCTAGCGTACCTTGAAATTGAGCTTCCGTTTCATTAGGAAAACCAACAATGATGTCTGTAGTCAGGGTGACGTTTGGAATCCATTGTTTCATTTTTGAAACAAGGTCGAGGTAAGACGCAACGGTATATCGTCTCGCCATCAATCGCAAAATCATATCATCACCTGCTTGAAAAGGAAGGTGAATATGGTTCATGATGTTGTCATATTTTGCGATGATTTTAAGCATTTCATCTGTGAAATCCCAAGGATGACTGGTCATGAAACGAAGTCTTGCAATACCGGTTAATGCAACGGCCTCAAGTAATTGACCAAAAGTAGTCCCATTTTTAAAGTCTTTTCCATAGGAATTTACATTTTGGCCAACCAAGGTGATCTCTTGATAACCATCCTCAACCAACGACCGACATTCCTTTAAAACATCATCCATTAAGCGAGAACGTTCTTTTCCTCTTGTATAAGGAACAATACAGTACGTGCAAAATTTATCACATCCATACATGATGTTCACAAAAGCCTTAAAACGGTGATTCCGTTTTGAAGGCATATTCTCAACGATTTCACCATACTTGGATGGAACATTCACCACGCGAACACGTTTGGTAATTGATTCGTCAATCAATTCAAGTAAATGATGAATATTATGAGTGCCAAACATTAAATCGACATGACGATACTTTTGGGTAATCGTATCGACAATATGGGTTTGTTGGACCATACAACCACTGACTGCAATTAACATTTCAGGCTTGATTGCTTTTAGGCCTTTTAAAATGCCAAGTTCACCAAAGACTTTATCTTCTGCATTTTCCCGAATTGCGCAAGTATTAATAATGACTAAATCTGCAAGTTTTTCATCATCCACGGACTTAAAACCGCTCAGTTCGAGTAATCCTCGCATGTTTTCTTCATCTCGAACGTTTGCCTGGCAACCATAGGTACGAATAAAATAAAGTTTACCTTGTGCATATTGCAACAATCTTTCCGGAACAACGATTTCATCTCGAACCACAGGAATTTCCTGACGAACCCGAGATCTCGCTTTATCTAAATCTGGTTTTTCGGTGATGTTTAATTTTGAATCTGACATATGATTATTTTACCTTATCTATGACTTGGATGGTTCGAAATTGAATGGCCCGATTGGTTTGATCATCGGTTTCAACAAAAACTGCGGATAAAACCGACTCACCATCATCTGCAAGTTCATAAACCGTTTTTTCTTGTTTCCATAATCGATTGATTATATTTTCTTTTTTAACCCCGAGAATTCCGTTATAAGGACCCGTCATTCCAACATCCGAAATAAATAAGGTTTGCTGGTCAAGCATTCTTAAATCGTTTGTTTGAACATGGGTGTGGGTACAAAATACACTGGTGACTTTTCCTGAAAATGCATAACCCATTGCATATTTTTCTCCAGTGGCTTCTGCGTGAAAATCTACAATATGTAGATCGGTTTTTTCCTGCGTCTCAATGATGGCTTCAAGACTATCAAAAGGATTGTTTACCTCTTCATTCATGAATGCCTGGCCTAATAGATTCGTAACCCTAACCTTTTTCCCACGAATTGGAAAAACCAAAGTGCCAACTCCAGGATACTGGTGTTTTAAATTGTTTGGCCGAACTAAACTGACGGTTTGATCGAGATAATCGCGAATTTCCCCTTTGGCATTGTAATGATTGCCAAGGGTCATCACATCGACACCCATCGCTAGGATTTCTTCATAATGCTTACGCATTAATCCTTTACCGTGACTTGCATTTTCTGCATTGGCGATGACAAAATCTAAACCTAACGTTTGCTTAAGTTTGGGTAAATGTTTTGCCACCATCATGCGGCCATAACTGCCGACAATGTCACCGATAAACAACCACTTCATGACGATTATTTTGCGGTTTCGACTGCGCGATATTCACGAATGACTGAAACCTTGATTTGGCCAGGGTAAGTCATTTCTGCTTCGATACGTTCCTTGATATCACGGCAAAGTTTTAAGGCACTTGCATCATCAATCTTATCGGGAACAACCATGATGCGAACTTCACGACCAGATTGCATTGCGTAACTTTGTGCAACCCCTTCGTAAGACTTGCAAATGGTTTCTAATTGTTCTAAACGTTTGACATACGTTTCTAGTGTTTCACTTCTTGCACCTGGTCGTGCTGCGGACAATGTGTCGGCAGCAATCACTAAGTGGGAGGTGACGTATTTGATTTCCGTATCACCATGGTGTGATTCAATCGCATTTAAAACAACATCTGGTTCGTTATACTTGCGAGCATATCTTGCGCCTAATTCAACGTGACTTCCTTCCATTTCGAAGTCGATTGCTTTACCAACGTCATGGAGTAAACCAGCCCGTTTGGCCATGTTTTGATCAATACCCATTTCAGCTGCCATGATGCCACAAAGTTTAGCCACTTCAATCGAATGGTCATAAGCGTTTTGGCCATACGAGGTTCGGTATTTTAATCTGCCGACTAAATCTAATAGTTCCGGATGGATATTGCCTAAGCCTAAGCGAAAGGCTGCTTCTTGACCAGCTTTATGCATGACTTCACCAAGTTCACTTTTTACTTTTGTCGCCACTTCTTCGATACGAGCAGGTTGAATTCTACCATCTTTTAAAAGAATTTCTAACGTTCTTTTTGCCGTTTCTCGACGAATCGGATCAAAACAACTGACGGTAATAACCTCTGGGGTGTCATCAATAATTAAATCAACACCTAATGCTTGTTCTAAGGAGCGAATATTGCGACCTTCACGGCCGATGATTCTTCCCTTCATTTCATCACTTGGTAGATGGACAACGGAGACGGTTCTTTCTGTAACAAAATCTTGTGCATAACGATTCAAGGTCATGCCAAGGATTTCATTCGCCATCATTTGTGCTTGGTCTTTTGCTTCTTGTTCGCGATGCTTAATGATGTTGGCAATTTCTTTGCTCAATTTAGCCTCCACGCGATTGAGAATTTCCGTTTTGGCTTCTTGGCTAGACATGCCAGAAACTTTTTCAAGTTCATGAATGATTGAATCAAGTTTTAATTGAAGGACTTCTTCTTTACGTTCAATTTCCTTCATTCTTTTTGCTTGAAGCTCGATTTTTTCTTCTAAAGTCTTTTCCTTTTGCAACAAAGCTTGATCACGACGGTCAATACTTTGTTCGCGTTGGAATAGTTTGTTTTCAAAACCATTCACCTCTTGTTTGCGTTCTTTAATTTCCTTGTCTGCTTCTTGTTTGAGTTCATAAACTGTTTG
This sequence comes from Staphylococcus epidermidis, assembly GCA_945870555.1. Taxonomy (GTDB): domain Bacteria; phylum Bacillota_I; class Bacilli_A; order RFN20; family CAG-826; genus UBA970. Next base: position 44,040 of record CAMBSI010000002.1, on the reverse strand, counting down.
TTTAGCATCGAGTTGAGCATTTTTTACAATATGATCCGCTTTGATTTCGGCATCCTTAATTAACTTTGCGGCTCGTTTTGTCGCTTCTTTTGCCCGAAAAATCGGTAAGCTATAGTATAAAAAAATGCCTCCAACTACCCCAAGAATAAAGGCTAATACTCCAATTAAAATCACAATAAATGCATCCATAAAACGTCTCCTTTCAGTAAAGGGAAACCTTCATGACGAGTGAGGTCCCTAATCATTATGTTGGTATAAAAAAATCACAAAACTTCGTTTAAATGAATTGAATCGTATGTGGCTTTTATCAGGTTTAAACCTGGTTAAGTTTCTAAACGACGAATGCGAATCTATATCCAGTATCAAAAGATACAACCTTATCATAGCAAACGCGCCATGATTTGGATATGAAAAAAAATCCCAAGTTAGGACTTGGGATTGATATTTAGTTAAACTTCACCAGTTTTAATTCTTTTTTCTAGTTTTTCAAGGATTTCAGGGTGTGCTTTCAAGTAATCTTTGGCGGTTTCTCTTCCTTGACCAAGACGAGTCCCCTCTAATTCATACCAAGAACCCATCTTTTTAATAAGCCCTAATTCGGTAGCTTTATCAAGAATTTCTCCAGTTTTTGAAAATCCTTGGCCAAATAGGAGTTCGATTTCCGCAAACATGAATGGCGGAGCGACTTTATTTTTAACCACTTTGATTTTAACCATGTTTCCAATCACGGTTTCGCCCACTTTAATTGCCTCAGAACGACGGATATCGAGACGAACGGAGGAATAGAATTTTAAAGCTCTACCCCCAGATGTCACTTCGGGATTACCATAAGCAATGCCCACTTTTTCCCGTAATTGGTTAATGAAAATGACCGTACAATTTGATTTATTGAGAACTGCGGCAAGTTTTCGCATGGCTTTTGACATTAATCGAGCTTGTAAACCCACTTGATTGTCTGCCATCATCCCATCCAATTCAGCTTGTGGAACTAACGCAGCAACGGAGTCAACGATGATTAAGTCGATCGCATTCGAATGGGCAAGCATTTCGACGATTTCAAGTGCTTGTTCACCATTATCAGGTTGGGATAAAATCAATTCATCTACATTCACACCAAGTTTTCTTGCATAAACAGGATCAATTGCATGTTCCGCATCAATAAAGGCAGCCTTGCCTCCACGACGCTGAGCTTCTGCGATTGCAGAAAGCGCTAGTGTGGTCTTACCACTGGATTCTGGACCAAAAATTTCAATGATGCGACCTTTTGGATATCCACCAACACCAAGGGCGATGTCGAGTGAAATTGAACCGGTTGGGATGGTATCAATACCAATATCCGGTCTTTCACCAAGTTTCATGACGGCACCTTTACCGTAGGTTTTTTCTATATTACGTAATGCTTCTTCAAGCGCTTCATCTTTTACGTCTTTTTTTTCTTTTTCTTTTGCCATAACCTTATCCTTTTTTGTCCTTTATACTATAACAACTATTTAGTGGACACACTATAATAGGTGCTTATAAAGTCCTTTAACATTTGTATTGCCATCTTTAAACCCGCTTGTTGAATCTTTATCCTTGAACCTTTTGCCTGACCCAATTGAATATGTTCATGCTTTCCATCACTAATGCCAATATAAAAATCACCAATGGGATGTTGACCTTGGGTTGATGGCCCGGCGTTACCTGTTGTCATGATCACAATGGTGTTGGGATCATTCAAAAGTGCCTTGTTTAAAGAGCGTTTCACTAATACCTCAGAGACGGGATCTATTTTGCGCATGGCCTCCATCGTGATACCTAAAAAATTAGCTTTTGCTTCGAGTTGATATAAAACCAAGCCTTGTTTAAACCATCTTGAAGCGCCCGAGTGTTTGATGAAGTGATGCGCAAGACTGCCACCTGTAAAACTTTCGATGGTTTGAATCGTTAGCTTTTGGTCAATGATGGTTTGGATTAACTTATTCATGTGAATTAAAAATTCCACGATTGTCATAAAGGTACGTGATTAATGAAAGGAAGGCAATCAAAGCCGCAATATAAAGTGAGAAATCTGTAACCGTCAATCCTGAAGTTAAATTCAATGCTGCAAAAGGCCAATCATTTAAAAAGACAAGAATGATGGCAATAATTTGAATAACCGTTTTTAATTTTCCGATTTTGCTAGCCGCTATCACTTTACCTTGCGAAACACCAATCATCCGAATCCCATCGACCGCTAAATCACGAATAATCATAATGATCACAATCCAAGAAGGAACACGGATGACTTCAATGTCAATCCAATTTGGAGTTGTCATCAGTAAGATGAATGCACTATTCGTTAACACTTTATCAGCGAATGGGTCAAGAAATTTTCCAAAGTCGGTAATTAGATTAAGTTTTCTTGCAAGGTAACCATCTAAGAAATCAGTGAAAGAGGCGATGACAAATAAGATCAATGCAACAAAATAGGGTAATGGAATAAAAGTGGTCCCTAAATTGATATTTGAAACGTTTTCATAAGGAAATAAGAGAACGCCAATCATGAGTAAAACAATCATCAAACGGGCAACGGTAATGCGATTGGGTAAATTCATAATGCTTTTTTTCTGGTAACCCTGTAAGCCATGTTCTGTAATCGATGACCATTTATCTCTATCTTGCGATAGGAAGGTTCCACTTCGGTTAGTGGTTCCTCCTTCCCCGACCAAATTTGGGTTTCTCGCTTGTGGGGTTTGCCTCGTTGCACCTAGTCGTTTCCAACTAACTTCGTCACTGTGGCACTTTCAGGTATCGCCCAACCTTACGGTAAGGGGAGGGACCGCCGTCATATGTTGCCATATGCCTAACGTTATTTGTTGCGTTAGCACAAACAGTACGGGCATCACAGCCCGTGCGAGCATGGACTTTCCTCTAAGTTACCTTAGCGATCATCCGGGTTACCAATCTTATTTTAACTTATTTGGGTCAATCCCGAGTTTAAATAGTTCTTTTTCGTAAATGCCAAGCTTTTTAACAAGTAAAAAGTTGTCTTGATTGATTTCCACTGTTTTATTCGCGTTGATCACACTCACTTTATCTTTCATGTCTGCAACTTGTATTTCTAAATCTGAAATCCGCTTTTTTAAACTTTGAACGAGTTGTTCTTGATTATTCAGTCGAGGGAGTTCTAACTTAATAAATGTTTCAATTTGCCGATAATCTTCTAATATTTGGTCCAAAAAAGAATCAACTTCATGGCCATTGTAACCTTTCATATCTGGACTAAATTTTTTCTTAAGGATCAGTTCCGAGGTGAGATTTTTTTTCATAGATTGGTTTTATTATAAATGATTCAACTAAAAAGTGAGTGTTATAATAGTAACGTTCTATGAAAAAACTCGCTCGCTTAATCGGTCATCGACGAACCCTCGTTTTTCTTGATTTAGAAGGGACCCAACAATCCCATGAACTTATTGCTATTGCAGCAATCAAGGCTGAAATCAATGATGATCTCACGATTAAAAAAACATACAAAGGCATTCACCATATCGTTCGCCCGAAAAAAGAAGTGGGCAAATTTGTTACCCAATTAACAAAAATTACTGAGGTAGACGTTGTCGACAAAGGGATTAGTTTTGCAAAGGCAATGATGCTGTTGCGAAATTACCTTGGAAAAAACTTTAAAAAGGCTGCTTTTATTGTCTTTGGAAATCACGACGCTCGCATTCTCCATCAATCATTCCACCATTCTCCTGACGCGTTGGAAACCACCGTAAAAACAGTTACCGGTAATTTGATTGATTACTCGATGTTTTTAAGTGAATTTATCAAAGATCAAAACGGCAACCCTTTATCCTTAATTAACAACCTATTAGTATTTAAGGAGCAGTTTCAAGGTGAGCACCATCAACCTTTGGACGACGCAAAAAACCTTATGTTATTGTATCGCCGTGTTCTAGAAAATAAGGAAACGATCATGAGTGAGTATTTAAAGGTTTTTAAACAATTCCGCCATCTTCCTGAACCGGTTAAAATCATCATTCAACAATTACTTGATGACAAAGTGGTGGAGAAAAAAGATCTTCTTCAAGTCGTAAAGGATTATTTAGGATGATTCGTTATCCAGGTGGGATTGGGAAAAAACCAACTCATAAAAAAAATAAACCATTAAAAAACCTTAGCCAAAATTCATTTAAAAATCGGGGGATGACATTTGAGCACGATATCAATGTATCGAATCAATACTATTTGGATCAAGATAAAGCCGTCATTACAAAAAGACCAACCCCAATTAATGTGGTGAAAGTAGATTACCAATCCGGAGCAAAGATCACCCATGCTTATTTTGAAAAGCAATCGACCACTGACTATAATGGCATTTATCGAGGCAAGTATCTTGATTTCGAAGCAAAATCAACACTCTCCATGTCATCTTTACCCATCGCAAACATTACCATCCACCAACGTAAGCATTTAGAAAAAATAGTCAACCAAGGTGGGATAGCCTTTTTACTCATCTCATTTAACAAGCGCGATGAGGTATTTGTTATAAAAGCTGAAGATTTTTTAAATTTTACGAGCAAAGAAAATCGGAAATCTTTACCATATGCATGGATTCAAGCAAAGGGAGCGTTGGTTTCAGTTCAATATCAACCTAGATTAGATTATTTGTCTGCGGTCGATCGATTATTCTTTTAAATTCTTTTTTGGTTCTTTGCATAAATCAAGCATCGGACATTGTTCACAATGCGGTTTTTTCGCTTTACAATGATACCGACCAAAATGAATGAACTGGTGATGAAGTTTAATGTAACGTTCACTCGAAATCGCTAATCTTAACTTTTTTTCAGTCACTGTCACATCGTCATTAGCTTTCGTAAACCCTAATCGCCTTGCAATCCGATGGACATGTGTATCCACCGCGATTTCTGGAATATGAAACCATTCTGCTCTAACGACATTTGCCGTTTTGACGCCAACTCCTGGTAACTGCATGAGAGTTTGTTTATCTGAAGGAACTTTCCCTCCGTGCTTTTCAATCAGTGTTTTGGCAATCGCCTGGATATGTTTTGCCTTGGTATGAAACAACCCAATACGTTGAATCACTTTTTCAATTTGCCGAATTTGTGCATTTGCTAAATCCTCTAAGCGAGGAAATTTTTTGAATAACACTGGCGTCACTTGGTTGACGGAAATATCCGTGGTTTGTGCAGATAAAACAACCGCGATCAAGAGATGGTAATCTTTTTGATACCAAAGTTCACAACCTGCATCAGGATAAGTTCGATCAAGAAAATCGAGAATCCTATTTTTTTGGCTTATGTCCATTGTCAAATTGTTGATTGATTTGAGTCAATGTTTGTTGAAGGTTTTGTGTGGGTTGACCAGCGAGTGGGGTTCCTTCATTTGCAAAATTATCTTTAAGGGTTTGTTTTTGTAGGTACTTATCCATATGCCGAATTGATTTTTTTTGTTTTGAAATCGCGTCTTGTAAACTTGCTTGAATCATCACTTGGGTATATCCAAATCCTAACCAATCCTGAATTCTAGAGATTTCTAAAGGTGAAAGCGTACGTCCAAATGCTTGTTCGATGGATTGAAAGATAGAGGATTGATCGTTGAGGTTTAATTCTTGGGTTTGTTGAATGACTTGTTGTTGAAAACGTTTATATAGAAGCTGCTTAATCGGTTTTAATGAAGTAAACGTTTTGCCATCAAGTGTCGTAAATTCAATCCATTGGCGATTGAGTAAATCTACCATGACTGCATCAATCTCCTCTAAAGGTAAAGTCATTTTTAAACTCAATAGTTCTGCGGTGATTAAATGGTTGTTTTGCTTAATCAATTGATCGATCATCAAAATCACCATCACATGCTTTTCTTGAAAACCAAGGGTTTTGTAATGTTCGAGCAGTAAATATTTTAAGTCCACGGCTTCGTGAAGCATATCCATCATTTCGTTATTATATCAAAGAAAGATTTAATCAGCGTCAATGCCATAAGACGATAATAAAAGTTTTGCTTCATACGGTCTATCTTGCATCATTTTCTTTATTTCTTGCGTTACTTTTTGCGGTTTTAAATAATCAAGTAAAGGGATGCTTTGATTAATTGCGTTTTCCAAAATGGAATCTTGCTTGAAGCCTAAACGATGTTGAAATCGAATCACGCGGAGAATTCTTAATGGATCTTCTTGTAAACGTAAGAATGGGTCACCAATCATGCGAAGAACTTTATGGTGAAGGTCTTGCTGCCCTTGAACAAAATCTAGCACTTTCAATGTTGAATCAATATAAATCGCATTGATGGTTAAATCCCGACGCGAATAATCCAAAATCGGTTCTTTCACAAATTGGATAGATTGAGGATGACGTTTATCTTGATAAAGGGACTCTTGCCTTAACGTGGTGATATCGATTTTGTAACCTTCTTCAACCAGTTGCACCGTCCCATAATGTGCAAACCGGAAATTCGCTTGCGGCATGAACGTTTGCATTTGGGTTGGTAATGCATCCGTGGTTAAATCAAAATCAAGAATTGGTATTCCCAATAAATAATCACGGCTCGTACCACCGACCATCCACAATTGATATCCATGATCGCGAAATTTTTTAGCAAGGTTTAGAAAGGGATTGAGATTCATGTCTTTATGATAGCAACCCTCTATGAAATAAAAAAGAGATAGATGCGTGAACATCTATCTCTTGAAGTTTGCTAACGAAAGTTTAGCGAACTTTTTCTTTTAAGGTCTTGCTGGCTTTGAAACCAACAACTTTGGTTGCAGGAATCTTGATTTTTTCAGTGGTTCCTGGTTTGACACCAATGCGGGCCTTACGATTGCGAACGGTGAATGCGCCGAATCCAGCTAATTTAACTGGTTGGCCTTTGCTTAAGGCTTTGGTTAAAGCACCTAAGACGACTTCGAGAACCTTGTCAGCATCTTTCTTGCTGTGTCCGGTTTCCTTGGCGACGACTTCGACTAGATCTACTTTGTTCATATATTCCTCCTAGATCTTTCTGCGATTAAAGTAGCATAGGACCGAAAAGAATGCAACTAATATTCATTTGGGTGAAATTGTAAAATCCTTGACAAGATCAAGAATTCGTTTCTTTACTCAACTTTTAGTGGACGATTCATTAATGTTTTGACAGCATCAGATGGCTTTTTTTTCTCGTATAATACGGCATAAACTGCTTCAATGATCGGTAGTTTCAATCGATATCTCTTAGCGAGTTGATGTGCGATTTTAGCGAATGCAACACCTTCAACCGTTTCTTTGTTGGTTTTAAAAAAAACGTCCGCACCATCATGTGAACCAATCACAATGCCTGCTTGATAGTTCCGTGAATGTTGTGAGTAGCATGTCACGATGAGATCTCCTAATCCAGTTAAACCTGCATGGGTTTTTAATTTTCCACCAAGGACTTTTCCTAATCGCATCAGTTCCGTTAAGCCTCTTGTCACCAACGCTGCGCGGGCATTATCTCCAAGCTTTAATCCAGTGACAACACCACTTGCAATTGCAATTACATTCTTTAATGCAGATCCAACCTCAGAACCAATTTCATCGGTTTGAACATAAACTCGGAAATATTCATTGGAAAATAATTGGGAAATTTTTTCAGCAAGGACGACTTGTTTTGACACAGCCGAGACAAGCGTTAATTGTCTTTCGATCACTTCTTCTGCATGAGATGGACCAATTAAACTGACAACCCCTTGAAGTAATTTTCTTGGAATTAACGTCCGGATGGTTTCAGAAAGTCGATTATTGGTGATGGGATCAAAACCTTTGGCCGTGTTGATAATGATAATTTTTTGTTGAATCAAAGGAAGAAAATCTAATAATAATTGGCGAACTGCATGAGAAGGAACACAAATTAAAACCATGGTCGCATCTTGTAAAGCGAGCTTGAGATTATCAAAAGCTTTAACGGAATTCGGTAGGATTAGTGTTTTATCAAAATATTTTGAGTTGGTGTGAAATCGATTAATCTCATCAGCAACTTTTGAATCTTTTGCATACAAATTAATTGTATTGCCATTATCTGCAAGCACTTGCGCTAAAGCGGTTCCCCAGGAACCAGCACCTAAAATGGTAATGTTATCTTTCATTTTCTTTCTCTTGAGATGATTTTAACCGGAGTCCCCGTAAAATCAAAACTTTCCCTTAAACGATTTTCCAAGAAACGTTCATATGAAAAATGCATGTAAGTAGGCTTGTTACAAAACAGGATAAACGTCGGAGGATTTTGACTAACTTGTTCTCCATAATAAATTCTTAACCTTCCCCCGTTAAATTCTGGGGTTTGGTTCATTAATTGAGCATCGACAAGAAGTTCATTAAGCCTTGCAGTAGGTACCCGTCTTTGTGTTGCTTCATAAACTTGTTTCACGGTTCGAATGAGTTCATCTAAGCGAGTTTTTTTAAGTGCGGAGGTATAAAGGATAGGAACAAACTCGAGAAATGGCATGATTAATCTTAGTTTTTTTGTATATTGGTGCATGTCACGATCACCTTTTTTTGCAAGATCCCATTTATTGACAACTAAGACCATTCCTTTGTAAGCTTGAAAAGCAAAGCCCACAATATGTTTATCTTGTTCAATCAATCCATCATCAGCGTTAATAACCACAACCACGACTTGCGCTCTTTCAATTGCACGAAGGGAGCGGATGGCAGAATATTTGTCAATCGATTCAAAAATCGCACCACGCTTTTTTAATCCCGCGGTGTCTATCATCACAAAATCTGTTCCTTCAAATTGAAAAGTTGTATCAATCGCATCTCGCGTGGTTCCTTCAATCGGGGAAACAATGACGCGTTCTTCTTGAAGGATTGCATTCACTAAACTTGATTTACCTACATTCGGTCTTCCTACCACCGCAAACTGCATGTAACCCGCATAACTTGGAATCTCTTTATTCTTTGGTAAGTATTTGACCACGGCATCCAACAAATCACCTACACCAATTCCGTGTAAGGTGGAAATTGGAATCGGATTACCGATGCCTAAACGATAATAATCATTGATATCAACGAGTAATTGACCATCATCAATTTTATTGACTGCAAGAATGATGGGTTTGCCTGATTTATGTAAAATGGAAGAAACCAATTGGTCATCGGATACAATTCCTTTTCGGCCATCCAAAACATGAATAATCACATCTGCTTCTTGAATCGCAATCGTGGCTTGCATACGGATTTGTTCTTGTAACGGTCTTTTGGTGACTTCAATTCCACCGGTATCAATCAATCGAAAGGAAACGGTTAGCCATTCTGCTTCCGCATAAATCCGATCACGGGTTAACCCAGGTGTATCGTCGGTGATGGCTTGTCGTTTACCAATAATCCGATTAAAAAGTGTGGACTTTCCAACGTTAGGTGCCCCAACAATAGCTACAATTCCTCTAACCATGAATCGTGCCAACTTTTTTCTGGACGATGTCTAATATTCGTTCGACGACTTCATTAACAGTCATGAAAGAGGTATCAATTAAAATCGAATCAATAGCGGGTTTTAAAGGGGCGAATTCACGGTGAGAATCAATATAGTCTCGACGCCTTAAATCTTCCTCAACGCTTTCTAATGTACAAGCAATTCCTTTTGATAAATTTTCTTCATAACGGCGAACGGCTCTAGTTTCAACAGACGCAATTTGAAAGATTTTGATATTGGCTGCTGGCAATACATACGTGCCAATATCCCGACCATCCATCACCACCGATTGACTGCCTGCCATATACCTTTGTAAATCAACCAAAGCTAAGCGAATGGTTTTGTAGGATGCAATATAGGAAACTTGCGCAGAGACTTTCGGTTCGCGAATCTCTTTACTGACATTTTCACCATTGAGAAAAACTTCACCCGTGGGAGATAACGAAATCGTCACTTGAGGAATTAATGCTTCGGAAGCTTTTTGGTTTTGGGGATCAACTTGTTTTCTCATCACATATAAGGTAAATGCACGATACATCGCACCAGTGTCGATATACGTAATATTGAGCTTTTTTGCAACGATTTTTGCAACCGTGGATTTACCAGCAGCAGCAGGACCATCAATCGCAAGGATTAATTTGTTTTTCATCTAACAAAGTATACCAAAGCAACCACTAAAATGAGTAGAATGATAACCCCACCCCCGAAGAACCACATAAACAACGTCATTGGCTTGGTTTTAATTGATTCAAACTCCATGTCTTTGACCAAATATTTAGGACTTAAACTGGATGGACCTTTCATTTTCAAAATTGCATGGCGGTAACGCGCAAATTTTTTAACGCGAGTAAGCGGTGATGATTGCCATTTCATCGCTTGAAGTCCTTCATGGTTTGATTGTTTATCATTTGCAGTTTTATTATAATATGATTATGGAACCAAAAAAAGTTAGAGTTATAAAAGATCTTTGTATCGCATGCGGGCTTTGTAATGCAATGGTGCCTTCCGCTTTTGATTGGGATGATGATGGAAAAATGAAAGCCACGGTCAATTTAGTTCCTATTGGTAAAGAAGTCGATGTTGAAGAAGCAAAAGTAAACTGCCCTACCGCTGCAATTGAAGTTAAGTAGGTTTTTTTATCACTTTTTTGATGAGTTGATGGGTACGTTTATAAATTAATAAGGTGATGCCAATAACCAATGTATTTTTAAACGTATTAAAAGGCAAATACATCCATAAAACAAGAGACCAATAAGGATTACTGACTTGAGGTATGGCACCTTGAATATAACTTAAAAACATCTCGGGTGTGATATTGAGTACCAACGTCAAGTACAAATCCGTGATGACCCAGGCGTTGAGGATGGATGTAACGAATAATTGGGATATAAAACCGATTAAGAATCCGTATTTTGCCATTTTTTTACTTCGCTCATATTGATATAAAAAAGCCCCTGGTAATACAAATGCTAAGGAATAAAACAAATCTGCAACTTCACCAATGCCACCGGTTGTTGAAAAAGGTAACGTAAATAACATCCGAATGAGCCCAATCAAGAATGCTGCAGATGGGCCAAGCGAAAATCCACCGATGAACATGACAACTTCAGATAAATTCACTTCTAAAAATAAGATAACGCTAATTCTAAACATTGGTAAATAAAGCAACGTGGCAAAACCAGACAAAATTCCAATTAAGGTAAGGCGTTTAATCGATTGAGTTGATTTGGTGGTTTCGGTATCTTTATTTTTTATCATGAATTAATTGATCGACAAATCGAACCAATTCCTCAGAACTTTCAAAACTGAATTTAATACTCTTTTTTGTCGTCGTCACTTCTGTAGAAAACAAAGACGCTAAATTTCGCTCATTAACTGGATTTACCACTTGAGGTTTGTGTTGCTTGACTAGATTTTCAAACTCTCTGACTGACAATTTTTCTTTGATTAATTTTAGAACCAGGGCATCAATGAGTTCTGGATCAAGGCTGACTAAAATTTTTGCATGCCCATAGGTAATCGTTTGGGCGTTGATTAATTTTCTGGTGAACATGGGTAGTTTTAATAACCGAAGAATATTCGAAACTTGAGATCGAGAATAATGCATGATTTTTGCCAAACCCACTTGACGATATTGGAATTGATCAATTAAAGCCTGACAAACCAATGCGATTGCCATGACATTCTGTTCGGATTCTTCACGCAAGGATGCTAACAATACCAACAGCATTTCTTCTTCTGACATCGTGGTGAGGACAACTGGTACTTTTTGGAACTTTAGTAACTTGGTTGCATACCAAATTTTACGACCAAGAACGATTTGATTTCTTCCGTTTACTTGACGAACAATTAAGGGATTTAATAAAGGTTTAACGGATAATGTATCCAATAAATCTCTTAATTGATCACTACGAATGGTTACTTCTTTCAGGACTTGAATGTCCTCAATCATTAAAGGGTTGAGTTCTCGTTTAACCAAAGATTTAAACTGTTGTTCAAGTTTTTGAACAATATCTCTTGAACTATATTTATCAATTAATGTAGATAAACGTTGATTAATGATTGGTTTACGCTCTGCCATGATCAATGACCTCCTTCGCTAAAGCGAGATAAGCTTCTGCACCGCTTGAATTAGGCCGATATAAATGAATGGGCATCCCTTTTGCACTGGCTTCCGCCAAGGAAACATTGCGTGGAATTTGTGTATAGAAAGTGTTTTCTTTAAATAAACCACGAACTTCGGTGGATATCTCGGTTGCGAGTCTTGTTCGCGGATCGTACATCGTCAATAAGAAACCTTCAATTTTTAAAGCGGGATGGTAATCACGCTGGACTTGTTGAATGGTTGCAAGAATTTGGGCGACTGCTTCCATCGCAAAATATTCGCATTGAACCGGTACAATGACGCTATCACATGTTACAAGCGCAGAAACGGATAACCACCCGAGCGATGGCGGACAATCCAAAATGATATATGCATAATCGGATATCACAACACTTAATGCTTTCTTTAAAATTGCATAAGGTTGATTGCTATTTTGTTGGCTTACCATTGTTTCAATGGTAGCTAATTGTAAACTCGCAGGAAGAATGGATAACGATTTCATCGCCGTATAACGTATCGCCTCTTGGATCGGTTTTGTATGAGCAATGACGTCAAAAATACTTTGTTTTAGGGTTGCAACTTCAACGCCAACACCGCGACTAGAATTTCCTTGCGGATCGAGGTCGACCAGTAAAACTTTATAACCCAATTGAGCCAATCCACTTGCAAGCGAAATGGCAGTGGTTGTTTTACCAACGCCACCTTTCTGATTTGCAATGGCTATTACTTTCCCCATAACTCTAATTATAAAGGAGATTTTTTAATCTGTGAAAACATTCGTGGATAGATCGATGGCGTAGGCTTTTGTTTTTCAATAATGAGTAAGGAACGTTGTTCATGTTCGGTTGGTAAACGATGGGTTTTCACTTCAACAATCGATGCACCTAAAACGTTTAAGGCATACTTGGATTGAGCGATTTCCGCGAGATAATCCTTACCTTTATAAACATAGGCATGTCCACCAACCTTAAGTAATGGAATCGATAATTCTAACAACATCGGTAATGAAGCGACTGCTCTCGCGGTAACAAAATCAAACGGTTTAAAACCTGGTTGTTTGACCATCACTTCTGCTCGTTCACTAATCACATCAATATCTTTTAAGCCTAATTTAAGGATGACATCTTTTAAAAAGACTGCTTTTTTTAAATTGGGTTCTAGTAATGTTATCAATAAGTTTGGATAAAGAATACGTAAGGGTATACCTGGAAATCCGCCTCCAGATCCTAAATCCAATAAAGTTTGTTTACCTTTAAAAATTGGAAAAGGAAAACATAAACTATCGTAAATTCCTTTTTCACGAATCATGTCCAAAGACGAATGTGCGGTCAAATTAAACAATTGATTCGTGGTATGAACCAAGGTTGCAAATCGGTCTAATTGTTTGATGTCTTCTTCACTTAAATGAATTTGAATTTGCTGTAAAGCAAGTTTAAGCTGGGCGATTTCCATGGGTTTGTCCTCGTTTAATTTGCATGACCAATAACGAAATATCGCTCGGATTAACTCCAGAAATACGTGAAGCTTGACCAATGGTTAACGGTCTGATCTTCGATAATTTTTGTCTTGCTTCCATTGCCATGCCTGCTAAACCAACATAATCAATGGTTGGTGGAATATGAAGATCTTCGTACTTAGAAAAGGCTTGCGCTTGTTTAACTTCTTTTTCAATGTAGCCAACAAATTTAATGTTAACTTCAAGTTGATGTATGACCGATTCGTGAACTTTCCACGTCGCGAGGGTTGGGAAAAAAGGTAATAATGCTTGAAATGAAATTTGTGGGCGACGCAACAATTCATACGCAGTGATACCACCTTGTAATGGACCTTGCTCAATGGATTGTAAAAATTGATTGATGGCATCTTGAGGGCGAATCGAGATTGTTTTTAAGTGATTTTCTAATGCCTTTAATTGTTGTTGTTGTTCTTGATAAATCGCATATTGTTTAGTCTTGACTAATCCAATTTGAAAACCGATTTCTGTAAGGCGACTTTCAGCGTTGTCATGCCGCAGTAATAAGCGATACTCTGCACGAGAAGAAAGCAGGCGATACGGTTCTAACGTACCTTTGGTGACTAAGTCATCAATCATCACACCGATATATGCTTGATCACGTCTTAAAATAACCGGAGGTAATTTGCGAATTTTTCTCACCGCATTAATACCTGCCATTAATCCTGCACCTGCTGCTTCTTCATAACCGGATGTTCCAAAGATTTGGCCTGCCCCATAAAGTCCTGGCCATTCTTTAAGTTCGAGCGTTAAATCAAATTGAGTTGGGACTATCGCATCGTATTCAATCGCATAAGCATACTTTAAAAAGACAGCATTGGCTAAACCTGGTAAAGACCGCACCATTTTTTCTTGAATGTCTGGAGGCATCGAAGTAGAAAAACCTTGTAAATACATCGAATCCGTGACGGCAGATTCTGGTTCAACAAAAAGTTGATGGCGTTCTTTATCTGAAAACCGAACGATCTTATCTTCAATCGATGGGCAATAGCGAGGCCCAACGCCTGTGACCAATCCACCAAACATGGCAGATTGTTTTAAGTTTGCGCGAATGATCTCATGGGTACTTGGTTGTGTATGAATCAAATAGCAGAGTGCTTGATCTGCAAATGGTTTTGTTTTTTCTGTTTGTGAGGAAAAAGCCAAAGGTCCTTCGGTTGGATATTGTGGATCCATTTGGGAAAAATCAATTGAACCTCTTTTCAACCGTGGAGGCGTACCAGTTTTAAGCCGAAATAATTGAATACCCATTTTTGCCAAATTTGGGGATAAACCTAAACTTGGTTTTTCTCCATCAGGTCCCGCGGAGCGTTTGGTTAAACCAACCAATACTTCGGATTCCATATACGTACCAGTGGTCAAAATAACTGCGTCAGATTCTATTTTTTCTCCATTTGAAAGCACAACACCAAACACATGTTTATCATCATGAAGTAAATCTAAAACCATTGCTTCTCTCACGGTTAAGTGTTCGGTTTCATCCGCAAGTTTTTGCATAAAAATAGGATAGGTAACCTTGTCAACTTGGGCTCTTAAACATTGAACACCCGGACCTTTTCCAGTGTTTAACATTTTCATTTGCAAATATTCAGCATCTGCCCCGATGCCCATTTTGCCACCAAGGGCATCAATTTCTCGAACCACAATTCCCTTAGCACTTCCACCGATGGAAGGATTGCATGGCATATTCCCCATCATCTTTTTATTGAGTGTGATTAGGAGTGTTTTTGCACCCATGTTTGCAGCAGCAAAAGCAGCCTCTAGGCCAGCATGTCCGCCACCAATCACAATCACTTCATAACGACTCATAAAATTTTATCCGACACTGCCTTCCATCTCTAATTTAATCAGATGATTCAATTCAACTGCGTACTCCATCGGTAATTCCCTTGAAAAAGGTTCAATAAATCCCATGATAATCATTTGGGTAGCATCCGTTTCTGATAAACCACGTGACATTAAGTAAAACAGTTGGTCTTCAGAAATTTTACTGACGGTAGCTTCGTGTTCAATAAAGGATTCATTATTTAAAACTTCGTCTTTAGGTATGGTATCCGCTTTGGAATGACCATCTAAAATTAAGGTGTCACACTCCGTATGATTCTTTGAATTGATGGCTTTTGGGTGAATGCGAACGGTTCCTCGATAATTGCTAACACCGCCGTTGCGGACAATTGTTTTTGAAACAATGGTTGAGGACGTATCAGGCGCTAAATGGATCATTCTTGCCCCAGCATCTTGTTCTTGACCTTTTCCAGCAACCGCAATCGAAATCACCGTTCCTTTAGAACCGCGACCTCCTAAAATCACTGCTGGATACTTCATATTTTTCATCGATCCGATATTTCCATCAATCCATTCCATTTGAGCATTTTCATGGCAATAAGCACGTTTGGTCACAAGGTTTAGGACATTCGGAGACCAGTTTTGAATCGTTGTATATCGGCATTTTGCATTTGGCAATACGATAATTTCAACCACTGCAGCATGTAAAGATTCAATCGCGTAAATGGGTGCAGTGCAACCTTCGACGTAATTCACACTTGCGCCTTCGTCAACAATAATGAGTGTCCGTTCAAATTGACCGGTTTTTTCGTTGTTAATTCTAAAGTAGGCTTGAAGTGGTTTGTCGAGGTGAACGTTTTTAGGGACGTAGATAAATGATCCTCCCGACCAAACAGCAGTATTCAAAGCAGCAAATTTATTGTCATTCATTGGAATAACGGAGGCAAAATACTTTTTGAATAATTCTGGAAATTGCTTTAATCCTTCATCCGTAGATAAAAACTTAATGCCTTTATCTTCGACTTCCTTAAGCATGGAGTGATAGACAACTTCAGATTCATATTGGGTGGTAACACCAGATAAGTACTTCGCTTCCGCTTCGGGAATACCTAGTTTTTGAAACGTATTTTTGATGGTTTCAGGAACTTTATCCCACGTTGTTTCTTCTCTTTCAGAAGGCTTGGTGTAATAGGTGTAACTTTGAAAATCAATAAAGTTGAGATCTGGACCAAAATTAGGAAGCTTTAAACCTTGGAAAACCCGGAAGGCTTCGACACGTTTTTCTTCCATCCATTTTGGTTCTTTTTTTAGACGGGAAATTTGCCGGACAATCGCTTCCGTTATGCCTTTATCGGTCTTTAAAATTGAAACGTCTTTATCATTAAACCCATAACGATATTCGTCTTGGGGAATATTATCTTTATCCATTTATTTTTCCTCCTTTAATAATTGGAGCAATCCTTGCCATCCTAATGTTGCACATTTAATCCGACTCGCTTGTTTATGGGTATGCTGGAAGACCATCGCTTCACCTAAGACCGAATCATCATAAGGCTGTGCATGTATCATTTTCATATATTGTTCGATGATATACAATGCATCTACTTTGCGCTTACCAAGTAATAGCTCCGTCATGATGGAGGTTGAGGCGGTTGAAATCGTGCATGCGACGCCCTCAAACGCCAAGGCTTCAATTTTTTGATCTTTGATAACCACATGAATATCGAGGTCATCAATACATCCAGCAGTGTCCATATGAATCGTGCGAATTCCTTTTAGAGGAATTTTTCCACGATTACGCGGATGTTCATAGTGATCCATGATCACTTGTCTCATCGTCATTGGATCATTGAAAATATGCATCGAGGAAATTCCTCCCTTCCTTGGCAGCTTTTAAAAATAGGTCAACCTCTTTTTCGGTGTTATAGAAATATGCAGACCAGCGAATCGTGCCGTCAGTTTTTAAGTATTCAACGAGGTTTCGAGCACAATGTTGACCCGATCGGACGGCGATGCCTTTACTATTAAAATAGGTTGATGCGTCTTGTGGATTCACACCTTTGATATTAAATGCGATAATGGCAGCATCAGTTTTTTCATTATAAATCACGATATGTGGAATTTGCTTTAAACCTTGAATCGCTCGATCTCTTAGCAGCGTTTCTTGCTTGTGAATGGCTTCAAAACCAAGTTTTTCTAAGTAAATAATGGCGGCTTTTAAACCAATAATCCCTGACCAATGTTGCGTTCCCGCCTCAAAGATATGAGGGATAGGAGCATATTTAACTTCCTGCTTTTTGTTAAAGCGAAGTGACATGCCACCACCCGTAAAAAATGGTTTCATTTTTTCTAACAATTGATATTTTCCATAGAGCACGCCGATGCCAGTTGGTCCGACCATTTTATGACCGGAAAATACTAAGAAATCAATGTCGTCAAGATCAACATTGGTTGGAAAATGTGGTACCGATTGAGCCCCGTCGATGACAACGATTGCCCCAACTTGATGAACAAGTTTAGCAATTGCTTTCACATCCGTTTTGGTTCCAAGAACATTACTCACATCTGCAAAAGCAACAATTTTTGTTCGGGCATTTAAATGAGGCTTAAGGATTTTTGGGGTGAGACGTTGGTTATCATCTAGGTCGACAATAATGATTTTGGCACCAGTTTTTTCTGCAGCTTGATACCATGGTAAAACATTCGCAGCATGTTCCGATTCGGTGATGATAATTTCATCACCCGCCTTAAGATTGGATTGGACGAAACTTTGCGCAATCATATTCACGCCCATGGTCGTACCGGTTGTAAAAATAATTTCATTTGGTTTCGCATGAATAAAGGATGCTACTTTTGCTCTAGCGGATTCAATTTCATTTTCTAAATAAAAAGAAAGGTCATATTCACCACGACCGGCGCTGACTGGGAAATCCAAATAATAACGATCCATTGCTTGGATAACTTGCAATGGTTTAAAACTCGTCGCAGCATTATCAAAATAAATCAAAGGTTTACCTTTAAATTTTCTTTTGAAAATAGGGAAGTCTCGACGAATTTTAGCAACGTTCATTTTTTAGTTCCTGAGTCGATTTGTTGTGATAATTGGACCCTTATATTTTCATCTGTAAAATAGGCAATAATTGGTTGGAGATAACCTAACGTGACGAGTCGTTTTGCTTCATGTTTAGTTAAGCCTCTCGACTGTAAATAATATAAATGTTCTTCATTCACTCGTCCGACGGTTGCGGCATGGGAGGCCTCAACCTCATTTTCATCAATTTTCAGAACCGGATCAGCGCGACCTAAACATTTTTCATCGAAAACCATGATTTTTGCTGCTTGATGTGTTTTAGAAAACTTTGCTCCATTTAAGATATGGCCTGTTCCTGTAAATTGGAGCGTGCTATTTCCTTCCGTAACCCCAAAGTTTGTCATGTTGGCATACGTATTAAAATTCTTGTGCGTAAAATTAACTGAATAAAATTTTCGATCTTGATGGCTCGCGAGTGCAGCGGTTCGCCATTCTAAGTTGGAATCTCTTCCTAGCATGTCAAAACGTATGAAAACCTTACCTTTTCCTTCGGTAAAATCTGCAATCGCGGATTCTAATTGAACATGTTCGCCGACGGTCGCATTCCAATTTAAATTCTTATTTGGACCAAACATCGCAAATTGAATTGTTCCTTGAACATGATCTGAAATCTCCACTTCAAGGACGATATCTGCTTGACCATTTTGAACAAGTAAATCAATATTCGCTTCCGGAGCGATGACCAGATGGAAGGTATTTGACTTAACAAGACTTAAATCTAAGTGATATAAAACACGTTCCTTTGATGATGGGATATGAAATACGGATTGTTTTTCAATAAGCTTATTTCTTGGCATGGTTGGCAACCTCGTTGGTGGCACAAGCGCCAATCGAAATGGTGTTCATGGAGATTGGCTTTGCATTTTTATCTTCTTTTTTTATGCTGATGCCATATTCCTTGGTTAACCATTCATAACCAGAACCATCGATTTTTGTAATGACTTCCGGTCCACCTTCAACCGCAACACGGCCATTAATCATGACCACAACACGGGTTGGTTTGATCATTTGAAATAAACGCGCATAGTGGGAAATGATTAAAAAGCTTGTTTTGGAATCTTTTTGGATGCGTTTGATTGCTTCTGCAACGGTTTGTAATGCATCCACATCTAAACCAGAATCAATTTCATCTAACATCGCCAAAGTTGGTTTTAACAATAGCAATTGTAAGATTTCATTTCTTTTTCTTTCACCGCCTGAAAATCCTTCATTTAAATGGCGATGACTTAATTCCATTGGAATCTTCATTTGTTTTGAGGCATCATCTAGTTTCTTATATAACTCCAACAATGGGATTGGTTTATCTCTTCTCACATTAATCGCTGCTTTTAAAAAGTCTGAGTTGATGACTCCAGGAACTTCGGATGGGTGCTGCATACCAAGGAATAAACCTGCTTTTGAACGTTCATCAACTTCCATTTCAAGTACATTTTTGCCATCCAAAATGATTTCACCTTGGGTGATTTCATATTTTGGGTGACCCATGATTGCAGACAAGAGGGTGGACTTACCATGACCATTAGGTCCTAGCAAGGCAACGGTTTCATGATCTTCAATGGTTAAGTTGACCCCTTTTAATATATTAATGTCGGCAACTTTAACCCATAAATTCTTTATTTCTAATTTGGCCATATTTTTTCTCCTTCAATCGATTATTTTACGTTATTTTCGTAGAATCCTCAAACATTATGATATTATATTTTTGCTGTTATTTTGCTTATTTTATCGTTTATTCACCAAATGGAATACTTATTCAAACAAAATAATTAGATATTTGTTGAATATGACCTCATAAAATAATAAAATAACTATGCTTTATTGCTAGGAGGATTCTTAAGAAATGAATCGTACAAAATTGGCCTTCGCATCCTTTGCGTTGGTAACGCTTGTCACTTTAAGTGCATGCACTAATCCTGTGACTGAAAACACCGATGGTTTTTTAATTACGATGAAGGACAAAGATGGTGTTGTCACCGGTTATGATGCCGATGCACTATTTGGTCAGTACCGCGAAAACGAATTTGGGGTCTCACGCTTTATTGAAGCGGTCTCTGAATTGGTGATCCGGAATCAAATTAATCAAGAAGATGCAGCCTCACAAGCTTTAAAAGCTGAAATTACACGAAAAGCTGAAATTAGTGTCGATGGTGTTAAAGAAACTGCCCGTACCAATGCCAACACAAATGGAACGAATTATAACGATGAATTACAAACGTTATTGGATTCCTATAATGTAGAGGATTTAACTGAACTTCAAGATTATTTTGCTTATCGGACCATGAAGCAAGAAGTCGAAGACCGTTTTTTTGAAGACAATCAAGATAGTTTTTTACTTGGTGATGATTTTGGACCTGGCTACCTTAATGAACGGTTACCTTACCATGTTAAGCATATTTTAGTTAAAGTGTCTGCTGCTGGAAGCGATCTATATAATGGAAGAATTACCGAAGCAGAAGCTAAGAAATTATATGGCGTTGCAAACCGATTAAGTTTACAAAGAAATGGTGAAACGTTTGGAGAAATCGCCCGCGAAATGAGCGAAGATGGATCCAAAGAACAATTTGGTGATTTAGGCATCATGTCTAAAGCGACTAGTTTTGTTAATGAATTTAAATTAGGCGTTTACGCTTTTGACGCGGTCTTTAATGAAGTTGAAGAAGTTCAAGATAACGCTGAAGACCTTAATGTGCCAGCAGAAGCAATCACCGCCTTTCAAGAACTTGGTTTAGGAACGATTCCTTTCCATGCGTTTGAATCGCTCAATGATTATGCAGATGTGACGCGAGATGAAGATGGCAACCCTGTTAATAACAATGATGCCCTTTACTTCCCACGCAACATTATTTTTAATCAATATTTTAATCGCCATAATATTTCGGTGATCACGCCTGAAACATTAGAAGGTGGAACAATTGAATCCGATGGTTTCCGTCAGGTTCCAGAGCTTGATGATGAAACCGTTTTGACCGATGAAAATGGTAAAGTCATTCTTGTGGTTCGGGCTGGTACTGGTAGCGGTGAAAGTGGTTACCAAGGTATTCACTTTATCGTCGTGGAACGTTCTGCATTAATAAGTGTTCAAAATGATGTCTCACTTGAAGACTATTACACCACAGAAATTCCTGGCAACCCAGATTATCCTAAAGGAACTGGCGAATTTTCAGAAACTGAATTAATCACCTTTGTTAATTATAATGTGACCACAACTGCAAACTATAAAACACGTTCGGAAACAGTAAAGAGTGAAATTCGCAATTTCGATCGTTTCTTTAACTTCCGTATGTTAGAACAATTAATTGCCGAACAAGAAGTTACATTTGTTGATGAATCCTTAGAAGATGCCGTTTTATCTTATATGGATGTCACAAGACGCAGTGCCACCTTTGATCAAAATCTACAAGACACCAATACTTGGAATACATATATTGAATTCCTAGAATACCAAGAATTCCAACGTCAACGTCTCATCGATGAAGATTGTGCCCATGCATATCTTACCAACGATGGTGGCTTGTTTACGCAAGGAGGAATCTGCTATGTTCAACAATAAGTTCAAACTTACCGCGATTGCGTTAAGTGCTGTATTACTGGTGGGATGTTCAGAAATCACCATTAGTCCAACTGATCAAGAAGGAAACATTTTGAATGGCCTTGTCACAGAATTAGAAAAAAACGTCAACTCCGTTGTCTATGATGCGCTACGCGATGGCGGTAACCTAACTCAAAAAACTTTAGAAGATGTGATGTTTTTGATTGCGGAAGACCGTTTAGGAACTTATGAAGATCTATTAGCATCTGCCAATGCAGATGATGTTTCGCTTGTTGAAAAAATTGAACGCCGAGTGAATCAAAAAATGTATGATTTGATTGCATCTGGTCAATTTGAAACCCGTAATTTATTCTCTGAAGAACGTTTTGCATTTTCAATTGAAAAACAACTTTATCCTTTAGATCGCAATGAAGCTGACCCTTGGACGGTTGATTTTGTGTTTCCACCAAGAAACACGGAAGATATTCAATCCGGTTCAGTGCTTGAAGATGCGATTCACCTTGAATACTACCAAACGTTTATCCGTGAAAGTCTCATTCCAAAAATCTATCGTGAATTATTAGTCGAAGAATACTTATTACAAGAAGACTATTCTTCTTTAGGTAGAAGCTACGCTCGTAAGGTTAACTATGTTGCCTTGAAAGTGTCTTCTGAAAATCCTGAATCGGCGAAATACTTAATGGATACTTTTATTGATCAATACATTTTAGATGACAATGCTGAACCAATTGCCAACCTTGAACTATTGGCAAGGGCTTGGAGAGGTGTTGATACAAGCGAAGGTGCAGAAGACAGAGGTTATACCTTTGCAAATGGTTCTCCGGAGTTGAATTTATTAGCTGATGCAGGTCTTGCTAGTGAAAGCTTTAATAACACCTTATATGGTGAAATCTTAGAACGTGCTGAAAAAATTAATCCTCAAAATCCTCTTTTGACAGATAAAACGGTTGAAAGTGAATTTACTGGCAATGGTCAATATGTACCAGAAGTTGGTTTAGAAATTAAACGTAACGAATTATCCAAACGTGACTTTACGACCGATGGCTGGCACATTAAAAACGGTGGCTTAGGTTCATTACCTGCATCGATTCGTGACCGTGTCTTCAATATTGGCGTTGCAAACGCAATCGATCGTATTGATGATGAAACCGATAATGTCGAAAATCCTGAAACATCTGACTTTATTAGAAAAATTAATGGTGTCAGTTACTTAATCCCACAAACTTCTCAACAAAATGATGATCGTAACTTCCTCTTATATGATGCAAATAGCACCACCTATTACATCGTTCAAATTTTAGAAGCCGTCAATACGACCAAAATGAACGCTTCTGAAACCTCGACAACCAACTATGATGCGATTGAAGATGATGGTGGCGAAAAAAGAGAATTGATTGCAAGTGAAATTGCAAAAATCATTGGGACTCGTGAAGCAAGTATCAATGCAAGTAATCTCCACTGGTTAAAACTTGCCGAACTTAACTTCCATGATCAAACGATTTATGATTTCTTTAAAGATCGTTTCCCTACCTTATACGACGAAGAAAACAATACCGCAGCATAATCATTCAAGATTATCCATGATAAAATAAGGAGAGAAATCTCCTTATTTTTTTTTGGAGGAATTAACATGGATTGTATCTTTTGTCAGATCATTGAAGGCAACATTCCGAGTCATCGCATTTATGAAGATGAATTCGTTTTAGCGATTCTTGATATTAACCAAACCACCAATGGGCATTCACTTGTGATGCCGAAAGCCCATCATGAGCACTTTTTAAACACACCTCAAGATGTGGTGAATCAGGTTATGCATGTTGCTCAACGGATTGGCCAAGCCCAAGTCCAAAGTTTGGGAGCAAAAGGAGTCAATATCCTTTCCAATGCCATGCGGGCTGCTGGTCAAAGTGTTTTTCACTTTCATGTTCACGTCATCCCACGATATTTACCAACCGATCGTTTACGAATCGAAATGCTAGAAAATACAAAGAAAATGACATTGAATTTGCCACAAATTGCGCAAACCCTTAAAGCGTCTTTGCCTGCTAAGAAATAAAACTACTTTTTGGATTTATAAAAACTACGGTCATCCAAAGCAAAAATGCGATTGGTAAATTGTCCGGATTCGGTTTGATCTAATGCTTTATCCATCATCGTCATCTTTGCATCAAAATCATCGACCATATGAACAAATAAGGCCTCTTTGGTCAGAGGCATGACACTGCTACCAAATTCAGGTTTTCCATGGTGCGCCAAAACAATATGTTGTAGAAGCATCACTTTTTCACGATCAATTTTTAGGTTTTCACCCAATGCTTGAATTTTTGCGCCCATGTATTGAAGGTGTCCAATGAGCTTTCCTTCAACGCTGTATTTGGGAATCACAGCACCTGTAAATTCAATCGTCTTACCTAAGTCATGCAGTAAAATCCCTGAATAAATGAGATCGGCATTGAGTTTGGGGTATAGAGGCATAAGCGATTCTGCAACTTTGATCATCGAAAGCGTATGGTAAAGAAGGCCCGACGTGTATTCATGGTGGTTTCGAACCGCTGCTGGATAAGTAATAAAGGCGTCATAGGATTGCTGAATTAAGGTCTTGGTGATGATGAGGTAATCTTTATCGACGATTTTAGACATCACCTTTGCTAATTCTGCTTCCATCGTTTTTAATGGAACGGGTGCGGTCATCGTAAAGTCTTCAAGATTGACTGAATCAGGATTCAAGCGTTGAATTTGGTTAACCCGGATTTGTAACATTTGCCGATAAGCAGCAATATCTCCGTCAACATGTAAAAAAGCGCCAACGTCAATCAGCGATTCAATTTCGGGTTTCACATCCCAAAATTTAGCTTCAATTTGCCCGGATTTGTCTTGTAATTGAATGGTTAAATAAGGTTGTCCTGATGCCGTTAAACCTTTGCTAACTTGACTCACCAAAAAAGCTTGGCGAATGGATTGACCATCTTTAAAATCTTTAATCAACATGAGAGGACTCCTTTAACTTTCTTCTAATATTGGCATAATTATAGCCCTTACGAAGCAGAAAGTTAATGACTTTCTCTTGAAATTCATGACCCTCAAATCTTCTGGAAAACATTCTTACTGCCTTTTGATAAGCAATCTCGAGATTCAAAGTTTCTTCTGCTTCCGTTTGCTGAGGTAATGCTTCAATCAACAAGACAAAATCTTTTGAATCAAATCCTCTCACCATCAAAGCTTGCGTCATTTTTTCTTTCTTTTGTCGTTGACTCAGCCGACTATATTTTTTACTCAATTGATCAATCAACAGTCGCAAGGATTCTTTTTGAAGGTTTATATCAAGGTTGATGGTTTCTATTTTTGCCGAAGCAATTCCCTTTTCAATTAACTTTTGCTTTATCACGCGAAAACCAAAACCTTTTTTTTGGTAATGGTTCACCCAATCAATCATTAAGGTTTGGTCATCGATTAAATGAGCTTGCTTTAAACGATCAATCACGAGGTCGACTTGAGGTTTAATTGCCTTACGCTTATAGAGTTTTTCCCGAACTTGGTATTCGGTGTATCGGCCTTTACTTAATAGACGAAACCCATAATCAATAAAAGGTTGATTTTCACTTGCGGTGACAATTTGATTGTATGTATTGGAATCAATAACTTTTCCAACATAAAAGTATTGTTGGGTATATTGGTCAGGTGTGACGATGACGGATTCACCAGAAGAAAAATGGATATGAATCTTCTTTTTCTTATAAACAATCGTCTCGATGATTTTACCAGTATTGCCTTGTGGCACGTTGATATACCTCTATTAGATTTTGATAGAAATGCGGCAATGAGTATTGATTCACCGCAAGTGCCAAGGCTTGTTTAATTTGGGTTTGTTTTAGTGATGGTAATGAAAATATGGTTTGGACTTGTCTAGCAAAATCCCCAGCATCACTAAAGATAAAACCAGTTACTTGATGACGAATTAACTCAGCAAGATTTTCATCATATCGGCATAAAACAAATCGGTCAGATGCCATCGCTTCCATAAAGGTTAAACCTTGGGTTTCGGTCAAACTTGCTGAGACAAAAACATCAGCGATTTGATAAAAAAATGGAACTTCTTGAATCGGTACAGACCCAACAAAACTTACGTGTTTTTCGATGCCAAGATTTTTAGTCAATTCTACTAAAGAGTGCCGATCAGGTCCATCTCCTACCATTAATAGACGTACAGGTTGAGGATTGGAATTCAAATATTCCTTAAAACCTTGAATGATTAAATCCATGCTCTTTTCTTTTGCTACTCGTCCCAAAGACAACAGAACTTTTTCACCTGGCAAAACCCATTTATTTCTAATCTTTTCAAGTTGTTCTAAATTCAAATTCTCTTTTTTAAATCGAGAGAAATCAATACCAGTTGGAACGATGTTAATGAACCGATTGACACCATAACTTCTAATCTTGTCTTTCGTTTTACTGGAAGGAGAAATAAATTCCGTACATTGCTCGGCAATAGACCGGGAAAATTGCTTAACCACTTTTGCAGCTAAACCTTTGAAGAAACCAGCATAATGCGTGTAATCCTCATACATCGTATGATAGGTTACAACCGTTGGTAATTTTAAAAAGAATGCAGTAATTTTACCAAAAATACCAATGCCTGCATCCGTGTGAATATGGATGATATCGGGTTTCCATTTGCGAATAAATTGAAAAGCCTTTGCATTAAAGAAACTCGACAAACGATATCCATAAAGTTTCTTTAATTCAACCCCAGGAATGCGAATCATGCCGTCTTGAATATCGGTCTTTTTCCCGAAGGGATTTGTCGTGATGACTAAGACTTGATGACCTTGGTCAGATAAAACTTTCTGATGTAATCCGACACTGACGGAAACACCGTTGATTTCGGGAGGAAAGGTATCACTAAAAAGTGCTATTTTCATGACTATTTTTTATCTTTTAGATCTTTTTTCTTAATTTCATCCGTATGAATAATGTTCCCATATCGATCTACTTTTTTCCGTTTAAAGCCAAAAAAATCTCTTGCCATCTTTGAAAAACGATTGCTCATGTTGACGGTTGACATTTCGCCGGTGGACATCATCATTTCAGCAGTTTGGCGTCGAATTTCAATTGTGGATTTTTGCAGTTCAACGAAGGCGTCTCCACCCTGCGCAAGATTGGTTCCTTTGTTACCAAGTCTAAATGCTACAACACTGATTGCACCAAGAATTAATGTCAAATAAAATGTAACGCCACGCCATATTAATTGAGGGGCAATCGTTTGGCTATATCCACCAAATAAACTTTGAAACAAATAAGAGAAAAAGAATTCAGAAAAACCAACCGAACCTGGAAGTGGAGCAAAATAAATGATCACATTCAAGTAAGCAGTCATGAAAATACCATCAAAGAAATTGGTTTGGCTTAAGTCAATCGTTGGTAATGCTAATGCCGATAAGTAAGGAATGGAATAGGAAAGGGTTAATCTTAAAAAAGATAACAAGAGCAATACAATCGTTACTGGGGTATTTGATCCAAGGCGTTTACTTTCGATTCTAAAGTTTTCAATTTGGACTTGGAGATTTGCCTTGACCTTATTTGCATCTTTTAATAACTTGAGTTTGCCAAGCAAGGCAACAATCCCATTGACGATGGTTTTGTGGAGAAATTTTGATTTTGCGAGTGCAAATATAAAGAAAATGACAAGAAAATTGACTAAAAAACCCAATAGAGATAAATAAATGATCGGTATAGATAAACCTGCAAATTCAACGACTTCAGTAATGGACAAAAACTTTTCTAAACGAAATAGCAATGCAATTAAACCAAAAATAATTTGTGCAATTTGGGAAAGTAAAAAATGCATCACCAGGATAGAAGCTGCGTTGGCAATTTCAATTCCTTGTTTGTTAAATGCATATGCTTGGGCAAACTGACCACCCGAAGCAGAAGGCGTAATGTGAGAAAAGAATGCTCCAATAAAGAAGATATTTAATGCTTTTTTTAAATTGTAACGGGTTGTGTAAAGTCTAGCTAATATAAAAAGAATGATAGCTTCAAAGAAAATATTAAATGCCATGACGACTAAAATGAGAAGAATGACCCATAAATTTGCTTGAGAAAATGCTTGAATGACATCGTTTAAGTTTCCGTCTGTAAATAAAGTAAACGCTGTAAAACCAAAAGCGACAAAAAAGAGGATCATCAAATTGTATTTGTATTTCTTTGATGAGTTCGTTTTTTTAGGCGTTAGTTCATTCGAAATATTTGTATCCATATGGTATCAAATAACCGGAGTTATTATAGCATAAGAAGTCATTATCTTATGAAGGATTTTCATTGATAAAATGCGATTAATGGGCATTTATGCTCATCGCTTTATTGAAAGTTGTATAATAATTCTCGGTTAACAAATCACCATGAAATACTTAACTTTACTTTACCGCTTTACAAAAGGTTATCGAAAACGTTATTTGTTGTCTTTTTTAATCCTTTTCTTTGCTTTAACCTTTTTGTTATTGGCAAACTTTTCAACAAAAATTCTTGTTGATACGTTACAAGGTGTTGCACCTTCTGGACCGATTGACACATTTTTAACCGGTTTATTAGGTGGTCAAACTTATCTTCGTGACAACTTGTGGTTATTGGCTTTGTTCATCTTGTTGTTGGGTGCATCTCGTGCTTTGATGTTCTTTTCTAGGCTTCTCATTCGAGGATTTATGGATGTGAACTTAGGAAGAGACTTGCAACTCGACTTGTTTTATCATATTGAACGCCTTCCATATGCTTACATCAAAAAAAATAAAAGTGGCGATCTCATACAGACATGCACCAAAGACCTTGATATTGTTCGCAACTTCTTGGTAAGACAAGTCAATTCAATTGTCTACACCATTTTCCTTACCACAATTGCTTTTGCGATCTTGTTGACCGTTTCATGGCAAATCGCATTATCAAGTACGATTGTCCTTCCTTTCATGTTCTTGTATGCTTTTGCCTTAATCAAAAGGGTTAGAAAACTCTTTAAAATCACGGAAGATAGTGATGGACTGGTTTCGGCTAAAATTGAAGAAACCCTTTCCGGTATCCGGTTGGTCAAGGCTTATAACAATGAGACATATGAAATCGAAGATTTTAAAAATCATTTAAAAGACTACAAGAAAAAGTTTATAAAGTGGAGATTAACGAGTTCCTTCTTCTTTTCTTCTACTGATATTTTGGTATTCGGTCAAATAGCCTTAACCTCGGTATTTGGTGTTTATCTTGCGGTAACGGGTGATATATCTGTGGGAACATTTGTGGTGGCGTTACAATTCGTAGGTCAAGTCGTATGGCCAGTCCGAGATGTGGCGATGACCCTTTCAAATTTAGCTCAAGCGATGGCATCCATTGATCGTTTAAATATCATCCTAAATCAACCCTTAGAAGATATCGAATCTGGCATTCGTCCAACGATTAAAGGCGGCATCGAGTTTAAAGATATGTCATTTAACTATGATGATAGTGATGAAGTCGTTATTAAAAACTTTAACCTTTCCATCAAACCTGGTGAAACCGTCGCCATCATGGGAAAAACAGGTTCGGGAAAATCAACGCTTTCACATTTACTGACACGACTTTACGACTATACAAATGGTTCAATAAAAATCGATGGTCATGAATTAAAATCGATCGCCAAAGAACATATAAGAAGGCAAATCGCGACCGTTTTACAAGAACCATTTTTATTTTCAAAAACCATCATTAACAACTTAAAAATTGCAAATAGTCAAGCGTCGGTTGAAGATATTCAAAAAGCAGCTCAAATTGCTGATATACATAAATCGATCATCAATTTTAAAGACGGTTATGACACCCGTGTTGGTGAAAAAGGTGTGACTTTATCAGGTGGACAAAAGCAACGACTTGTTATTGCTCGCACGATTATTTCAAAAGCACCCATCCTTGTCTTTGATGATTCCTTATCCGCGGTTGATACCGAAACGGATATGAATATTCGTTCCGCATTAAAACAACGACAACTCCAATCGACAACACTTATCATTACGCATCGTGTTGCCACCGCCAAAGACGCGGATAAGATTATTGTTTTGGATCAAGGCAAAATCGCAGAAATTGGTACCCACGATCAGTTAATTCATCAATCCGGTCTTTACAAACGAATCTTTGAAATTCAAACGAGGATGGTTTAATCATGGCAAGTTTTTCATTCGAAGAAGAAGCATTATCTAAGAAACTTAACTTTTCAAGTTGGGGAAAAATTGCCAAGTATGCCTTTCGTCGTTATTGGTTACTGCTGATGATGCTTGGTTTGATGTTATTGATTACCTTTCATGATGGAAGCTTTGTACCTTTATTGAACCGCGCGATTATTCGTTCCTTAACTTCTTTAGAAACCAGTCAAATTGATAATCTCATCATTGAGGTTAATTTCCTATTCGGGTTTGACTTTAACTTAAGTTTTCTTCAGTATATCGGCATTATCATTATTGGAATTTTCATCCGAGCCATCGCCATTTATTTACTCTTTTTCATTACCAATTATTTAGAAATGTCAGTTTATATCGATATTCGGGAAGATGCTTTTTCCCAAGTACAAAAACTTTCTTTTGCATATTTTGATAAAACCTCTTCAGGCTGGTTAATCGCAAGGCTTCAATCCGACACAAGTAAGATCTCAGATATGATTTCTTGGGGTATTACCCGATTTGTTTGGATAACGTTTGAGTTAGTTTTTATTCTGATTACGATGTTTATCATCTCTTGGCAAATGTCCCTTGTTCTTCTTGCGACGGTTCCAATCATGATCGTGATTGCTCCTTTTTTCCAATTTCGCATTTTAAAACTTTCAAGAAATGCGCGTAATGCTTTTTCTAAATATGTTGCGTGGTTAGCAGAGGTCATTGCCGGAGCAAAAACCATTAAAACATTGGCGATTGAAACCAACGTCCAAAAAGAAGCCAATGATATTGTCACCGATATCCGTGATAAAGCATGGAAGACAGCAAAAACTCAAGCTTTCTTTTATCCTTCGGTTACCTTGATATCCTCGATTACAACTGCGATTGTAGTGTTTGTTGGATCAGCATTAATGTTAAACAACACGATTATTTATGATGTTTCCATTTTTGTCCTCTTCATCGGTTTTGTTTCTTCACTTTATAACCCCATTCAAGAATTCGTCGATTTGTTTACCGAGTTGATGGCATCACAATCGTCTGTTGAAAAAATCCTTTCCCTGATTGAAACCAAACCCATCATTGTGGATACTGCTGAGGTTGAAAAAAAATATGGGTCGCTACTTAACCCAAATGTCCTCGCTTATGAACCAATGAAAGGTGACATTGAATTTAAGAATGTTTCCTTTTCATACAATCCTGGTGTAGAAATCATTCACCAAATGAACTTAACCATCCCTCGCGGGCAAACGGTGGCAATTGTTGGGGAAACCGGAAGTGGTAAATCCACCACCGTCAATCTCTTGTGCCGATTTTATGAACCATCTTTAGGAGAATTAAAAATCGATGGGGAGGATTATCGTACTCGGTCAGTGGGCTGGTTACGCCACCACATCGGTTATGTGCAACAAACCCCTTTTATCTTTTCTGGTACCATTCGGAAAAACATCGCCTATGGAAAATTGAATGCAACCGAAGATGACATACTGAAGGCAAGTCAAGCAGTTGGTGCCCATGAATTTATCATGGCGTTACCAAAGGGTTATGACACCATCCTACGCGATGCCGGGAGTGATTTATCCGTCGGCCAAAAACAACTCATTGCCTTTGCTAGGGCGATTGTGCGTAATCCAAGTATCATGATTTTGGATGAAGCAACCTCATCGATTGATACCGAAACCGAAGCGATGATCCAAAAAGCAGTCAATCAAACGTTAAAAGGTAGAACGTCAATTATCATCGCCCACCGACTTTCAACCGTGGTTGATGCTGATCGTATTTTGGTGATGTCTTCAGGTAAGATTATCGAAGATGGTAGTCACCGAACATTGATGCTCAAAAAAGGTGTTTACCATAAGTTATACATGAATCAATTTGCCGAACTTAAAGTCGAACAGCAAATTGAAACCTTTGATACTCAAATTGCAAATCTAAAGTGATGACTTTGGTTTCGCAACCACAAAAAAACGAATAATCACATACATGATTGGAATGGGCAGGATTGCCGAAAAAGCATACGCAATTTCAAAGGGCAAACCAAACCACGTTTCAAAGATGAAGATGAAACCTTGTTGCAAAAGGTAATTTGGAATGCTTGATAAGGGGTAGATCAATAGTCTTTTAACTTGCCACCTGGTTCGAAATGACAGCAGCGTTTGTAAGGTATAGGAAACCGGAAATAATATGATGAACATGATCGTGTTTGATACATCAAGAATCGGTTGTTCACTCCATGGTAAAACCAACCATTTTGGTTCATCCATAAACCAGGTGTAACGAAGTGCTAACGTAGTTAAATACCCAAGGCCTGTGTTGATCGCCCCAACAAACAGAAAACGAATGAATGGTTTTTCCCACCAAGTCCAAAAGAGTATTTCAAGGCGATAACCGAGCGTGTCATTTTTTTTAAATAGGAAAGTTTTCATGAGGTTATTTTAACACAAAGAAAAAACCCTTTCGATGACGAAAGGGTTTTAAAATTGAGGGTTTCGTTGTATTTAGAAAGCAACTTTGACTGATTTACGTTCTGCAACATCATCTAATTTAAAGAGTTCAGCTTCCTTAAATTTGAAAGCATTGGCGATGATATTTGAAGGGAACACTTCACGGCGATTGTTATAAGACAAAACCACATCGTTATAAAATTGACGGGTAAAGGAAATTTTGTCTTCTGTGTCCTTTAAGGTGTCTTGAAGTTTTAAGAAACCTTGGTCAGCTTTTAGGACAGGGTATTGTTCGACGACAACTGCAAGTCTACCTAAGGTTTGACCTAACATCGAGTTTGCTTGTGCCATTTCCCCAACGTTGCCAGTATTCGATCCCTTGTCATACATTTTACGAGCGTCTGCAAAGTTCATAAAAATGTCTTTTTCTTGCTTTGCATAGCCCTTAACCGTTTCAACAATGTTTGGAATCAAATCAAAACGACGCTTTAATTGAACGTCAATTTGTGACCATGAATTCTTGACCTTGTTTCTTGATTGAACCAAGGTGTTATAAACACCAATAACCCAGGCTCCAACGATAACAATGATGACAAGAAT
Source organism: Staphylococcus epidermidis (assembly GCA_945870555.1). GTDB lineage: Bacteria > Bacillota_I > Bacilli_A > RFN20 > CAG-826 > UBA970. The sequence goes on along the minus strand of CAMBSI010000002.1, from coordinate 10,891 downwards.
GACGCCAAATGTAATTAAAAATCCCATTTTATTTTCTCCTTGAAATTAATTTTAACACGATTTTTTTGAATAGATAGTAATTCTTTAGTTAAGGTTAGCGAATTCTTACACCGCTACCACCACCACCTCTAGAACCGCCACCGCCACCAAATCCACCGCCACCGCGACCGGAAGAATTGTTTCGTTGAGCCTGAGCTTGAGTAATGGTTTGTTGGGCACTAACAAACGAGCGAGCCATCATCCGATTCGAATGAAGGTAAAATCCAGGATAACGGAAGGTTGCTGATTTGTTTAACTCATTGGTTTGATTGAGTTGTTGGTATTTGAATCGAATTTGTTTTTCCACCAAATCTGCGATCCCAAAGGCAGTCGCATAAACCATGTAATGTTCCCAAATGGTCATCCCTGGCATTGGATAATCTTTAATATTTGTAAACTCCTTAAGGAATTTTTCAAATGCTCTCCACCGCACAAAATCTTCGTTGCCTTTCTTTGAACGTCTTTCAATTGAATTGAGATAAGAACCAAAGAGAATCGATAGACCAAAAAGAATCCCACCAATGATACCTGTGTAGGAACCAAGCACCAAGAGGTATCTGGTTAAGATGAATCCGATCCCAAGCAAAACGGTTAATCCTAGAATTGCTCCGTTTTTTTGTGCTGGTTCTTTGACGTTATCAAATAAGGATTCACTTTGAGCTGCAGTAACCACAGCGCGGTTGAATGATTGATTTTCGGTCATGTAGCGAACGGCTTGGTTTTCTTTTTTCGTAAATGCTTCGAGTTGGTTTAACGATAACGTATCTCCGCCCGCGACTAAACCAAAGAACCATTGAATCAATTGCTTTTCGTGGGCGAGTAATTTGGTTTGATCGGATTCTTTATTGAGCTTCATCACGTAATTAACTTTCGTTTCCGTTAACGATTCCGTGCCAGCATCCAATAAAATAAATTTTCTGCGAATCAAATCCATTAATGTGGCGGTCACATCATCTTTTGCAACTTCCTTAAATCGATACAAATAGCCCATGATGGCCGGCCCATATTGGGCAGGTAATTCACGGTAATATTCTCCATAAAAATCGGTGGCATGTTCTTTATCATACTTGAGATAAATATCACGGATTTTCCAAGCGGAAAATGCGATGACAATGACAAGGATGGAAATACCGATAATGTCTGCAAATTGATAAATTTGACGATTGGCAGCTCTTTCCGCTTCATAGGTTGCCACATTTTCTAAGTGTGGTTTTCCGTTTGCAATCGTGTAATCACTGACATCATTGCCATAAAGATTATCTTGATCGGCATCAATCACCAAGCGATCGGCTGGAAAGTTAATGCGTGTGGTGATGTATTCGTCTGGATAAAGGCGATCGGCTTTGATGTGAACATAGGTTTGACCAGCGTCGTTGACACCAATGTGATGAATCGATGCTAAGGATGAGCCATTGATGTAGGCATCGACAAGGTCAACATCCAAATTGATACCAGGTAAGACAACTTGAACATCGATGTTTTCCGTCTGCATATTATCGGTGGCAGCAATCACCCAAAAGAATTCTGCGGTGTCCGCATACTTTAAAGCAACACCGTTGATCCAATAATCATTTTCAATTCGAATGTCTCCCCAAATACCTTGGTTGTAATGAAACCAAGCAACTGATTCATTATCAATCGTTTCGATCGGGTCATCAAATTCATCGCGGCTATTCGAATCCCAGGAATATCCCAAGATGAGATTATAACCTGCATAGGTGCTCGTGACTGCTTCACCTTCACTTGCAATCATCAAGTTATCATTCGTATCATAAATGCTCGTTGCAAATCGGGTTGTATCAAAGCCAGGTGTCGCAACACCCTTGGGAACGTCTTCATGATCGGACGTGTAATATATGTCTTGGTAAAAAACTTGGGTTGAAAAAAATCGACTAAGATTTTCTTGAAAATGAACATCCCCATTTTCTTCGATGGTAATGATTTTTTCCATTTGCTTGGTTTTAGCATCACCACTCGATAAAGAATAGGCGTTTTGTTGAATAAAAATGCCAAAAACACCAGACAATGCTGCCAAAAGAGAAAAAAGAATAACTCCGCCTCTTTTCTTTAAAAAGTAAGATTTACCTTCCATTTTTTTATACCTCAACTTTATTGTATAGTGATTACAAAAAAAGTATAGACAATTTAGAAGTTTTCGATCATGTCGATGATGTGTGGATCATGCTCACCAACGTGTTGATAATCAAGGCTATTGAAGAACGTATGCAAGACATTTTGATCTTTTTCTTTGGATAACGTTAAGGTTCCTTTTAAAATCGTATCGATGACATACGTCTCTGCTCGAAAACTCAAATAGGGATTGTGACGGTGATTCTTTGCCAAATACACTTTGTTTAATGGATTTTTAGATTGAACAAATAAATCGTAGTTGCCTTTTAATGGTACGTCATCATCCTTTTCACCCGCGATCAAAAGTATCTTGGTTGTGGTGGTGGCTAATAATTCCGAACTTGTAGGCTTGGAAAGCTTGCCAAACATCATGCGATTATGAAGATTTACAAATCGTTTAAATGCTCGAATCCAAGGGATATATTTTCCCAACATTTCACTGACATCATTAAATGGTGCAATGCTAATGATCTTTTCAATTTTCACATGCATGCGAGCGGCTCTGAGTACTGCATACGCACCCCAAGAATGTCCCATTAAGGTTTTAGGTAATGTCGCATAGGTTGTTTTTTCTAAATAGATCAATGCATCTTTTAAGTCAAGGATGGCTTGAGGTATACCAAGCATGGATTTGCCTTCGGATAAGCCACACCCGGTGTTATCGTAGGCAAAAACAACATACCCTTTTTTAACAAAGGTATGAATTAAATGCGTATATGCTTGGTGGCCTGGTCCACTTCCATGAGAAAAAACCATGATTTTTTGATGAGGTTGTTGAAGGTCATCATAATAAAATCCACCTCGGAGCATATCTCCGCGTTGATTCTTAAATTCAATCGGATCCATGTCCATATCAGGGAAATCTTTAATCGTAAAATATTTTAGATGGGGGTGAAAATCAAAACGCCTTGAAAAGGCCATCGTCATAATAAAACGTACAAAGAAAAAGATTAAAAAAATAGTAGCGAGGATTACCAAACCTATCCATAACACAATTGACGGGTATAGCAAAAAACTAAACGTTCTCATTAAATATATCTTAACCGATTTCACAAATGAGTGTTAGGGTCATTGAATTTGTGGTTGATTTTGAACGTGGCGTATGGCGTTGATGATCACCACACAGGTAACCACCAAAACATGCCAATTCAAGATTAGAAAATTCTTAGTAAATGGATTCATGTTTTCAAAGATTGGTGGGGATAACAGGATTTGAACCTGCACGGTTGCCCATTGGATTCTAAGTCCAACGCGTCTGCCAATTTCGCCATATCCCCAAGTGGCAACGTGGTGCCGTCAATAGGACTCGAACCTACAACCTATTGATTACAAATCAATTGCTCTGCCAATTGAGCTATGACGGCATCTGGTGGACACTACAGGGATCGAACCTGTGACCTCTTCCGTGTGAAGGAAACGCTCTCCCAGCTGAGCTAAGTGTCCGCGATATTTAATGATAACAAACCAACGGGGTTAATTCAATTTGAAAGGGGCATCGTCTTGGATTTTTTTGCAAATGGATTGGTTAAATTTTTTGCCCAATCATACCGCCCAACAAGATAAAGACCAAAACTTGCTTTCAATAAATCGATACCTTGGATGATGGACCACATATAGACCAATGGAATGTTTGTATAAATTGCGATTACCCAAGCTAATGGGACCGTACCTAACCACATCACCATGCCATCTAATAAGAGTGCTTGAGAGGTTTTTCCTCCGGAACGCAAGGTGTGATAAGTGACATTCGCAATACTGAAAAAAGGAAGGAAAAACATATAGATTCTTAGGATTGAGGTCGCCATTGCTTGTTGTCCAACATCAACCGATGTCCATAATTGAGGAACGATTGGTGCTAACCAAAACATGATAAAACCTAACATTAGGGCAATACTAATGCCCATCCAAATCAGTTTTTTGGATAGGATTTTCGCTTCTTCTACTTTTCCTTCACCTAAGGTTGTCCCAAGCATGACCCCAACGCCCACCGCAAGGCCTGCCCAAATGATGCCAAAAATTTCGGTGGTGGTCGCAACGATCGATAAAGTCGACAATACATTAACTCTGGATGCGAGTGCAAGCTGTTGCATGACAACCCCACCAGACCAGAGGGTTTCATTAATGAGCATAACGATGGTTTTGCCATTGATTGCCTTGACCAGTTTAGCGTCAACACGCCAAGACCGATATAAGTTTTTCGTAAAGGTTTCCTTTTTTGCGTGAGAAATGATGATCAATAATGCCATTTCAACAATGCGCGCAATTAAGGTTGCATAACCAACACCAACAATGCCATTTTTAACAATATAGATGAATACATAGTTGAGAGTTGCATTCGTAATCAATGCAATCACACTAATCAAAACCGGAAGTTTGGTTTTACCGATTTCCCTAAAGGTTGATCCATAAATATTGGAAATCATAAAGGGTATGTAAGAGGCGATGATGATTGGCAAATACTGTAAAGCTTGTTCAATGATGGCGTCTTGGTTACTACTTGAACGGGTGTAGTAAGAGACGATATCTTGACCAAAGAGTAAAATCAAAGGTATAAAGACCATCATAAACAAGAAAGCAATATAGATTTTATATCGCACCGATTGTTGAAGATGGGTGGCATCTTTAGAACCTGAGAATTGTTGAACATAAATCGCCGCTCCGGATAACAAACCGTACGTCATCACCCAAAAGAAAAAAGATATTTGATTGACAGAAAAAACTGCACCCACGACATCGTCTGAAATACCGCCAACCATCACATTATCAATAAACGTGACAAAAAAGGAAACGAGCATTTGAATCATCACCGGAAAGCTGATGCTGAAGAATCGTTTTAAAAATACTTTGTCTGTGAGGGTTTTTATCATTTTTTTAAAATAAAACTGTAGTTTGCACTACAGTTTCTTTGGCGTTGATGGTGGGCCGTAATAGATTCGAACTATCGACCTCGCCCTTATCAGGGGCGTGCTCTAACCAACTGAGCTAACGGCCCATCTCCCTAGGTTATGGAAACCATAAAGCCTAGGTATATATCCTTACGATTGACATTGCTGCCGAATCGGGGGAAACAAATTAACGTTTCGTAAATTGTGGTGCGCGACGTGCAGCTTTAAGACCGTATTTTTTACGTTCTTTGACGCGTGGGTTACGGGTTAACATACCTGCTACTTTTAAAGGTGTTCTTTCGGAACCGGATTCTAATAATGCGCGAGCAATCCCTAAACGGATTGCACCAGCTTGACCAGTGAAACCACCACCAACGACCGTTGCTTCAACATCGTACTTATCGGCATTGTTTGAAATAACGAGTGGTTGCTTTAAGTCCATGACTAAAGTGTCATATGGCATGTATTCGTCCACAGGACGTCCATTGACCGTAATTGCACCCTTGCCATCCATTAAATAGACGCGAGCTTTTGAAGACTTGCGGCGGCCGGTGCCGTAATACTTGGTCACTTCTTTTTTCTTGGTTGCCATATGTTTCTCCTTATAAGGTGATCTTTAAGACTTCAGGCTTTTGCGCTTCGTGTTCATGCTTTGGTCCACGATAAACAAACAATTTACCATGAATCACTTTACCTAATCTACCTTTTGGTAACATACCCCAAACGGAACGTTCTAACATTTCTTCTGGGTAATCTTTTAACATGACACCGGCGGTTCTTGTACGTAAACCACCAACATATTGTGAGTTATTATAGTATTTTTTGTTGTCGACTTTGTCGCCAGAAAGTGCAACCTTTTCAGCATTAATCACAACGATAAAATCTCCACCATCTACATTTGGGGTGTAAGTGGCTTTGTTTTTACCCATTAAAATTAGGGCGAGTTTGGAAGCAAGTCTACCAAGGGGTAAACCAGTGGCATCCACGAGATACCATTTGTGAGTGACAGTTGCGGGTTTTGCAAAGGTCGTTTGACGTTGCATAAGGAGTCCTCCTGAGCTGAAGCTTTACAAATAACAAATTTGAAATGCTTGTATAAAGCGCCGACATAAATAATACTAATCAAACCGATAAAAGTCAATGAAAACAAGCGAAATGCAGTGGTCTATAACTCCACGTTATGGTAGACGTTTTGAACATCTTGTAATTCATCCAAAACATCCAATAATTGCTTAAAAAGTTGTAAATTCTCACCTTCTAAGGTCACGGTTTCATTCGGAATGAGGGTGATTTCTGCAGCAATAAAGGTTTTGACCCCCATTGCTTCTAAAATTTTTCTCGCTTGGGCGTAACTCGTTGGACTCACCAAAACCTCAAGTTGAGTATCGTGAACTTGAATTTGTTGGACATCGACATCCCCGAGGATGAGTTGTTCCTCCACATTCGCATGGTTTTGACCCAAAAAGACAAATTGACCAACTTCATTAAAGTTGAATAAGACGGACCCCATTTTTCCATTACGTTTGGTAATCGATGATCGAACTTCAGAAATTGCCCGGTTAATATTGTCCGTTAATGTATCCACAATCAGATAACATCCACCTGGACCAAATGCTTCATAACGTCCTGCGTTATAAGCCTCAACTTCTCCACCCGCAGCTTTCTTAATGGCGCGATCAATGACTTCACGGGTCACATTTAATGCGCGATATTTATCAATTGCTGCTCTGAGGGGGAGATTGCTTTCTGGGTCGGCGACCCCGTTTTTTGCCGCCATATAAATTTCTTTTGATGCCCGCATGAAAAGCGCAGACCGCTTTGCAGCGGTTGCCGCCATGGATGATGCTCTGACTTGATATGCTCGTCCCATGCTAATACCTCAGCTCCTTCAAATTATATCACTTGAAATGGAGACGGTTAATCGTTTTTAATTGATATTTATCAACAATGTCAAATAACATTTGGTATTTATTTACTTGATATGCATCAGGGGCATGAGCATCTAAACCTATGATCGTGGTGACCTCATGCTCCTTGGCGATTTTCCAAAATCCTTCATAAGGATAAGGGTAACGGTATTCGCCTTGAATCATCATCAAACCTCTGCTGACCCCACCAAGATTAAGTTCTAAGGGGACGTTGTAGGTCACGGACGCTTTGGCAATCTGATGGGCCACCGCCTGGGCGTGTTCATCCCAACCACCGGCATAACCCAACATATAAAGATCAGGATGGGCGACGTAAGAAAATAGACCCGTCTTCATCGCTGAGACAATGCTATCAGCATATTCATGGATCAACACCGGATCTTTGACGGATGCATAATAAATTGGAAATCGATTATTCACCAAACGAAAATGCTGACCTAAGATCAAATATTCAAACCCATGGTCTAATTTTAAACTTTGGTAATACTTATCAAAGACTGGGTAATATTCCGCTTCAAATCCTAAGTGAACTTGAATCTGTTTCGCGTATTGTTTTTTTAATTGGAGCACGCTTTGTTTATAGTCTTCGAGTTGGCTATATTCTCCTCGTGTGCCGGGCTGAGAAATCCCTGGAAAGAAAATGTGATCAGAAAAACCAATCACCTTGAATCCATTGGCGATGGCGGCTTTCACATACTCTTCATCCGTGCCATAGGCGTGCCCACAGCGCATCGTATGAGAATGGTAACAATAATCTAATTTATTTTTCATACGCCACCTTTTCCAAGGTTAAACCTTGTGGTTCAGCCTTAAATGATAAATTTCCTTTGGATGGTTTTGCTAAGGATTGGCGAATGGTATCGAGTGAGATTTTACTTTGCGCATAGGCGATCATCGTCCCAACCATCATCCTCACCATATAGGTCATGAAGCCATCGCCGACAAAGGTTAACTTAATTAATCGACCCGAGACACTCGTCTTGCATTGATAAATCGTCCGGATGAAAAAAGCACCATCTTCCTTTTTGGTTGTGAAATTTTGAAAGTTATGTTCACCAACAAACAGTTTTCCAACTTCTTTTAGTTTGGTGATGGAAAGTTTGAAAGGAACATGCATGACCACATCTTTCAAAAACGGATCGCGTTCACCTTGAAGAATTTGATAGGTATAAGTTTTCTTTGAATGTTGATATCTTGCCTCAAAACGAGTTGGGACTTTTTTTAACTGTTTTAATAGGATATGGGGATCTACCATCCGATTAAAACCAAGGAGCATTTTTTTGGTCGTTAACTGCGTCACCGCATCGAAATGAAAAACAAATCCTCTTGCATGAACCCCCGCATCGGTTCGCGACGCGCCGTGGACATGGATGGCTTGGTTGAGCATCATTGAAAGTGTCTTTTCAACTTGTTCTTGAATGGAACGCCCCTCTTTTTGGGTTTGCCAACCTTGGAAGGGTTGACCATGAAAACTCAATGTACCTAAGAATCGTTGCATGTTTTAAATTGGTAACGTGAACCCAATCGAGTTCAAATACAGGATGCCAATCGCGTACGTTAGGATGAAAAAGAATGCCATACTATCGCGAAGATGCCAATGAAGTTGACGATACCTTGTCCGTTTTGCACTTGGGTTATAACCTCTTGCTTCCATGGCATTTGCCAATTCTTCACTCCGTTGAAAAGCAGAAATAAATAAAGGCACGATGAGGGATACCATGGCGCGAATTTTTTCATTGAGTTTACCATGAACAAAATCAACCCCTCTTGATGCTTGGGCTTTCATGATGCGAAGGGTCTCATCTAACAATGTAGGGATAAACCTTAACGCAATACTCATCGTCATCGCAACTTCATGGGTTGGAAATCGAATGACTTTAAAAGGTGTCAAATACCATTCAATCGCGTAGGTTAAATCAAGCGGTCTCGTTGACGCCGTGAGAATAAGGGTTAAGGCAATCATTAATACCAATCGCATCACAATATAAAACGTTTGGATAATGGCAGCGTAATAAATTTTGATGCCCCATAAATTAAAGTAAGTGGCAATCGTTTGGGTATTCGGTAGGAGCAAGTTGATGAAAAACAAAAAGATCAACATGATCCAAAGTGCCTTAAGTTGTTTGAATAACTGTCTAAGTTTAAGATGGGTGATCCTCATCAGGATGACCATGGCGATAAAGATCAATCCATAAAAAGCTAAGTCTGTCCAAACCGATGAAAATCTTAAAAAGATCGTCACCATAAAACCAATCATGCCAAAGAGTTTAAGACGCGGATCTAACCGGTGCATGAAGGATGGATAGGGAACATAACGGCCAATGGACATCGTGGTCATGAAGTGATCCCCTTCACATCCTGAACAAATTTTTCAAGGGTTCGATAACGTTTTAAAGGTAAAGGCATGCCTCGGCCTAAACACGCTTGAACCAATTTTACCAATTGAGGTTTTTCAACATGAACATCATGGCTGCCGTAAAAAAGCGTTTCTGGATCTGTTTGAATCTTGACTCTCCCTTGATCCATGACGATGACATGGCTTGCATACTTTAGGACAAGATCCATATCATGGGTAACCAGTATAATCGTCAATCCTTGTTGATGTAACTTCGTAAATAAGTCCATCATCAGGTTTGCACCTTGGGCATCCAACCCGGCAGTTGGTTCATCCAAAATTAACACTTTTGGTTGCATCGCCAAGATGCCTGCAATCGCAACACGCCGGCGTTCACCACCGGATAATTCAAAAGGAGATCGTGAAAGAAACGTTGCATTCAAACCGACTTGTTCTAATGCTACACTCGCCCGTTGCTTCGCCTGTTCTTTAGTTAAGCCAAAATTTAGTGGGCCAAACATGACATCTTGTTCCACGGTTTCTTCAAACAGTTGAGCTTCAGGAAACTGAAAAACAACGCCAGCATATTGTCTAATTTTTTTAACTTGTTTAGGTAATCGGTTAGCTTCAATTGTGATGCCGTTGACTTGTAAAGAACCAGCGGTTGGTAACAACAAGGCATTGATATGTTGAATGAGGGTGGATTTGCCACTTCCGGTGTGACCAATCAATGCGGTGAAACTACCTTCTTGAATCGTCAGACTAACGTCATGTAACGCCTCAAATTGAAAAGGCGTTTTTTGAGAATAAATGTGAAAAACATGATTTATATTTATCGCCATAATGATTTTGCCCATGCATCCATATCAAGAAGGTCGGTTGGTTTGCGGGTAGTTAATTGTGCCAGTAATTGAAACGAAAACGGTAAGTTTAGGTGAAGGGATTGCACGAGTTTTTGGTCTTTAAATAATGCAAACGGTAAGCCTTGGTAGGCCAACATCCCATCTTTTAAAACCAACACCTCATCCGCAAGGATAACTTCTTCAACATCATGAGTAATGGCAATAATCGTCAACGCTGGAAAGTTGGTCCTTAATTCAAGTATCAAATCCCGAATTTCCTTTTTCCCTTTTGGATCGAGCATCGCCGTTGCTTCATCTAATAACAAAATTTTGGGTTGCATGGCAAGAACGCCTGCAATCGCAACACGTTGTTTTTGGCCGCCTGATAAGGATGATGGTTCTTGATGTAAAAAGTCTTTCATACCGACTTGACTGGCATAACGATCGATCAATCCTTGCATTTGGCTGGAAGGAATTTGGCGATTTTCTAATCCAAAGGCAATATCATCTGCGACGGTAGCACCAATAAATTGATTGTCTGGGTTTTGAAAAACAATGCCTAATTTTTTTCGAATTTCTTTGATATGTTTGGACGATAGCAATAATTGATCAATCACGATTGTCCCTTGTTTTAACTCAAGTAAACCCGCAAGTAATTTCGCTAACGTCGATTTACCGGAACCATTATGGCCCATTAACGCAACGTATTGTCCTTGTTTAATGGTGAAACTA
>CAMBSI010000001.1 GCA_945870555.1 Staphylococcus epidermidis | reverse complement strand
TTAAATCGTGAGGTTTGAGGAGAAACTTTTGCGCCACGCACTTTGTTGGTCGCATACTCTGCAATTTGGTAAAAAACTTGATTGGATAAATTCATCCCACCAAGTTTAGAATAATTATTAATTCTGACGTACTGTGCCATAAATCTATTTTACCACGTTACCTTTTTGCTTGAATAAAAGTCGTGATTTTTTTGGCGACCGCATCCGGTGTCATCCCATAATGCGCCATGACAATTGGTCCGGGTGCAGATTGGCCGAAGGTGTCGATCCCTAAATTATATGCGCCAATTTGACTCCACCCAAAGGTCGATAGTGCTTCTAACGTAATCGTTTTGTCACGTACGAGACGCAACGCAAGTTGGGTTGCAAGCGGTAAAGCGAGGTATTGATTCATCGAAGGCATCGAAACGACGCGAATTTGAATGTGATTGGCTAACAACAATTTTTGGGTTTCTACCGCAAGTGAAACTTCTGATCCGGTTGCAACCAATGTCCAATCCGTTGGCTGCATACTTGGTGACACTTCATATGCACCAACGATCGCTTTTTCAAAGGTCGATCCCGCTAATAAAGGTACGGTTTGACGGGTTAAGATGATTGCAGTTGGCCGATGCGTTTCCCCAATTGCTTGTATCCAAGCGGCATGGGTTTCATTAGCATCCGCAGGGCGAATGACATTCAAATGTGGGATCGCTCTTAACATTGCCAATTGATCAATCGGTTGGTGAGTAGGTCCGTCTTCTCCTAATGCCACCGAGTCGTGAGAAAAAACAAAGATGGATGGGATATGACTGAGGGCTGCTAAACGAATTGCCGGTTTCATATAATCCGCAAATGCAAGGAAGGTTCCTGTATAAACTCTTAATCCGCGATGTAACATCATTCCATTTTGAATGGCCGCCATGGCAAATTCACGAATACCAAAATTGATGTTTTTACCTTGCGGTTGCGTGGCAGTCATATCCACTGCATTCGCCATCGTGGTCATCACAGATTTGGCAACATCAGCACTGCCGCCTACCATCATCGGTAAGCGAGGAGACAATGCATTGAGAACTTGTAAAGAACTGTTTCTAGTTGCATCCTTGTATCCGGCTGGAAACGAGATTAATGGTTGTGGTAAACCTTGGACAAAGGCGAGTTGATCACCTTGGATAAACTGCTCATACATTTTAGGTTGGGATGCTTTGAGATCATTCAATAACCGATTCCATTTTCGAAATTTATTTTTCCCTCGTTTTGCAAAGGTGGTTTGAAAATGATCATAGACTTCTTGGGGAACATAAAATTCTGGGTGGTTCCAACCATAACTTAATTTGGCGGTTTGGCCATCTTCTACACCTAAGGGATTACCATGAACTTTATACGTTCCTTGGTTTTTTGAGCCTTGGCCGATGATGGTTTTCATCAGAATCAACGTCGGTTTATCTTGACTACGTTTTGCTTTGCGAATTGCTTTATCTATGGCAATCAAATCATTGCCATCGGTCACGACAATCACTTGCCATCCGGATGCTTGAAAACGCTTTTTAACATCTTCGGAAAAAGACATCGATAACGGGCCATCCAAGGTGACATCATTGGCATCATAAAATAAAATTAATTTGTTTAATTTTTGATGACCTGCAAACGAGATTGATTCTTGTGAAATCCCTTCTTGTAAACAGCCATCACCCGTTAACACATAGGTGAAATGATCAACCAAACCTTCAGTTGGATACATCGCCCTTAGTGTACGTTCTGCAAGTGCAAATCCGACCGCTTGAGCTAATCCTTGTCCAAGGGGTCCGGTCGTTGCATCCACGCCTGGGGTTAAATGAACTTCTGGGTGCCCAGGGGTGATACTGCCGAGTTGTCTAAATTTCTTTAATTGGTCGAGCGGTAAATCATATCCTGCCAAATGAAGGATGCCGTACAAAAGCATACTGGCATGACCGGCAGACAATATAAAGCGATCACGGTTAATCCAGTTAGGGTTTTTTGGATCACTTTGAAAATGCTTCGTAAATAACGTATAAACTGCAGGAGCGGATCCAATTGGCATGCCTGGATGACCACTTTTTGCCAAGTTGGTTGCATCAATTGCCAACGCTCTTAATGCCGTTACACTTAATGATTCAATATTCATTTTTTCTCCTTGATTTGAAGGGACAATTCATCCAGTTGTTTTGTGTCTACCGTATTCGGTGTACCTTCTAGTAGCCCAATCATTTTTAAATTTTTTGGGAAAGCGATGACATCTTTGATGTTATCGTTTCCAGTTAAGATCATGGTTAAGCGATCAAGACCAAAAGCAATCCCACCATGGGGTGGCGTGCCATATTGGAAAGCTTGAATAAACCAACCGAATTTCTTTTGGATTGCGTCTTCACTCATCCCCAATAATGAAAAGATTTGTTTTTGAATCGTTTTGTCATAAATCCGCATCGAACCGCCACCCGCTTCATAGCCATTAATGACCAAGTCATAAGCTTGGGCCAATACTTTTTCGGGATGGGTCTTTAGTTTTGCTAAATCCTGGTCTTGGGGCCTTGTAAACGGGTGATGGGCGGCAACCAACTGTCCTTCTTCGTTACGATCAAATAAAGGAAAATCAGTCACCCATGCAATCGCGAAGGCTGAAGGATCAATTAAATTAAGTAATTTCGCACTACGGGTGCGAAGGATGCCTAAGGCGGTATTTAAGACAGTTAAATCTTGGTGCGAGGCTACCAAATAGACATCTCCTGGTTTTAAACCAAGCAAGTCCGGTAAAGTGGCAACCGCTTCCGGGGCGATAAACTTTAAGAATGAACTTTGTAATTGACCTTGGTCATGTTTCAACATCACTAAACCTTTGATCCCAAATGGTTTGAGGAACGTCACCCATTCATCGAGTACTTTGCGGGTGACCGTCAATACCGCATTCGGTAAACGTAATCCCTTGATATGGGTCGTATCAAAACCAGCTTTTGCAAAGGCGGTTTCAATCGGTTTAGGAACGATGGATAAAGGTAAATTAAAACGAAGATCTGGTTTATCCGTTCCATAAAGCATCATCGCTTTTTCATAGGTTAAACGGGGAAAAGGTTTAGGTAAGCGAATCCCTTTGACTGCAAAAAAGACTTCACTTAGTCCTTCTTCCATCAAGGATAAAAATTCATCTTGGGTTAAAAACGACGCTTCGATATCAATTTGCGTAAAATCAGGTTGGCGGTCTGCTCTTAAATCTTCATCGCGAAAACAACGGGCGATTTGATAATACCTTTCTAAGCCACCAATCATTAACAATTGTTTATAGATTTGTGGGGATTGCGGTAAAGCATAAAACGAGCCTGGATGAATGCGGGAGGGAACCAAAAAATCACGAGCCCCACCAGGCGTCGATAAGGTAAGTAATGGGGTTTCAATATTGATAAATTGATGCTTGGAAAAAAATTGATGAAAAGCATTCATGATTTTGCTTCGGGTCATTAAGGTTGCCTGCATGGGGGCCCGACGTAAATCCAAATAACGATATTGCAAACGAATATCTTCACCCGCATCTGTAACGTCATCGACAATCATCGGTAAGGGTTCTGAACTGTTGATCACGGTTAACTTCTGAATATCAATTTCAATTTCTCCTGTGGCAAGCGTTTTGTTGGCCACTTCTTTTTTAATGACCACACCGGTCACTTGAATCAAGTATTCATTTTTTAAGTCAGGAACTAGTCGCGGATCTTTGGCAAACAATTGAACGATACCTGTGCGATCCCGTAAATCAATAAACAATAAAGATCCTAAGTTACGTTGGCGTTGAACCCAACCGACCAACGTGACCGTCTTGCCGACGTGTTGTAAACGAATGTCACCATTCCAATGGCTGCGATATGTCGTCATTTTTTATCCTCTTTCCCATGACCATCATCATGTGAATGCCCTGCCTGATTGGTAAGATGCTGCATCAAGTGGACCACTTCATTGACGGGTACAAGTTGTTGTTCTTGGGTTTGTAAATTCTTAATTGTGACTTGATTTGCTTTCATTTCTTGATCACCAATGATAACTGCGTACAACGCTTCTTTTTTAACCGCCGCCTTAATCAAAGCTTTTAAGGACTTATGCTCAAGATTGAGTTCGGTTCTAAAATTCGTATGCCGGAATTGATGCGATAGGGTTAACGCATATAGATCAGTTTCTTGCATCATCGAGATAATATAAATATCCGTAAAATTCTTCACGTCGGCTAATCGCCCGCTATCCGTTAAAACCGCCATCAAGCGTTCTAATCCAAATGCAAAGCCAACGGATTTTAAATCTTGGCCGCCTAATTCTTTGACCAAGTTAGGGTATTGGCCACCAGCACCTAATGCGCCGTAATCAAGGCCTTTATCAGACACCATGTGAAATTCAAAAACACAGTCCGCATAATAGTCTAAACCACGCACCAATTGAGGATCTTCTTGATAATCCACCGCTAAACCACGTAAACCTTTTTTGACTTGCTCATAATAAGCTTTGGATGAATCAGATAAAAATTGGGTGATATTTGGCGCTTTTTTTGCAAGCAGTTGATCAGAGGGAACTTTGCAATCCAACATTCTTAATGGATTGTTTTGAAAGCGTTGTTGGCAGTCTGGACAAACTGAAGCTAGGTGCGGTTCGTAATAAGATTTTAATGCAATCCGGTATCGGTCTCTGGTCGTTTGATCGCCTAAGGAATTGATCTTCACGGTCACCGATTTAAAACCCATCACGGTGAAAGCAGTCACACCTAATGAAATCGTTTCGGCAACTGAAAAAGGTGAGGTAATCCCAATATTTTCAACACCAAATTGATGAAATTGCCGGTATCGTCCGAGTTGAGGACGTTCATAACGAAAAGCGGGACCAACATAATAGAGTTTTAACGGAAGATCAGCGGTGACATCTAACTTGTTTTCGACCACCGATCGAATAACCCCTGCAGTCATCTCTGGCCGTAGCGATAATGAACGGTCACCTTTATCCACAAAGGTGTACATTTCTTTTCTCACGATGTCGCTGCTATCGCCCACGGAACGGGTAAACAATTCTGTGTGTTCAAAAATCGGGGTTCTGATTGCAGAATAACTATACATTTTTGCAACATTAATCAGGGCTGCTTCCACTTGTTCAAAAGCTTCTGCTTCCGCCAAATAAATATCTTTGGTTCCTTTGGGTAATTTAATGTCCATATTTCCTCTTTCTAATGAATGACGCGGTGAATTTGATAGACACCAGCTACATTTAATAATACATTAAAAATGTCATTAAGTCGCTTCGCATCTGCCACCATAATCGTTAAATTCACGGTTGCGGTTAAGGTCGTCGGGTGGGTCGTTGCATTGAGATTGGTCACAGATACTTTTAATTGAGAGAAGACGCCCATGATATCGATGAGAAGGTTGGTGCGGTCATTGCTTTCTACGCGAATATCAACCGGGTGCGGATGCGCTTCAAGTTGATCATTCCAAAAAACTTCCGTCAATCGATTTTTCTGAGCTGTCAGATTTGGGCAGTGAATCCGGTGAACGGTAATGCCTTTACCTTTGGTAATGAAACCGACAATATCATCACCTGGAATCGGTGTGCAGCAACTGCCTAATGAAATCGCCACTTGCCCAGCAGAAGGAACCAGGACCGTTGCCTTATTCGTATTGATTGGTTTTTTGCCAAGCGAGAATAGATTTTTCTTCTTGATGTTTAAAAACTCAATGATGGCAGCCGGTGCTGGATTACGATTATTCATGCCGATGAATAAATCATCCAACGTTGCCATTTCAAATTTTTGGAGGACTTTGGGTTGATTGACCAGTGTCATCATTTCTTTTTCTTGAATCCCGTGTTCACGGAAAGCATCGACACAATTGTCTTTACCTTTAATGATCTTTTCGTCACGAACCATATCATTATTTTTCTTTTGTAAGAATTTACGAATATGGTTTTTTGCTGTTGCCGTATAAGCAATTTTTAACCATCCCTCGTTCGGACCGGGGGATGCGTTGGAGGTCCGAATTTCGATAACATCACCTGTTCTTAAAATAGTACTTAAGGGCACCAAGGATCCATTGACAATGCCACCCACCGCGCTATGCCCAACCCCGGTATGAACCCGGTATGCAAAATCTAATGGGGTTGATCCGTTGGGAAGTTCAACGAGTTTGCCTTTCGGCGTAAAGACGTAAACTTGAGATTCAAAAATATCTTTTTGAAGGTTTTCCATGACTTCTTTGGCATCGCCTTCTTTATCCGCTAGAGAAATAAAATCCCGGAACCAAAACAATTTTTCTTCGATTTCTTTTTGTTCTTTTTGCGGACTATAGTTGGTGCCTTCTTTATAACGCCAATGCGCGGCAACACCGGTTTCGGCTAAGGCATCCATTTCTTTCGTCCGAATTTGTACTTCAAAAACTTGCCCATCCTTGGCAATAATCGTGGTATGTAACGATTGATATAAATTCGGTTTCGGTGCTGCAATATAATCCTTAAAGCGATTGGAAATGGGGGTAAAAATCGTGTGAATATATCCAAGAATTTCGTAACAATGGGCAACCGTATCGGTGATTAATCGAATGGCAAGAATATCATAAATTTCATCGAAATTATGTTCTTGGATAAACACCTTTCGATAAATTGAATAAATCCCTTTCACTCGACTTTCAATTGAAAACTGTAGCTTATATTGTAGTAACATGTCGGCGATTTTCTTCTTAACTTCATCTAGCGATTTTTCTCGATTTTTTGTGCGTTTATCAAGTTGTTCGATCACCATTTGATATTTTTCAGGTTGAAGATACTGAATCGATAAATCTTCAAGTTCGGTTTTAATTTCAAACATTCCCAAACGATGGGCAATCGGGGCAAAAACCTCTAAAGATTCTTTCGCTAGCACTTTTTGTCTGATCGGGGAAAGCGCTTGAAGCGTTCGCATATTATGAAGTCGGTCCGCAAGCTTAATAATAATGACGCGAATATCACGGGCCATACCCAAAAAGATTTTTCGATGATCTTCTGCAGCAAAATCTTCCGGTTTTCGATGCGATAATTTTAAGCGTTGGATGTTGGTTAAGGACTCAACCAATGAAGCAATATCTTCATTAAATGCTTTTTTGAGATCTTCAACGGTGATGTCGGTATCTTCAACCACATCGTGAAGAAACCCAGCGGCAATGGTATGCGGACCACCTTGCAGCGATGCAAGAATATAGGCAACTTCAATTAAATGATGGATATAAGGTTCACCGCTTTTGCGAAATATACCTGTATGTTTATCATCTGCAAATTTATAAGCCCGTTGAATCAGTTCGCGATCTTCGGGTTTTGTGATATAAGAAAAATACTTTTCTTCTACATCACCAAAGGTATGAAAAACATGCTTTTTGATTTGATTGATCATCATGGTAAATTATAACAAAAAAATAAAAAACCCTATATAAAATAGGGTTTTTTTGTTGACCTCAATTAATCGTTGATACCGATGAAGGTTGCTTCTTGAGGTTCATTGCTACGTTTGGATGAGGCTTGAACCACTTTTGACCCGCGGCGAGTTAACCAATTGAAAGAAAGTGAACGATTAAAACCTTTAAATAAGCGGTAAAAAGGTTTAAACGTTGCAGGAAGGATAGCGGTTGTAAACAACGCCAATAATGCCCCACCCAATAATAAGGCGGCAAACATGGCTTGTAATGCACCTGGCCCAATGGCAAGGAAGGTTAAGCCTAAGTAAACCAAGGCGAGCAAGGTTAAGAAAATACTGCTTGCAGATTGGCTAGAGGCTTTTTTCAAGGATAGGGTGAAATCATCAAGGGTTAACGCGCGATCGGTAATCAGTAGCTGTTGTTCTTTTGCTCTTGCAAAGATGACCAAAATTGCCAATACGCTAAAATAAATTAATGTTAACAAACTTAAAGCTATCGTTGCCGGAGATGGAATTCTCGTGGCAATAAAGATGCCTAAGGTTAATAATCCAACTGCGCCACTGACCCAAATCATCGTTAACGCTTTGGCGATTCCCTTACGTAATGCAAGGTAGACACCAACAAGCAATAAAGCGAGCAATGCACTGACGGTGATATCAAAAACGGTCGGTTGGTTATTGATTGCCGTTGCAGGATAAAAGCCATAGACCACAACTTGGTCATCCTCATAGACCCCATTAATCACTTCTTCAAGCAACTCATTAAAGGTTGCAAATTCGATTGATGCGTTCACGCCATCATCAAAGGTAAAGACGCTTTCAGCGGTGATGGTTAAGGCAAGTTCAGCCATAAAGATGCGGTATTCAACATCAATATCGTTTTCAACACGGGACAATTCATGGATTTCGATGTTGTCGGTGGCGAGGACTAATGCTTCACCATCAATAAAAATACGATCGATTAAGAGTGATTGAACATCGGCGGTGGTTTCAAATTGAGAAAAGGTCTTCACTTCCAAATAAAGGCGATTTGAATTGGTGTCTAATGGTTCTTGAACGACCGGTACATTAAAGGTGGTTAAAACTAAAATGGCGGTTAACGATAACAACCCACCAATGACGGCAATTGGCGACAAAAGGGTACCTTTGGAGGTAAAATCCCTGGTTGCAAATCTACCAAAATAAACTGGTTTTTGATCCTTAACGAGGTCTGGGATGAATTTGGTATTGAGATTCAATAGATTGAGATGTTGTTGCACCGTGGTCGATTGGAGCATTTGCCCAAATAACAATTGATTACCCAAGAACACAATCACCAGGTTCATCAAGGATCCAATCATTAAAATCACAGCAAAACTTGAGGAAAGATTGCCGCCAAGGATGTAAATAAATAGCCCAAAGACGATGCCAACCACGGACATATCAATCATTAAAGGAAGCATTTTTGCATTGGCTTCAAGGTAAGACTTCTTTAGGGATCTTCCTTGATAAATTTCACGGCGGATATAACTCATATAAACGACAGACGTCATTAATCCGAGAATGCCAACCGTAATCAATCCAAGTAATGCGGCACTTGAAAATTCAAGATTTAACCAAACAAATGTGAAAAACGTCACAAATACCGATAGCGTCGTGGTTGCTAATATACCAACAGCACCAACGCGATAGACGATAAAGAGGACCAATGTCATCATCAACATCGCGGAGAGGAATGCCCATAAGGTTTGACTATTTGCAATGGAAAGAATCGTATCTAAAGATATCAACGATTCAATCGAGGCAGGAATATTTTGTGAATATAAAAACTCAACCGTATACGCTAAGTCACCAGCATTCACTAGATTCCGATAAAAAATGGCTTCTTCATTTGCTTGAGCAACGACCGCTGCATCAAAGATATTGTTTTCATTGGCACTGCCATATTTCGATGGAGAAACTAGAAAGGCAAGCTCGGTTTGATTGTCAGCATCCCACCAAAGGTTATTCACGGGTAAGCGCAGGATAATTTTACTGGCCATTTCCGTATCGTTTAAGGCTTCGGAGTACGTATCGGATTCTAATTTTCCAGCCCATAAGAGTAACTCGCCATCGGTACTTTCAGCACCACCTGCTTCGGTGATGAGCACTTCTTTTAAGTACGTGAGGTCCTTAACGGGAAACACGACAAATGGATTTTGACCTTTGTATTCAATTCGAGCAGTTTGGCCATCAAACATTTGGTCATTGGTTGCGCAAACTTCGGTCGTGGTGCATAAGGTAAAATCGGCATCAAAGGATAAGTAATTTTGGAGGCGGCTATATTTTGTTTCTGAGGTTTCAGAAACCGTTACACGGATTTGATCGAAACCTTCCACGACCACGTCGTATTTGGTAACTAAAGCATTTTCTAAACGATCAATCATCGTTTCCGCGATGGTGGTGACGTCTTCATCGTTTGCAAACACAAAATCATTATTTTCTTTATCTTCAATTCGGAAGACCATTTCTCGTCCGGAAGTAAATTCTAAGTTTGCATTCAAACCACCGAGTAGGGAAAGGAGGTTAAATGCAACTAGAAAAAACGTGGTAAGCGATAAAATGAAGTAACTTAACAATCTTCGCATGGGTAATCCTCCACAAGGTCATCTCAACGACAAATGTCGCTATAACACTTTACTATGTTTGGGTGCTGATTTCAATTGAAAAAAGTAGAAAAATTGCGAATTCTCTTAAAATAACAACCCTTGAAAAGGTCGATGTAAATGATGATAAGCTTTTTCAGTTGCGACCCGACCACGAGGGGTTCGATTAATCATACCGATTTGTAGCAAATACGGTTCATAGACATCCTCTAAATTCATGATTTCTTCACCAATTGCAGATGCTAGCGCTTCTAATCCCACCGGACCACCCTTAAAGCGATCAATAATGCCTAATAAATACCTTAAATCCACATCATCCAAACCAAGCGGATCTACCTTTAAAGCTTGGAGGGCTTTGTTCGTCAGGGGTAGAGTAATGGAGAGTTGTTTTTCAAAATGTGCAAAGTCACGAATGCGGCGAAACAATCGATTGGCAATTCTTGGGGTGCCACGGGAACGTTTGCCTAACTCCACCACTGCACCCTCTTCAATTGGTGTTCGTAGGACTTTTGCAGTCCGGCGAATAATTTGTTCGATTTCTTGTTGGGAATAAAAGTTTAGTTTTTCAGTGATACCAAATCGCCCTCTTAAAGGTGAGGATAAGTCACCTGCCCGAGTCGTTGCACCAATTAATGTAAATGGCGGGAGCTCTAAATTAAGGGTTCGACTACTACCTTCACGATTCACCAACACCGATAAGTGAAAATCTTCCATCGCGCCATAAAGCACTTCTTCAACAATGGCAGGTAAACGATGAATTTCATCAATAAATAAAATATCTCCGGGTTCAAGCGCGGTCAAAATGGCTGCCAAATCACCCGTACGTTCAATACTTGGACCGGTCACGGTTTTTATCTGACTTTTCATTTCATGAGCAATGATATGGGCCAAGGTGGTTTTACCTAAACCTGGGGGACCATACAATAGCAAATGGTCAAGTGTCTCTTGGCGATGTTTTGCAGCACCGATGAAGACTTTTAAATTATCTAATAGTTGTTTTTGACCAATATACTCACTTAAAAGTTGCGGTCTTAAAGACAATTCTTCATTGAGTTCGTCTTGATCTTTTTTTGCATCAACAATTCTTGCCATCGTTATTTACCAAGTCGTTTTAGCG
Source organism: Staphylococcus epidermidis (assembly GCA_945870555.1). Classification (GTDB taxonomy): domain Bacteria; phylum Bacillota_I; class Bacilli_A; order RFN20; family CAG-826; genus UBA970. The sequence continues at coordinate 80,224 of CAMBSI010000001.1, read as the reverse complement.
CCACTTTAATTAATTGTTCCACCGTGAGATTTTCACTTGTCATTTCTCTTAAGGCGCGATCGATTTCATTGGTTTTAAAACCAAGGGATTTGAGGGCATCCCTGACTTCCGTTAATTTCTTATCTTCTGGAGCATGGCTGGATGGTTGCTTCGGTGTGTCGAACGTAATTTTCCCTTTTAAATCCAAAATAATTTGACTTGCTGCTTTCGGGCCGATACTCGGTAAAGATTTCAAAAAGGCAACGTTTCCTTCGTTAATGCCTTGGATAATTTGCTCGGAGGTCGCACCTGATAAAGCACCAATTGCCGTTTTTGGTCCAATTCCCTTAACGGAAATCAATTGTTCAAAAAGCCTCTTTTCGAGGAGGTTTGCAAATCCAACTAAAAATTCATCTGCTTCCCGGATCACATGGTACGTATAGACATGATTGATTTCATTGAGATGGAAATTTTCTGGTTTTGCCAAGTGAACAAAGTAGCCAATCCCTTGCACTTCGATGACCAATGAATCGGGTTGAAGTTTGACAACCAAGCCAGTTAATGAATAAATCATACGTTTAATTGAACCACCCCTAAAAAAAATAAAATGAGTAAAATAAAAATGGTCACCACCGTTGAGACTAAGACTAATAAGGAAGAAAGTTCTTTTCGCATAATCATTATTATATCGTGATTAACTAAGAATAATAGGTGAATTCAAACTCACCGATGACAACGGTATCCCCAACCTTAACACCCATTTTTTCTAAAGCATCCTCGACCTTGATTTTTCTCAAGTATTGAAGGAGGCTCATGATGCCTTGGTCGGTTGAAAGATTGAATTTTTGATACGTTTGTTCAACTTCTTCACCTTGAATCACAAATACATGCTCACTTCTTCTTAGAATCTTATACGTAGAAGGGGCTTGATAGGTATAAATCTTTTCTTCCGTTCCTTCAATGACTTTCTTTTTATATTTAGGCGCTTTTGCAAGCTCCATTTCAATCGCGTCCAATAATTCAGGTATCCCCTCATTCGATAGCGCACTAATCGGATAAACTTTCTTTTTCTTAAGATACTTTTGTAGGATTTTAAGATTATCTTGGGCTTGAGGTTCATCCATTTTTGAGGCAACGATTAACGTTGGTTTGGTCAATAAGTCCATCGTATAAGCCTTTAATTCCGTCAGAATACTTTCATACGCGTAAACAGGATCACGATGTGACGCCATATCCACCACATGAAGGAGAACACGACAGCGTTCGATGTGCCTTAAAAAGTTTAATCCTAGGCCTTTACCCTTACTTGCATCTTCAATAAGACCAGGTAAATCGGCAATCATAAACGGTGCTTTTTCTGGCCGTTGAACTACACCAAGTTGCGGTACCAAGGTGGTAAATTCATAATCTGCAATATCCGGTTTTGCATTGGAAACAACACTCAGCAATGAACTTTTGCCAACCGAAGGAAATCCGACAATACCAACATCTGCTAATAATTTAAGTTCAATCGTAATTTTTTTGGTTTCACCGGGTGCCCCTTTTTCAGCGATACGCGGTGCTCGATTCACACTTGACTTAAAAGTTGCGTTGCCGCGTCCACCGCGACCACCTTGAACGACTAATGCTTTTTCGCCTTCTTCTGATAAATCTGCGATAACTGTTTGGGTTTCATCATCATAAATAACCGTACCTAAAGGAACCAGAATAATTAAGTCTTCAGCAGAAGTTCCATAACGGTCTGTGGATTGGCCATTTTCACCATCTTGAGCTGTTATCTTTCGTTGGTAACGAAACTTATAAAGGGTAGTTTCGGAATGGGAAGCTTGAAAGTAGATGGAACCGCCTCGACCACCGCCACCACCGTCAGGACCGCCATGTTCCATATATTTAAGGCGTAAAAAAGAAATAGCACCATCGCCACCTTTTCCGGCTTTTAGAACGATTTGGGCACGATCAATAAACATACTTATGCGCGACCTTGAAAAACTTGGTCAATCACATAAAAAGGTCGATTTTGAGTTTCAATAAATACGCGTGATAAATAGAGGGAAAGAATCGATAGCACGAAAAACAAAAGGAGAAAACATAAAAGTAAAACGTTGCCAAGTAACCAAATCAAATGGACGACTTCTGATAAGGAAAGAAGTATCAATAAAGCGATTTGTGTGATGACACTTACCGCCAATAAAAAACCGATAAAGATAAAAACATAAATGGGCCAAACTAACGGGACGCTTGTTGTCGATGCAATCGCATCGACCGCTAACTTGAGCATACTTTTTAAGTTATAATGCGTTTCACCAGCAGCTCGTTTTGGTCGATCAAAAAGTACTTCCGTGGTTTTAAAGCCAACAAAGGGAACTTCAATTCGGAAGACCCGATTACGTTCCGTTAAGCGATTCACTTCATCGGCAACCCGACGAGAAATTAAACGAAAATGTCCAACATTTTGAGGGATTTTAACTTTGCCAGAAAGTTTGGCAACAAATTGATAAAACTTAATTGCCGAATAACGTTTGAAAAACGTGTCCTCATGACGGCCTTTTCGTTTGGCATTCACCACTTCAAAGCCTTCTTCAAATTTTGCAAGCAGTGATCGAATCAGGGTTGGTGGGTCTTGTAAATCTGCATCCATAGGAATAATGGCATCACCGGTAGCGGTTTTGATACCAGCCGCAACAGCAGGTTCATGACCAAAATTTCGAGACAAATTGACAACGATTAAATTGGATTGTTGGGATTGTTGAGTCCGTAACAAGGTTAAGGTTTTATCTTTAGATCCATCATTTACAACGACGATTTCGAACTGATAATCCTTTAAGGTTGCTAAAACTTTGTTGATTTCAGCAAAAAATAAAGGAATCACTTTTTCCTCGTTGTACATCGGAACGACAATGGAAATTTTTTTCATTGAATTCATTATAACAAAAAAGACCACTTATCGTGGTCTGTGGCTTGCTTACTTAGCGACCGATTCTAAGACAATAACCCGGGTTCGATCTTTACCCCAACGTTGATATTTTACAACCCCAGTTTTGGTTGCAAAAATGGTGTCATCTCCACCTTTTTTGGTATTAAGACCTGGATGAATTTTTGTACCGCGTTGGCGATAGATAATCGTACCAGCATTCACGGTTTCACCGTCCGATGCTTTTGAACCTAATCTACGACCAGCGGAATCGCGCCCGTTGGTGGTGGAACCGACCCCTTTTTTGGAGGCAAATTGTTGTAAATTTAATTTAAATAAGTTCATCTTTAGTTCTCCTTGATATTTATTTTTACAAATTTTGGATGGGCTTCAGCAATCGTTTCAAGTTGAATGTGAATGACTTGATACACTTGTTGATTTCTAGTCAATTGGGGATCTTTAACTTGGATTTCACTTAAGCCCTCAATGTTTTTCACCAGAGCACCTGTTAAATCTAAGGCATTGATTCCACCCGTCATCACCGCAGAAACTGCTGCACACACCAAGTCTTCTCCGTAAGGAGCACTATTGGCATGACCCGTCACTTTCATCATCTGATAAACTTGTTTTTTTCTGATGATGGTGACAAGAATCATATTTACCCGCGAATGGCTTCAATAACTAAACTCGTGTAAGGTTGACGATGACCTAATGTTCGACGAACGTTATGCTTTGCCTTATAGGTGAAAACGGTTAATTTCTTGCTTAAACCTTGTTTTTCAACCTTGGCAGTTACCGAAGCACCTTTAATCGTTGGATTACCAACTTTAACGGTTTTATCGGCAACCAAAAGCACTTGATCAAACGTGACCGTTGCTCCTGGTTCAGCAGTAAGTTTTTCTACATAAATCTTTTGGCCAACTTCCACACGAAGTTGCTTACCACCTGTAATGATGATTGCGTACATAAAAACCTCCTTTTCACTCAGACTCGCTCTTTCGGTCAGTCGTTAGACTAGTTGAGTACCTTGGGAAGCGGTTGTAGCTCGTGAGGCAACAACGTTGTTAATATAGCACAATCACTTTATCGCGTCAACGATACATCAGATGATTTTTTCTTGTTTCATCGAGAAATAACCTTGAAAAGAAATGATCAGGTGGTCAATCAGTTGAAAACCCAATTTTCTAGCCTCTCGCTGAATTTCTATCGTGGTTTGAATATCCTCTTGGGAGGGCGTGACATCCCCGGAAGGATGGTTATGAAGTAAGAGAAATTTTTTTGTATCTGTTTTTAACAAATCCACAAATAAATCTCGATAATCCAATTGAATGGATGCTTGCGACCCCAAACGAAACAAGGTTTCACTCGTGTAATGAAACTGGTGATTTAACTTAATAATCAATAATTGTTCATGCAATAAACTACCCAATCTTAATCGATAATGGCGGTACACCATCGATGGCTCATGGAGTTTAACGGTTGGTAAATCATGTTTTTCAATTCTTTGGAATAGTTCAAACATGCCAAGCATTTGTATCGCTTTGGTTTTTTCAATACCGGGAATGGTTAACCATTCATGCATCTGAATCTTCATTAAGCTCAATAAACTTCCATAACGATTCAAAAGCATTTCTGCAATCGCCAAAGCGGAATGACCTTTGACACCTGAACCAATCATTAAGGCAAGCAACTCTTGGCTGGAAAGTTGTTTGACACCAAATGCAAAAGCTTTTTCCCGTGGTCTTTCTAAAACGGATAGATCAGCAATTCGCTTATTTCCATTCAAATTGGAATCCACCAGGGATGGTCGCCTTTCCAGTTGATGACATAAACAATCGGTAAACAATCACCGCCGAAATGGCCACGATCATGACCGCCATGACAGCGGCCAAAGAAACAGGCTCACCGCCTTGAAGCGTGGTCATGTCTTGATGAGATAATTCGTCCATATATGAATCCTCCTATGATTGAATAGGAGAAAAAAGTAAGACTTAACCTAGATGTTTTAGTTTGTCTATGGCGTCTCGACGTTGTTTTTCAAATAAGTCTAATTTGTTTTTTTCTTCTAGAATTTTTTCTTTTGGTGCTTTTTCTAAGAATTTTGGATTTGCTAACATCTGGGTTGCCCGCTTGATTTCTGATTCAAGAAAAACCAAAGTTTTTTGTAATTGTTCTTTTTGCTTTACTGGATCAATCATTTCTTCAACAAGCAGTTTACCTTGTGGATATAAATAAGCAGTCATCGTCGAGGGGGTGTCCTTGATTTGATTTGCATCCATCACTTGTGAAAAACTAAAGCGTTCTAGATAAGGTAAAATCGCCGATTGAATGGTTGATAACTTCGTTTGAATCATGAGTTTTAAAGGGGCGTTAGGTGGTAAATGATGGTCGACTTTAAAGGTTCGAACATCGCTAATCATCGCTTGCAAGAAGCCAAAACTTTCATCCGTTGGTCCTAAAACCAACACATTTGGATAAAGTTCTTGATAAATCGAAGCTTGATGTCCTGGGAGTTGTTGATAAATCGACTCCGTGATAAACGGGGCAAATGGATGTAAGATGACGAGTATGGATTTTAAAACGTGATACAAGACATGCAAGGTTGTGGATTTACTTTTTTCATCATCGCGATTTAATGTTACTTTTGAGAACTCCAAGTACCACGAACAAAAATCATCATAAACGAAATTGTAAATGAGAGTCGAAGCAAATCCAATTTCGTATTTGAGAAGATTCGCTTTCACGTTTTCTAGGACATAGTTTAAGCGTTGAAGGATGCCAATTTGTAAAGCATCTAAATTTTCTTTTAACAAACGTTTTGGTTTAAAATCTTCAGGTAAATAAGACAAGATAAACCTTGCAGAGTTCCAAATCTTATTCAAGTAATTGGCTTGAGCTTCAACTTTTTCTTCAATATAACGAGTGTCTTGGCCAGGGCTCGAGTTGGTCGCAAGATAAATTCTTAAAGCATCGGTCCCATATTGGTCAATGACTTGAATGGGATCAACCCCATTTCCTAAGGACTTTGACATTTTTCTTCCTTGCGAATCGCGAATAATCCCATGGACGAGGACATCTTGAAATGGTTTTTTTCCAAGGAAATGTAACGATTGAAACGCCATTCTTGCCACCCAAAAAAAGATGATGTCATAACCAGTAACCAAGGTCGAGGTTGGAAAATAATTTTTTAATAAGTTGGTTTGTTCAGGCCAACCTAATGTGGAAAATGGCCAAAGGGCAGAGGAAAACCAGGTATCAAGCACATCCGCATCTTGTTCATAATCTTGAATGTTTTTTGGCGCATCTAATCCGACATAAATTTCCCCAGTTTGCCGATGGTACCATGCAGGAATTTGATGACCCCACCATAATTGCCTTGAAATGCACCAGTCCTCTACTTTTTCCATCCATTGTTGTAAAGTTTGTTCAAATCGATCAGGGAAAAAACGAATTTTGCCATCCGTCGCTTGCAACGCTAACACCTTTTCTGCAAGTGGTTTCATTTTGACAAACCATTGTTTGGATAGATATGGTTCAACAATCGCATCGCTTCTTTCGCTATGGCCAACAGCATGTTTAATTGGCTCAATTTTTTCTAATTGACCGTTGTTTTTGATGTATGCAACTAATTGTTTTCTTGCTTCAAATCGATCTAATCCTTGAAAGCGATGACCAAGCGCATTAATGGTTCCATCCTTTTCAATACACATCGGGCGTTCTAAGTGATGGCGTTCTGAAATCGCAAAGTCATTGGCATCATGCGCAGGTGTACATTTCATCACACCCGTTCCAAATGCCACATCCACATATTCATCAGCAATGATCGGAATCGATTGGCCATTACTTGGGTTAATGACCTTTTTACCAATCAGCTTTGTGTAGCGTTTATCTTTCGGATTGACCACCAAGCATACGTCTGCAAACATGGTTTCTGGACGGGTCGTGGCAACGATTAAACTCTTTGATCCATCAACCAAACGGTAATGGAAATAATATAAGTTTCCTTCAATTTCTTTATGAATGACTTCGACATTACTTAGCGCAGTACGTTGTTCGGGATCCCAGTTGATGATTCGTTCACCGCGATAAATTAAACCTTCTTGATAGAGCTTAATAAACACTTCTTTAACAGCATGGGATAAACCTTCATCCAAGGTAAACCGTTCTAAATCATAATTTAAAGCTAATCCTAGTTTTGCCCATTGCCGGCGAATGTTGATCGCGTATTCATCTTTCCACTTCCACATTTCTTTAAGGAAATTATCACGACCAAGATCAAATCGGGTAATTCCTTTTGCTCTTAATTTACTTTCAACCACTGCTTGGGTAGCAATACCGGCATGATCCATGCCTGGAAGATAGACCACATCTTTACCTAGACTATGATGAAAACGAATTAAAATATCCTGAAGCGTATTGTCCCATGCATGCCCTAAATGAAGTTTGCCCGTCACGTTTGGTGGCGGAATCACAATCGTATATTTCTCTTTTCGTTTTGGATCTAGTCCAAAAAGTTTAAGCGTTAACCAATGCTCATATTTACCTGATTCAACTTCTTTGTGATCATATCGTTTTGCTAATTCCATAAGGCCTCCATTGAAATAAAAAAACGCCCTCATAAGGACGCTTTGTTGCGTGGTACCACCTTAATTCATGGGATTTCCCATGCACTCAAGCCCCTTAACGCGGGGAGACGCTTTTCGCGATAAATGACTTCGATCAATCGCTTTAACCTGCTTTCATCGTTCAGGCTTTCTTATATAAAGCGGATTTGATTTACTAGGTTTATCAATTTAAATTATACACGAATTATGGAGTTTCAATCTTGGTATTTGGGAAAAAACTACGGATTTGTTCCCTTAACTTCTCCACTAATCGGGGATTATCATGGCTAACAAAAGCAAATTCTTTGTTGGATAAGCCAAGCGTTTTCAGTTGTTTCATGAGAGCAGCTTGTTCTTTTTGATTTAACACATCAATTTTTGTGAAGACCAATAAGACGTTCATCAGCCGGTTTAATTCTCGAATCCATTGGATATCACTTTCCAAAACTTCCCTGCGGCTATCCATTAAATATAACGCGATCCGTGGTTTAGCTTCCAAGAAGTAAGGTTGCATGAGTTCAGAAAATCGATCCAGATCTTGTTTGCCATACGCGGTATAACCAAAACCAGGTGCGTCGACCAAATAAAATTGATGATCGACCATGTAGTAATTTAAATATCGTGTTTTTCCCGGTGTAGATGAAGTTTTTGCTAATTTCTTTTGGCCGGTTAGTATATTGATGAGCGTACTCTTTCCAACATTCGATCGACCAATAAAAATAACCTCCGGTAAAGTAAAACGGGGGCGATCTTCTAATCGCACCACCGTTTTAACAAAGGTTGTTTTTTTAAAATCCATTACGCTTTCACCGATGGTGCAAGTGTGACTTCAATTGCCTCATCGACATTCTTCACATAGATAATCTTTAAGTTTTCTTTGACTTCTTTTGCTAAATCTTCAACATTCTTTTTATTTTCTTCTGGAATCAAGACTGTTTTAATGCCACTTCTAAGTGCTGCAATCGTTTTTTCACGTAAACCACCAATCGCAAGCACATTGCCACGAAGGGTCACTTCACCCGTCATTGCGACTTCGCTAGAAGCATGGCGACCGGTCAATGCAGAGATAATCGCAACCGTCATCGTCACCCCAGCAGATGGACCATCTTTTGGAACCGCACCTTCTGGAATGTGAATATGAATATCACGTTCTTTAAACATTTTTGATTCGATACCATATTTCGCCGCATTAGCTTGAATATAGTCAAGGGCAATCGTCGCAGATTCTTTCATTACATCACCAAGTTTACCGGTTAAAACTAATCGTCCAGAACCAGGGAAATGATTGACTTCGATTGGAAGAATATCTCCACCATATTGGGTATAGGCTAGACCAGTAACAACCCCAACTTGTGAGGTTTTTTCTTTTTTAGAATTATCAAAAATTTCAGTACCTAAATATCTTCTAACGACTGCGGGTGTAATTTTAATCATCGTCAGTTTTGGATCTTGAATGAGTTCGACGACTGCTTTTCGGCAAATCGACGCGATGCGTCGTTCTAATTCCCGAACCCCAGCTTCTCGTGTGTAAAATTCAACAACGGTTGATAAAGCTTCTTTAGAGAAGGTGATTTGTTCTTTTTTTAATCCATTTGCCAATAATTGTTTTTCGATTAAATGGCGAACGGCAATTTCAAGTTTTTCAACTTCTGTGTAAGAGTTCACTTCAATTAACTCCAAACGATCACGAAGTGGAGCAGGAATATCTTCTAGATAATTTGCAGTCGCAATAAACATGACGTTACTCAAATCATAAGGTTCTTCAATATAGTTATCATTAAATGCAAAGTTTTGTTCGGGATCTAAAACTTCTAATAAAGCACTTGCAGGATCACCTTTATAGGAGGATGCAAGTTTATCGATTTCGTCCAATAAAAATACTGGATTCACCACGCCACCTTTTTTCATCCCGTTGAGGACTCGGCCAGGCATCGAACCAACATAGGTTCGTCGGTGACCACGAATTTCCGCTTCATCACTGATACCACCTAAGGAAGCTTTCAAAAATTTACGACCTAATGCACGCGCAATTGAACGTGCCAAAGAGGTTTTACCAACTCCTGGAGGTCCATAAAAGCAAAGAATCGGGGCTTTTAAACTACCTGTCATCTTTTTGACCGCGAGGTATTCAATGATTCTTTTCTTCACTTTTTCCAAACCATAATGATCATCATCCAAAATCTTTTGGACATTCTTTAAATCATCATTATCGCTGGTGCGTTGCCACCATGGTAAATCAAGCATTAATTCGACATATGACTTAATCAAGGACGCTTCCAAACTGCTTGAAGGCATCATTTCCCCTCGTTTGAGTTCGGCACGAACTTTAACTTTCACGTGATCAGGATATTGACCAGATTCCAATCTTTTTAATAACGATTCTTCTGAATCCGTGGATTCTGGATTTTCACCAAGTTCTGTTTTAATCGCTTTTAACTTTTCACGTAAAAAATATTCACGTTGATTCTTTTCAGCGGATTTTCTCACTTCTTCTTGTAAGTGTTTATCGATGTCTGCAATTTCTTTTTCTTCATTCACGGCATCCAATACCATTTTTAATCGTTCATTCAGGTCGAGGGTTTCCAAAACCTTTTGTTTTTGATCCACTGGCATTGGTAATAAATTTGCCAAGATATCGGAAATATCAGCAGCGGCTACTCCTTTTGAAAGTTGGCCAACCACTTCGCGTGGTAAACGATTGGTGACCGCTTGCATACCTTCTAAAGAGGTGATGATATTACGAACCAAGGCCACTTCCGTTTTGTGGTCGCCAATGATATCTTCGATTTTTTCAGCTTTTGCTGACCAGGTGTCGCCATTTTTGATGACTTCGGTAATGATAATTCTCGCCAATGGTAATACTTTCAGGCGGGTATATCTTTTTAAGGATGTAATGTTGGACATCCTGCAAATCGTGCCAACCATAAAAATATCCGTGGTGGATGGTTCATCAATTTCAGGAGACTTTTGTGAGGTCACCAAGATCAAATCGTTTCCATCAACTTTTGCTGCTTCAATTGCAGCGACCGAAAAAGGTCTTCCTGCTTCAATCGATTGGGATTGATTAGGAAATAACACCATTCCTCGCGTAATCAATAACGGTAATTCGTAGGTTTCTTTTTTCATAAAGACCCTCCATTTAGCAAACAATGACTTTGAGTGCTAAAAACATTATAGCAAGGAATTTAGCACTTGCAAGTATGAAGTGCTAAATGATGAAAAGCGGCGCAGGAATCAACTAGGAATTATGTTTAATTAAGAATTCCTTAATATAACGATCGCGGATTTCACCACGGAATCGGGAGATGTTTGGGGTGAGGATTTCTTTAACTTTTGCAAATTCCATCTTATATTGCTCTGCAACTTTAGCAATTTCAAAGTCAACCAATTCATCCGTCACTTCAATTTTTTCTAAATCCGCAATTTTATTTGCGACCAAACTTGCGCGAAGAATTTCTTCCGCTTGTTCATGGAGTCGATCATGCAGGGTTGCTTCGGTTAATTTGTTGGCTTTGAGATATTGATCCATCGTTTGGTTACGTTGCTTTAACTTTTCTTCTAGGTCTGCTTTCATGGCATCCATTTGTTCATGAATGGCTTCATGCGGAAGATCAATCTCTGCTTCTTTGGTTATCTTGATGAGAATGTCTGAATAGAATTTATCATCACCAGCTTTAGTTTTTGCTACCGTCACTTTTTGCTTTAAATAATCTTTAAATTGCGCTTCGTTCTTAACATTTGGTAACTTCATGTCGTTGAATAATGCCTCATTCAGTTCTGGCAATTGTTTACTTTTTACTTCATGGACTTTAATTTTAAATACGGCATCTTTTGAGGCTAATTCAGGGGCATAGTTTTCGGGAAACTTGATGTTCAGATCTTTTTGATCACCCGCTTTTAAACCAACCATTTGTGATTCAAAACCAGGAATAAATTGATTGCTGCCTAACTCTAAGGTGTAGTTTTCAGCTTTACCACCTTCAAAGGCAACCTTATTCACAAAACCTTCAAAATCAAAAACGACGGAATCTCCCATCGCGGCAGGACCTTCCTTGAGCATGAGGGTGGCTTGTTGAGCTAAAGTCGACTTTAATTCAGCTTCAACATCTTGGGCTGTAACTTTGATTACTTCGCGCTTAATACCTAAATCTTTATACTTCTTGATTTTCACTTCCGGAACGAGGATAACGACTGCCTTTAAGACAAGTTCGGTATCAGAAACTTTAACCACGTCGACATTTGGTCGACTTAATGGGGTCAATTTATCAGCTTTTAAAACATCACTATATGCTTTTGGTAAGACCGCATTGATTGCAGCATCATATATTTTTCCTGGAGCAAGACGCGAGCGAATCATCGCTTCCGGTGCTTTTCCTGGACGAAATCCATCGATTTTAACATCCGCAGCTAGTTTTTTAAATGCTTGGTTTTGCGCAACTTTCCACTCTTCGGTGGTAAAGGTCATGGTGATTTCAACGCGCGAATTTTCCAATGTCTTGACTTGATGTTGCATAAGTTCCTCTTTCTTTTAACTTTTCAATTATACAATAATCACCCTAGGTCTAGGCAACCTTTACATTTTTAAAATGGTTTCAAGGTGTTGCTTCTTTTTGGAAATCAATTCCTGTTCGCTATCGTCCTCATCACCGGATGGAGGGGTCATTTTTAAGTAACCATACGCCATACTAATGACAGCCTTAAAAAAGTAATATTCTGGATCAATTTCAAACGGAATCATGGTCAGCATGTAGGTGGTTAGGATGGAGTAGGCGATTTGCCTAACCGAAGGATCCTTAACGAGCGCATGAATTTGTTTTTGATACGTTTCAAAACTTCCATCTACAAATGGATTCACGGTATCGATTGGATTAAAACTTAAGGTTTTTTCACCTTTTGTGATACTAATCACCTCATCATACTTCGCATCAATGAACGCCAAGACGAGCATGCCTTTCATCCGTTGAGGGAAAGGTTTGATCAGCAAGCTTTTAATTTGTGATTTTGCTGCATAAAGATGGATGGGTTTTAACTGTGGAATCAAATCCATTAATAGATCATGATTTTCTTTTTCAATCGCTTCAAGAAATAATCCTAACGTATCCTTAACCTCAATATGAGCAGGTTTTTGGTAACGTATGCGAATCTTGCTGACCAACTCTTCAACTTCTTGATTCAGGTAAGGTAAGTTTTCATAGGCTTCGATTAACAAACCGTGTTCAGGAAATTGGCGATGTTCCTTGAGGATTTCTTCATGAATTTTTAAAAAGATGGTTAATGCTTTTTGAATCAATTTAAATTTTGCGAGCATGATTCGAAGCACCATTTGATTTGCGCCAATACCTAACAAACCAATCACATGATATCGAATCATATTTAAATCGCTCAGTGAGGCCGTTCGCTTCACCAAGGTGTGGTAATCTTGTTGCTCATAGAGCGTTTGTAAACTTACTTCGTTCATTTTTTACCAATGAAAAGATCTTTTTTTAGAAGGTCCTTTCATTGGCGTCCCCAAAACGATTCGAACGTTTGACCTACAGCTTAGAAGGCTGTTGCTCTATCCAACTGAGCTATGGGGACAGCATTATTAATATAGCATAATCAGGATTGCTAAGTCGCCATTTTTAAGAGTTTTTCCCTAAGCAGGATAGCAACCGATTGAGGAAGTAATTGACTCAATTCTTCTAGTGATGCTTGCTTTAAACCATCTAAACTTGGGTATCGTTTTTGCAACAAGGCAATCCGAGTAGGCCCAAGACCAGGTATGCCATCAAAAATCGATCGGGTTTGATTTTTACTTCGAAGTTTTTGGTGGAATTGGAGCGCAAATCGATGGACTTCATCTTGCATGCGAATCAAAAAGAAAAATAAAGAAGGTAGTTTGGTGAAATCCATGACTTCACCATCCCTGGTTAATAATCCTTTGGTCTGGTGGCGTTCATTCTTAAATAGACCGACGATGGGGACTTTTAACTCCAACGCTTCAAGGGCTTTGATTCCTGCATTTAATTGGGTTAAACCACCATCGACGATAATCAAATTAGGTATCGGGGATTTTTCTTGAATTAAACGTTGGTATCTTCTTGTGACCAAATAACCCATCGCACCTGGATCATCTTGTTTAAATGCCTCAGGTAAATGGAATTGGCGATACATTTTCTTGACCGGCTCACCATTGATAAATGTCACCATCGCGCCGACTGGTTCGCTACCTTGTAAATGAGAATTATCAAACATCTCGATATGAAACGGGGTCGATATATTTAAGTTTTTACCCAAGGTTTCAAGCAGCGCAATTTTGTTGTCATCCAACCGGGCGGTTAAAAAATGATCATCTAAGGTTTGAATCGCATTTTCTTGGACGCTTTTCATCATTTCAAATAAACGGCCTTTTTCTGCAAAGACAAGGCGGATATCCATCGTTTCTTTCAATTTTTCAATTAATTGTCGGTGATTCAATACCATTTCTTGTGGAATCGGCTTTGACCGATAATATTGAGCGATTAAATTCAAGAGTTGTTCATCACGGTCATCGAAAGCTTCAACCACATAACTACCCTTACCTAGTAAAATTCCTTGGCGAAAGACAAAGACAGCTAATGATAGATAACCCTCACGTTCCGCAAAGGCGAAAATATCCCGGTCGATTTTATCTTCCATTTCCACAAGTTGTTGCGAGGTAACGTTTTGAATATCCTCAAGAATCACTTTGTATTCTTGGGCAAGTTCAAAATTTAATGCTTCTGAGGCTGCCAGCATTTTTTCTTGATAGGCAGCAACTTGAACTTTGACATCCCCTTTGAGAAAACTACTAATTTGATTGACAAGATCATCGTAAACATCTTGGGGAATCGTTTGAATGCACGGGGCTAAACATTGGCCAATATGATGATAAAGACATGCTACTTTGGGTAAGACGTTGCATTTTCGTAAGGGGAATATTTTGTTCAAAAGATTCATGATGCGATAAGCAGATCTTGAATTTGGATACGGACCAAAATAATGATATTTCTTATCTTGGTTTTGTCGCATGATTCGCAAATAAGGATCACTGCCTTTTCTCAAGGCGATGTAAGGATAATGTGAACCTTCTTTAAGCATGATGTTATAGCGTGGATAATGTTCATGAATCAGATTCATTTCTAAGATAAGCGCTTCTTTTTCTGATTGGGTAATGATGGTTTCAAAGGTTTCAATATGCATGACCATGGCTTGGACTTTTCCTGTTTGGGGTCGGGTGAAGTATTGCGTCACCCGCTTAGAAAGGTCTTTGGCTTTTCCCACATAAATAATTTGCCCAGAAACATTCTTCATCAAATAAACGCCTGGTTTATCCGGAAGATTTTTTAATTTTGCTTCAAGTAGATGATTCATTTTAAGTGGACCACGGTGACACCATATCCGGCTTGTTCACCCTCTCCTTGTTGGATCGATTTTACAGTCGCTAACCCTTTAAAAAAATCAAAGACGAGTTTTCGTAACGTTCCTGATCCAAATCCATGGATGATTTTAATCGTTTTTAAAGATGAAAGTAACGCTTGGTCATGGTACTTTTCGATCGCTTGTTTTGCTTCTTCATAACGCATGCCAATAATCGTCAAGCTTGAACTTGCTTTTACACCTTGAACCAGTCGTAATGATGGACTTTTTCCACTTTGGGCGGGTGGTTCCGTCCGGTTAACTTGGTTTAATTTAACTTTGACGGTTAGCCCATCTCTCGTCACCATCGTGATGTGTTGCTTATTGATTTGGCGAACGCGCCCGATCATCCCTGTTGAATTTTCAATCACATAGTCGTCAAGCTGAATCGTGGCATCTGAAGACGTGTTATCAGTTTGGGTTGATAAATGATTTTCTAAGGTCTTTTTTAATGCAATGGCTTCATGAAGTTTTAGTTGTGGATTGGCTAACGTTTTGATCGTTGTTTCAACTTGCGTCAGGGTTTCTTCAAGCAGTTGTTGTTGCTTCGATTGTGTCTCTTCATCAAATTTTTGTAACCGTTTATCGAGATTTTTTTGAAGCATAGAGAGCTGTTGTTGTTGTTGGAGAAGTGCTTGTTGTTCTAAACCAAGTTTCGCTTTTAACTTTTCGACATCTTGAAGTTCTTCTTGAAGTTTTAAAAATGTTTGTTGTTCAACGGTCGCTTGTTGCGCGGCAAGATATTTTTCAGCATGCGCGACAACTTGGGGTGCTAAACCATATCTTTTTGCCATGATTAAGCCATAACTTTTTCCCGGCACACCAAGAACAAATCGATAGGTGGGGATGAGTTTATCTTCATCAAATTGTAAAGAGGCATTCACCATTTTTGATTCAGAAAGGGCAAGGGTCTTTAAACCAGGAAAGTGACTCGACACAATCACAAACGCCCGTTTTGCTTGCAAGTGAATAAGCAAAGATCTTGCAAGAGATTCTCCTTCTTTAGGGTCCGTTCCGGTTCCTAATTCATCAATTAAAACCAAATCATTGGGTTTGACTTGATCGGTAAGTGGAACCAACTGTTGAATATGGCCTGCGAAGGTAGATAAGTTTTCGAGGACACTTTGTTGATCACCAATATCCGCATAAATGTGCTTGAAATATGATAATTGAGCCGGTTGTTTCGTCGGTAAAGGAATCGCCAATTGATTGAGATAAACAAATAGACCAACGGTTTTCATTGCCACCGTTTTCCCACCTGCGTTCGGACCAGAAATAATGACAATCGATTGTTTTTCCGTTAATAGAAAATCATTTGCAATCACTTGCTTTGCATCAATTAATGGGTGGCGTGCACCCGTTAACTCAATGAGTGGAATCGTGGAGATTTTACTCACATACCCTTGATGTTTAATGCCAAAATTTGCTTTTGCTTGAATCACATCTAATGTGGCAATTTTCATGTTGTTTGCACGAAGCTGAGCAGTATCTTTAAGGATGATGTCCGTACAGCTTTTTAAAATGTTAAAAATTTCTTCTTGTTCTTCACCCTGGAGTAATTGCTTTTCCAAGGATAGATCGATCAAACCTTTGGGTTCAATAAAGGTCGTTAAACCTGTACTCGACACATCATGAATCATGCCAGGTACTGCACCCTTGTTCGAGGATGCAACCGGCAAAACATACCGACCGTTTTTAATGGTGAAAAGCGGTTCAGTTAAATGAGATTGATACTTTGAAACAAGCGATTGAATCAAAGTGAGCATTTGCCCATCAAGTTGATGAAGTCGCTTTCGAATCCTTTGCAAGTCGCTTGAGGCATCATCTCGAATTGTTCCTTGCGGGGTTAAGATTAAAGCCAAATGCCTTTGAAGTGGCTTTAACAAGATTAAACTTTTCCAAAGTTGTGCTAAGGTTGGAAATTCTGGTTTTAAAGTTTGGACAAATTGATGAATCTTTTCCGTGGTATCTAAATCTAACTGAACGGACAATAATCCTTCTAAGGTGATGACACTTCCTTTTTCAATCAAACTTAACATGGGATCGAGGTCATGACTTTGACCGATTGGAAGTGGAGAATACCTGACGATTAAACGCATCATTTCGTCGACTTCCGTTAACTTGGTTGGTAGATCTTGTTCAAAAATGAAATCATGACGCAAAATCCATCGTTGACCAAGAACCGTTTTTGTATCGGATTTGATACGATCAAGAATAAGAGGAATTTCAAGGATATTCACTAACGTTTTCATGACAATTTAACTATATCACTGATTAAAGAATGACTTAGTTAAAAATGATATAATGACCTTAGTGAAAAAACTATCCCCTAGTACCAAAACCCTAATGGTACCCGAGGCCTTATTAACAAAAATCAAAGATTTTTATCTTGACCACGAAGAAAAATCTCCGCATCCATCAATTGTATTTTTTGCTAAACTCGAACATTTTACCGTCTCTATTTACAGTGCAAAAGTGAATAAATGCAAGGTCATGTATCAAGGTTTTAACTTTGATGAAGATGTTGCCTTATGGTTGAAAAATGAACCGGATTCAAAACCCGCGCTTGCTCATTACGGTAGTGATGAAGTCGGTACTGGTGATTTCTTTGGTCCAGTGGTGGTGACTGCAAGTTTAGTTCAAGAAAAAGATGTGGCGTTTTTAACCGAACTTGGTGTCACGGATTCGAAATTAATTCCCGATGCAACCATCTTAAAGATGGCTGACCAAATGACTGGGCGAATTGCCCACGTGACAACGATTGTGAACCCTTTAAAATACCAATCGATGGTAGCAAAAGGTTTAAATTTAAATGAAATTAAAGCAAAACTACACCATCATGCCTTGTTGACCCTTAAAGAAAAAGTGAATATTGATGCGCCGATGATCATTGATCAGTTTGCAAGTGAAGCAAAATTTCATAGTTATCTTGTTGGACAAAAACCAATTCCCAATCTTGTCTTGAAAGAAAAAGCAGAAACGCAATTCCTTGCAGTTGCAGCCAGCAGCATCCTTGCCAGAGCAAAGTTTATTAGAGCGATGAATGATATGGGTCGCGTCTTTACCGTTAAAATTCCTTTTGGGGCCTCCGATAAAGTTGAACAATTTGCATATGAATTCGCCCAACATCATGGCATCGAAACGTTAAAAAGTATTTGTAAGACAAACTTTAAAACCTTAAAAAAGATAACCGATCGTTTAGGTTCTTAATTTTTTTAGGATTGCATCAAAATACGTTGGCAAGGGTGATTGAAAGGTCATCGTTTTTTTGGTCATGGGATGAACCAACGTTAATTGAAAAGCATGAAGCATTTGACCAAATGGGTGAAGTGGATGTTTTTGCGGTAAATAAACCGGATCGCTTTCGATGGGATGATGGATAAAATTTAAGTGAACGCGAATTTGATGCGTTCTTCCCGTGGCTAAATGACAACGAATCAAGGTATGTTGTGCAAATCGTTCCATCACATCAAAACTGGTTTCTGCGGGTTTGCCACTTTCAACCACATCCATGGCAATCCGATCATCTGGGTCGCGACCAATCGGGGCAATGATTCTTCCTTTGGGTTCTTTGATGACGCCCCGAACCAATGCATAATAATCACGTTTCATGGAATGGTCTTTGAGTTGTTCAGCAAGGAGTTGGTGAGCTTGATCATGCTTGGCGATGACGAGTAAACCGGAAGTATCTTTATCCAGGCGATGAACAATACCTGGTCTTTTTTCTCCATTAATCCCACTTAAATCTTTTAAATGATGCAGTAAAGCATGAACCAAAGTACCAGATGGGTGACCAGGAGCAGGATGAACCACCATGCCTTGAGGTTTATCGACAATCGCAATCGCATCATCTTCATAAACAATTGATAAAGGTAAATCTTCGGGTATCAATGTGGTGGTGGTTAGAGGAATCGGTAAAAAAGATAGCTCATCACCGCGATTGAGTCGGTAGCTTGGTTTGACAATTTTACCGTCGACGAGTACTTTTCCTTGATCAAGAAGTTGTTGCCATCTTGCCCGAGAATGGGTGGTATCTTGTTTCGCCAACCATTGATCAATTCTTTGGTTTTTGTCAGCTTCCAAAATGGTAATGGATGGTTTCATACTTTTTTTCTTTCTAACACACTGGTCGTAATCAAGATGATGACGCCAATGGTTAAGGCACTATCCGCAATATTAAAGGTTGGAAAGATGTAATCCCCAAAATGAAATGAGAGAAAATCAATGACCCCTTCAGGATAAAAAGCGCGATCAATGAAATTACCCCATGTGCCAGACAAAAACAAACTCATGCCGAGATGTTGGTACAATCCATGTTGCGCGTACTGATGAAGATAATAATAAAAAAATAAACTTCCTACACCAAAAGAAACCAAGGCAAGTATCCATTGATAACCTTCAAGAATCGACCAAGCTGCACCCGTATTTCTAGAGTATGATAGATAAAAAAATTGATCAATCACCGTCACTTGAATTGCATTCGATGCCGCCAAAATTTTAGTGATAAAGTCTAGCAATAAAAAACCAAAAAATACCTTGGCATATGGAGATTTTATGAACGTTATCACTGATTTTTTCATGCATTCAATACATCAAAACAACGATCACAAAGCTGATGTTCTTGATGTGTTTTTAAGGTTGGAAAATAGTTCCAGCAGCGAGGGCATTTTTGCCCACCAGAAGGTTTGGCAGATGCTTGCATGGTTGCCCCAACCGATATCGTGACATGACTGGTAATAAATAAACGATGCCGTTCTCGGGATGGTAAATCATTCATCGCTTTGGCTAAACTCGCAGGTGCTTGTAAGGTCAGACTCGCTTCTTGGGCTGAGCCAATAGCGTTGGTCGACCTTAAGGTTTCTAATGCTTTATTTGCGACTTCTTTGATCGCAAGAAAGGATTGATAAACTTTACTTTTTTCTTCAGATAAATTTGGAGACTTCGGGTAATCAAGTAGTTGAGAAGAAATCAAGGTTTGATTTGGCAGTAAGCGATAAATTTCATCCATCGTAAACGGCATGATGGGTGTTAACAATTTAAGTAGTCGGGTGGTGATTTCAAACAAAACATGTTGAACTTGGATTCTTCTTAACGAGGTTTTGCTTTCACAATACAAAATGTCTTTCGTGATATCTAAATAGAATGCCGACAGATCTTGGGTCATAAAAGATAAAATCGCAGCAATTGCTTCGGAAAAATTGTAAGCATCCATGGCATTTTTTACCACGCTCGTCACTTGATTCAATTGATTTAAGATTAAGTCATCAATCCAAGCATGGGCTTGAATTGGATATCGCGTTGGATCAAAAAACTTATCGCCATCATGAAGATTACCAAGCATGAACTTAAATGTATTACGAATTTTTCGATACGCTTCTGCATGGCCTTTGAAAATGTCTTCGCTAGCGCGAGCATCCGATGTGTAATCAATACTGGCAGCCCATAATCGCATGATATCTGCACCATAGATTTGCATCATCTTTAAGGGATCAACACCGTTTCCTTTGGATTTTGACATTTTTTCACCTTTGCCATCGACCACAAATCCGTGGGAAACAATATTTTGGTAAGGTGATATGCCTTCGGTTGCAACCGCAATAATCAAAGATGAGTTAAACCAACCACGGTATTGGTCAGATCCTTCTAAATATAAATCCGCAGGAAACTTCATGCCGCGTTCTTTTAAGACGGCAATGGAACTTGAACCGGAATCAAACCAAACATCCATGATGTCCGTTTCTTTCTTAAATTGACGATTGGGCGAAGATGCATGGCGATAACCTTTGGGTAACAAATCCAAAGGTGTCGCAGTAAACCAATATGAACTACCGTGCGTTTTGATGAGCGATTGAATGTGTGCAAAGACTTGCTTATCAATGATTGGGGTTCCATCTTCATGGTAAAGAATTGGGATCGGGACGCCCCATGATCGTTGTCGAGAAATACACCAATCTCCTCGATCTTTAATCATGTTATGAATACGAACTTGACCCCAACTTGGTGTCCAATGAACGCGGCTAATCTCTTTTAACAAGGTTTCACGGATTGGGTCGATCGAGGCAAACCATTGAGGCGTTGCTCGATAAATTAAAGGTTTTCCAGTTCGCCAATCATGAGGATAAGGATGCAAATAAGGATGCATCGCAAGCAAGGATTGATTGGATGTTAACATCTCAATCACTTTTGTATTCGCATCGGTGTAAAACAATCCTTTTAAATCTTGACCTGCTTCTTCCGTCATAAAGCCACGGCTATCAACCGGGCATAAGGATGCAAGATGATATTTTTGACCGACGATAAAGTCTTCTTCACCATGGCCAGGAGCGGTATGGACAAAACCAGTACCGGTGTCACTCGTTACATGCTCGCCTAAAATAATCGGTGATAATCGATCATAAAAAGGATGTTTGGTTTCAACGTTTTCTAATAGCTTTCCTTTAAAAGTCTTTTTCAATTCACATGTGGTCAGTGAGAGTTGGGTTTTGACAAGTGGCGCTAAGGCAACCGCAAACACCAATTCACCGAGGTTGGTTTGATATAAACCATATTCAAATTGTGGATGAGCACTGATGGCTAAATTAGCGGGTATCGTCCATGGGGTCGTGGTCCAAATGACGACTTTACTACCCTTAGGTAAAAAACCTTTGCCATTGACAACGGAAAAGCCAACATGAATCGCTTGATCGGTGACATCTTCATAAACAATTTCTGCTTCTGCTAAAGCAGATTCACTACTTGGTGACCAATGGACAGGTTTTAAGCCTTTGTAAATGAGTCCCTTTAATGCCATCGATGCAAAAACTGCAATTTGAGCCGCTTCAAATTCAGGTTGTAAGGTTAAGTAAGGATGCTCATAATCCCCCATCACACCCAAACGGCGAATTTGATTTTTTTGGCGTTCAACTTGTTCTTTTGCAAACTCTTCACATAATCTTCTAAAGTCAGTAACTGACATCGTCTTTCGATTGACGCCTTTTTTAGTAATGTAATTTTCAATCGGCAAACCATGAGTATCCCATCCAAACACAAATGGTGTATCTTTGCCTGACATATTTTGATAACGGACCACGATATCCTTTAAAATCCGATTGAGCATGTGACCAACGTGAATGTCACCATTCGCATAAGGTGGACCATCATGAAGTTGAAATTCTGGTTTTCCTTTATTTTTTTCCCGCATTTTTTCATAGAGTCTATGTTCTTGCCAAAACGTCACCATCACCGGTTCTTTTATCGGCAAATTTGCCTTCATGTCGAAGGTTGTTTTTGGCATCAATAAAGTTTCTTTTAATTCCATGGCTTCATGCCTCCTAAAAAAAGAAAACGTCCTTTAGTTCAAGGACGTGATTGCACGCGGTACCACCTTGTTTCGTTGCCAAGCAACGCACTTATGGACTCGATAACGGGAGTAACCGGTGTTCTTACTTGATTTCAGTTCACGCTCAGAAGTGATATTGGGGGGTTTTCTTCGTTTTCACCAACCACGAAGTCTCTATGATTTTCCTCAATGTGTCTTCTTCAATGGGATGATTAGATTATACCTTAAAAAGGACGTTATAACGACATTAAGATAATTTTTTTCCTGACAAAAACTCTGGTAATAGATCGTCGTCTTCTTCAACTTTCATTACTTTTGGATTGGATTCTTGAGGTTTTAGTATACTTTGATCGTTGTCATTTTTTGCTGGATTTTGCATCCCTTTTGTTAATGGACTTGGAACGGTGGTGTAATCATATTCTTCAGGGAATTGTGCGCCGATGACCGAGACTAAGATTTGATCCGTTAATTGGTCGTTGATATTCACCCCAAACTTAATATCAAG
The DNA here is from genome assembly GCA_945870555.1 of Staphylococcus epidermidis. GTDB lineage: Bacteria > Bacillota_I > Bacilli_A > RFN20 > CAG-826 > UBA970. The sequence continues at coordinate 57,491 of CAMBSI010000001.1, read as the reverse complement.
ATTGGTTCCCGCAATTTCGCGAACCCGATCGACGGTTTCTTGGGCTTCATATAAGGAAACAAGCGGACCACATGTGACGGCGACAATTGCTTTGGTCGCACCAGCTAAACTCGATTCAAGTAAAGGAGAACTCACGGCACTTTGCGCAGCTTCAAAGGCTTTGTTTGGACCTTGTCCTAATCCAAAACCAATCAAGGCTAATCCTGAATTTTTCAAAACATTTCGCACATCGGCAAAGTCTAAATTAATCACCGAAGGCATCAAGATTAAGTCTGTGACTGTTTTCACCGATCTTGCCAACACATCATCGGCAAGCTTAAACGCTTGTCCAATCGGTTGATTTCCTGAACTCATCAATAATTTGTCATTTGACACAATGATGATGGCATCGACCGCATCACGCAATTCATTAAGGCCTTTGACGGAATTGGCGATTCTTCCTTTACCTTCAAATGTAAATGGTCGGGTGACAATAGCGATGGTGAGTGCTTTTGCTTCGCGGGCGATGCGAGCAATCACAGGCGCAGCGCCAGTCCCGGTTCCACCACCCATCCCTGCAGCGATAAAAACCATATTGGCACCTTTGACAATTTCTGCGATTTCTTCTTTACTTTCTTCGGCTGCAAGTTTACCAACTTCTGGAGATCCACCTGCACCTAAACCATTGGTTGTTTTTTGCCCCAAAATTAATCGATTTTTTGCTTGAGAGGTTTGTAAGACTTGTTTGTCCGTATTTGCAACATAAAATTCAACATGGGTCATGTTTTCTGCAATCATACGATTGACTGCATTGTTACCACCACCACCAACACCAATCACAATGATTCTTGCAGCTGGCTCCGTATTATCCAAGATAAACTTTTCTTTTCCCATAAGGTATCCTCATTCCTTTTTATTCTTCTTCATAATTCACAAATCGTCGCTTCGTTGACAGCGGTTGGCGTTCAAGTTTGGTTTGAATGCGAACATCATCTTCGACCAAGGTATAACGATAACTAAACCTTAACCCACCCAACAAAGAAAGGGTTTGGGTTTGTCTTGCACCAATCGTCCGAATATATGGCTTTTCAACGCCTTGACCACGCCCAAAGGTTTTAAGAATGGTGACAATGCCAGGTAAAGATGCGCCGCCACCGGTGATGACAAATTTCATATCAGTTAAATCTACGGTTTCTTTATCGACGCGATATTCTTGTAGGACCATCATCATTTCTTCCATCAATTGATCATAAAATTCTTTGATGACTTGATTAAAGTTGGATTGGCGAATGACAATCCCATTGTGTTGATAAATCATCCCATCAAAGATTTTTTCTCTGGTTTCAAATCCATATTTTTCTTTCAATTGACGAGCTTCATTCAATTGAATGCCAAAACGATTGGCGATGATGGCAGTTAATTGTTCTGATCCATTTTCTATCACTTCAGATCGAATTAATTTATGTTGAGAAATTAAATTTAAATACGTTTGATTTGCCCCGTGGTCAATTAAAACATAAGAGGAGACAAAATCTTTATATTGGGTTTCAATGATATCCGCAATGCCTTGCGCATCAAGAATATATCGTTTAACTTTGATTCCCAAACTTTCAAACATGCTGAAAACTTCTTGGAAGAAATGATGATGAATATATTGAACATATGCTTGCAAGACAATATTGGAGGTTTGCTCGCCAACTGGTGGATTTAAAGAATATTTATCCCCATCAATTTGGTAACCCATCGGAACGATGGATACTTGAGCAACATTGTTGCCAACAAATTCTTTTTGAAACATCGAATATAAGTTATGAATATCCATCGGATGAATGATGCCATTGGGGTCAACAGTATTCGTACGTTTTTCACCATGAAAGACGTCAAGATGAATCGGAGGAAGCACGACTTGAATGGAATCGCACTTTTTGCCAACATGGATTTCCATATCACGAATTAACTTCTTGATGACCAAACTGGTTTTGGTTGGATCAACAAGTTTATCTTGGGCTATGATGCGTTGATAATCCGATTGCATAATATGTAAAATAACTGGCTTCGCATTTAGCTCATAACCAGCAAGGAGTTTAATGGTTCCAGAACCAATTTCGAGAATAAAGATTGAGATATCGTTCGTCATATTTCCTTCTTGGCTTAGTAATTGATCAATTCAAATAATGGTGTAAAAATATATAAACCTAAAATGATCGTGGTAATCATGAAAACACCGAGAAGTAATTGCCGACGATTTTGCCGAAGCAATTTTCTTTGTTGTAATTCACTGGTAAACACTTTTTCTAAGGTTTTTGTATTTTGTATTGAAATCGTATCCATATAATCTCCTTTTATGCTTCAATCAACACTCGGGTTGGGATCGTTACATCCGCACTATCCGATTGCGATGAGGGTTCTTCTACATCTAACGATGTGGATTGACTTGTTTGAAACTCACTACTATCTAAGCTGGTACCATTCGATTCACTATCAATTGGCATGGATGAAGCACTTGAATTTGAGGCTTGTGATGTGCTCGCTTGGGCAAGGGTGATCGGAACCACAACGATGATGGTCGCAATCATTAAGGATAAGGAAAAATAACCTAGTCGCCTTAAGCGATAGTAGGATGGTTTTCGATGAGTTTTATAAAGTTTACTCTTCATCCTTTTTCCTTTCGATGATCCTTAATACTGCACTCTCAGCGCGATGGTTACGAGAAATTTCTTCTTGAGTTGGTAGGATGGGATAGGGTTTAACTTTGGCATAAGCGAGTGGTTGGTTTGGTAAATAAACTTGTAATCCTCTGCGACTTCCTTCGATGACGGTGAGGTTTTGAAACCATTGTTTCACGATGCGATCTTCGCCTGAGTGGAAACTAATGACTGCCATTCTTCCAGAAGGTTTTAATAAGCGAACTGTTGATGCTAAAGTTTGTTTTAACATATTGATTTCGTCATTGACTGCAATTCTTAACGCTTGGAATACTTGTTTTGCTGGATGCCCTTTTTTGCTGAGTGCCTTTGCTGGTTTTACTTTTTTAATTAAATCAACCAATTCATACGTTGTCAGTAATGGTTTTTCAGTTCGAGTATTCACAATCGCTTTGGCAATTGGGAATGCAAAGGTTTCATCTGCATAGTCTCTAAACATGGTGGTAAGGCTTTTAATGTCACGTGTGGCAAGTAAGGTTGCTGCGGTTATTTTTTGCCGTTGATCCATTCGCATGTCTAATGGTCCATTAAATCGATAACTAAACCCACGTTCTGGAACATCAAATTGTGGACTTGAAACCCCTAAATCGAGCAAGATACCATCAACTTGGTCAATGCCTAATGCCGTTAATTTACTTTCAACATTCACAAAGTTTTCATGGAAGACTTGTGCACGAGGGTGGTCCTTCAGCCAAGGTTGCAACGCTGTAATCGCAGATGCGTCTTGATCGAAACCGATGAGCTTGCCTGTGGTTAACTTTTCATAAATTTTGCTAGCGTGTCCTCCTCTTCCTATCGTTAAATCTAGATAGATTCCTTTGGGTTGTATGTGAAGTCCTTCAATCACTTCACTTAGTAATACTGGTTCATGTTCCATTATTTTTTCGTAAGATTCGCTGCATGGTCTTCAAAATGATTTGCAGCTTCTGTTTGGTATTTTTCCCAGGCGGCTGCGCCCCAAATTTCAAGGTGATCATTAATCCCAACAATTTTTACAGTTTTTTCTAATTTAAACTGTTTAATCGTTTCTAGCGGAATTTGAATACGACCATGGTCATCGATGGTTAGCTCAATCACAGATGCTAATGCAGTACGAAGGTATTGGCGCACATTCGTTTGGTTAAAGTCATACGTATTCACTTGTTGCACCAATTGGGCAAAGGTTGTTTGAGTGTAGAGCGATAAACAATGCTCAAATCCACGCATTGCAAACAGGACTGGACCTGATTCCGAACGCATTTTTGCAGGAATAACAAGTCTTCCTTTATCGTCTAAGTTATATTGATAACTTCCAAAAAACATTTCTCCCACTTCCTCCCACCTTGCCTTTATTATAGAGAACGAAAGAAAAAAAGCAAACATTTTTGATGGGTTTGCTTTCAATCGCGATTTACGTAAGTTGTTCTAACTTCGAAGGGTAATCTGACATTCAGTAACGAGACTAGATTTTATCGACATCATTGTTTGATGAATTTCATCTTCTTGTAGCGTTTTTTGATCATCCAATAGAATGATGCGAATCGCCATTGCAATTTGACCCTTAGGAAGTTGATTTCCTTGATATAAATCAAACAACAAGACATCCTGGACAAGTTTTTTTCCTGCTTTTTTAACGGATTTCACTACCTGAGCAAAAGAGATGGTTTCTGGAACATAAAAAGCCAAGTCCCTCGTAACAGACGGAAACCTTGGTATTGCCTTTAACTTTAATAAGCTTGTCTTAAAACCTAAAAGCGCCAAAAGGTCAACTTGGGCGACATATACAGGTGGTTTACCTAAATCCAATGACGTTTGCAAGGTCGGGGTAAGTTGTCCAATCACACCGATGCGTTGATTTTGAATCATCAATACCGCACTACGACCTGGATGTAATATGTGGGATAAGTTAGGTTCGCTAACCCATTGGTAACGGGTGGTTTCAATTTGAAGTAAATCGAGGATGCCTTCGATCAAGCCTTTGAGTTGATAGAAAGTTTTTGGTTGAGGTTGCATCGCTGATCGCAATGATGACTCACCAAAAAGGGCGATTCCTAATTGTAAACCTTCTCCGCCTTGGTAAGAAATTTGCGAAACTTCAAATATCTTACCTTCATTGACTTGTCGGGCTAGGTTATATTGAACCACTTGCAATAAAGATCCCACGATATCGGTTCTGATATGTTTGCGTTCTTCCGACAAAGGATTTTTTAAAATCCAAGGTTTTAATGGTTGAAGCAATTGAAAACCTTGCATCCATCGTTCTTCAACCAAAGAATAGGTGAGGGTTTCATCTAAACCTTGACTTGCAAGATAACTTTTTATGAGACGGATTTTTTCTTGTTTTTCACTTAAGCCACCCGCTTGAATATGAAGGGGCATCGGTGTCGATTGAATGGATTCAAATCCAATCAACCGGATGACTTCTTCAGCTAAATCTGAAACATCCATCAGGTCTTTACGATGTGGAGGAATGGACGCTTGATACCATTGAGAAGCTTGCGTTGAAAGAATCCCAAATCGCGATAAGGCTTGTTTGATATCATTGTCAGTAAATCGGGTTGAAAGGATGCCGTTGATGGCATCACTTGTCCATAAAACATAAACCGGATTCATCGCGAGACGATTAACGCTCACAGATTGACTAACACTTTGAATCGTCGTCAACGATTGAATCAATTGGGTTGTCCATGCTAAGACACGTTCAAAGTTTGTTAAATCAATTCCTTTTGCAAATCGAATCGAGGCATCGGAAATTAAATTTAGCCGAAGTGCGGTTTTACGAATGGATGCTGAATCAAAGGATGCCGCCTCAATGGCAATGTCTTGTGTGTTGGCATCAACGGCACATGTTTGTGCCCCCATGACACCAGCTAAACACATGATGCTAGGGCCACTTTTAATGACGATATCACCAGGTTGGATAGCATAAGTTTTTGCATCCAACGCCACAAAATTCTCTTTTGATGAATCGACCAACGTTAATTGTTTACTCGGTAATTTTTTAAGATCATACATGTGTAAGGGTTGACCAGTTTGGACCATCACATAATTTCCGATATCCACCAAAAAAGAAATAGGGCGAATTCCACTTGCGATTAAGCGTTGCTTCATCCAATTAGGCGTTAAGGCTGGTTTAATTCCTTCAATCACGCGGATAGAAAACTGCTTCACTTTTTCAATTTGAATCTCGACTTTAAAACTGCTTGGTTTTAGCGGAATAGTCTTTGGTTTTTCTTGAACGATTAAGGAGCGGTTTAATAAACCAGCAACTTCAATCGCAATTCCTTCCATGGCCCAAAGGTCAGGACGATTGGCAAGTAATTTTAGTTCAATGATGGTGTCTTTTAAACCTAGCGTTTCTAAAATCTTATCATCGCCAATTTGCGTTTGCGCATCTAAGATTTCGATGCCTTCGAGTTGTGTCGGTGTCAAAAACTTTGGATCAACGCCTATTTCATTTAACGCACAAACCATCCCTTGAGAGGTGACACCTTTTATCACAGATTCTTGAATCGTTAATTTAGGTAGGATTGCCCCAGGTAATGCGACCAAAACTTTTTGGCCTTCACGAATATTACTCGCGCCACAAACGATGGTTCTTAAACCATGCTTTCCTGTATCAACGAGGACTTTTGATAAATGATTACTACCTTCAATCATGGTTCTTTGTTTGACAAGACCGGTCGTAATTTGGCTTGCATTGACCAAAGGTGTTACCGATTCAACCTCAATACCCGCTCGATCAAAAGCATTGGCGACGTCGCGTGGTGAAAGGTCTTTTAAATCAACAAGTTTGGTTAGCCATTCATAAGAAAATTTCATGATGTTTTCCTCAATTATTTTCGTTTAAATTGTTGAATGAAACGTAAATCATTTTGATAAAATCGGCGAATGTCATCAATACCATATCTGAGCATGGCAACGCGTTCAATCCCAATACCAAACGCAAACCCTCGAAAGCGTTTGGGATCATAACCATTCATCGATAAGACCCGTGGATGGACCATGCCTCCACCAAGGATTTCAATCCAACCGGTTTGTTTACATAAGTTACAGCCTTTACCACCACATTCAAAACAACTCACATCGATTTCAACACTTGGTTCTGTAAAAGGAAAAAAACTCGGTCTGAGACGAATATCACGTTTATCACCAAACATTTTTTTAGCAAAAGACTGTAAGGTTTGTTTCAGATGGCCTAAGTTCATGCCTTCAGCAACGACCAATCCTTCAACTTGACCAAATTGGTGTGAATGGGTGGCATCGTCTTCATCTCGTCGATAAACTTTCCCAGGGCAAATGATTTGGATTGGCTTACCTTGACTTGCTTGCATGACCCGAGCTTGAACGGGTGAAGTATGCGTTCTCAGTAATGTATTTTCATCAAAATATAAAGAGTCTTGCATTTCTCTTGCAGGATGATCTTTTGGAATGTTTAATAATTCAAAATTATAATGATCACTTTCAACTTCTGGACCTTCGGCAACTTGATATCCCATCGCAATAAAAATATCGGTAATCGTTTGTTCAATGAGGAAAAAAGGATTAACAGAACCTTGATATGCTTGCACGCTTGGTTGGGAAATATCGATGACTTCTTCTTTTAACTTTGCTTGGATAAATGCTTGTTGCAGTTGGTTTTGTTTGAAATCAAGTGCCTGTGTGAGTTGATCCCGAGCAGCATTGATTTGCTGACCTACTTGTTTTTTAGCCTCTCCATCCATATCTTTGAGCAAGGTAAAAACACCCATTAATTCAGATTTTTTGGCTAAATAAAGGTTACGGACTTCTTGTAGTTGTGGTAAATCTGATGCTTTTTCAATTGCGAGTAAACCCTTTGATAAAATCGCTTGGATATTTTCTGTTAAGCCCATCTATTTGGCCTCCTTAAATAAAAAAAGTCATCCGTAAGGAACGACCGAAGCCGTGGTACCATCCTTTTTCGTTTGACCGCACTTAATTTGATGTTAACGCCATCAACGGTTAATTGATTGAAAGTGAATTTCATATGTTGTGAGTGGTTTCACTGTTCACTCGTCCCTGGTGACATACTACTTAATCTTTCTTAACATCTAAATTATATCACGATGCTGGCGTGTATTGCATGCAGCGATAGGCAATGATTGCAAAAGCTACCGATACATTCATCGAGTCAATGTGCTTCATGGGAATCGTTAATTGGCCATGGGCAAGCGCAGTTATGTCCGGGCGAATGCCGTGAGATTCATTGCCGACGATGATGATATTCTTTTCTTTAAACCGATACTTTTCTAATGGAATCGCTTGGGTAGATAAATTGGTGGCCACCACGTGATAACCTTCATCACGATACTGTTTCAATAACGACGCGTCTTCAGTATCTTCGAGAAGGTTTAATCCAAACATCGCCCCTTGAGAACTTGCAATCACTTTCGGTTGATATCGATTGGCAGTTTTAGGTGAAAAAATAACGGTTGAAATGCCTAAACCTAAACTGGTTCTAAGGATGGTTCCGACGTTTCCAGGATCATTGATTTGATCAAGATAGACGATCGTGTTACCCATTGGGATTTGGCTTTTAACTTTTCGACATAATCCAATAATCCCTTGAGGATTTTTTTGATGAGAGATTGCCTGAATCACATGTAGTTCGCAGTAAAATACTTTAACTGTTGGCGGAAGTTTGGGCATCGGTCCTGTGAAATAAATTGATTCCAAAACCCCTGCTGCTAAAGCGTGGTCTACGAGATGTTGTCCCTCCACTAAAAAATGGGTTGGTTCAAAGGGTCCATCTTGATCTTTTAACAATCTTAATTTCTTGACGTGGGCGTCTTGTAAACTTTTTAATTCATTCATACTGACCTTTCAAAATTTTAGCATGTTCTTGGCGATATTGAGGATAAGCTTGCAAGAGCGATTGATAAAACCTAGGTGAATGATCAAAATGCCGATCATGGATTAATTCATGCACGATCACTGCATCAATCGTTGGCCAAGAAAAATGAATCAGTTTTAAAGCGAACGTTAATCGTTTTGTTTTTCTTGAATTGGAACCTAACCTCGAACGCATATTGCGAACACTGATACGATAAACTGTGTTGATGTTAAGGTGTTTTTGCCAATAGCGAACGCGATCCAATAATGGGGGAAGAAAAACTTTTTTCAAGCGTTTCAAATCATACCCTAACTGTTCTATATTAACGGGGGGTTTTAATGAAAACGTTTGGGTCACCTCATTGAGAGATTGCCATCGACCAAACACATACATGCCTTCAGGGGTCCAGGGTGAAGGAATCTGTTTAATTGTTAGAATCAAACCTTGCCCATGATTAAGAATTTGTTGTTGAATCCAATGTAATGGGGTTCGCTTTGGAGCAGAAACTTTAAACGTATTCTTTAAAAACCGCAAAACAATTCGTTTTTGTCGACGAAAAACGATGTCAACTGGATAGTGAACACCGTTCAAGTCTACCGTCATGACTAAGCTTTAAACTTTGAGGCGTGCAAACCTTTTAAGATTGCTGGCGTGAATTGAATCACGTATTTTTCTAAAATTTGCGTGGTTAATTCAACATCCTTCAAATGGACGAGCGACGTATGTGAGTGATAATAACGGCAAGGAATGGAAAGGGTCATGGCAACGACCCCGTCAAATACTTTATGAATTTCACCGGCATCATTGCCGCCAACGGGCATCACATCATAGGTAAAAGGAATTTGATGAATCTTGGCAACACGTTCCACATCTTCAACAAGTCCGCGGTGGGAAATTACACTTGCATCCAAGATGGAAAGGGCAACTCCTTGACCTAATCGTGTATCTTGTTTTGGAGCTCCTGGCAAATCGTGAGAAAGGGTAACATCGATGGAGAAAGCTAAATCAGGTTTTGCCTTATAGGCCGATGTTTTTGCTCCCCGAAGACCAACTTCTTCTTGAACCGTAAAGGTCGCGATAATCGACGCTTCGGTTTTGACGGTTTTTAATCGGCGCATCAATTCGATGAGTACACCGCAACTGACGCGATTATCCCAAGCTTTGCCCATGAGAATATCGGTATCATTTAGAATCATCGCATCGGTTTGAGGTGTGATCATATCACCAATCCTAATGCCTTTGCTTTCAATATCTTTTTTCGTTGAAAATCCTAAATCTAAATACATGTCTTTTATTTCAATAACTTTACTTCGCGCGTCTGGTGACATCCCATGAGGAGGTTTCGCGCCAATGATGCCTTGAAATGTTTTTCCTTCTCGGGTTGTCAATGTCATGACTTGTGCTAACAAAACGTGGCCCCACCAACCACCGACTGGTGTAAGGCGAATCATCCCTGAATCTTCAATTTGAGATACTAAAAATCCAACTTCATCCATATGGGCTGCTAACATCACGGTAAGATTTGGATTGGTACCTTTTTTAATCGCAAGTAAAGAACCCAATCCATCGTATTGAATCTCATCAACAAATGGCTTGATTTGTTTTTCAATATAGGCTGCAACTTGGTTTTCAAAACCAGAAACACCATTTAATTCGGATAGATTTTTTAATAAAGGCCACCAGGTTTGTTTCATAAGGTTCTCCTATTTTTAATAAGCATTTTGTTGACGGGTATAGTTAATGCCTAATTTTTTAAAATAAGCACTGACGACTTCTTCGGTTGTAAAACCAAGTAAAGGAATCAGGTTTAAGTATCGTTGAAATGCCTGTTCCACGAGCGGAATAGACCATTGTTTTGATAAATCACTGACGGCTTGAAAAACAAGAATCGTTGCTGAAGTTAAACTTAGGTTTTGCTTGATGATTTCATAGGAAACTTTTGAAGATTTAACTTCAATCGCAAGAGACAAAAGAAAGTGAAGGCCATCCGCAAACTCATCCAAAATGATGGGCTTTTCTGCACTTGGTTTTTTTGACCAAAATTTAAAGGTTTTGGTTTCGTTGATCATCTCACCGACTTCAACCAAGAGTGCGAGGATTCGTTTTTCTCTCGTGGTGCCATAGGTGACTTGGTGTTGTTGCTGAATATGCGTATCCAACTTTACTTGTTCTGCAAATAAATCTTTGAGTTGGATTATCATACAATTTTCTTCAGTTTCCAAATATCATCAACATATTGTTGGATGGTACGATCCGTAGAGAAAAAACCAGATCGCGCAATATTGACAATCGCCATCGATTGCCAAAGTTGAGGTTGTTGATAAAGTTTTCCAATTTTTTCTTGGGCTGCAACGTATGCATCAAAATCCTTGAGAACAAAGTATTCATCATTTCGGTGCATCATTTCATCAAAAATTGGGCGGAACGTATCCATATTGCCTTCTGACCAACTACCATCAATCAATGAATCGATTAAAGCTTTGATGTGAGGAAACTTGGCATACATGTCCCATGAACGGTAGCTTCGATTTTGGGTAAGCGCTTGGACTTCATCGACTTTCATTCCGAATATGACGGCATTATCTAGGCCAACGAAATCTGCAATTTCAACGTTTGCACCATCTAATGTTCCTAAAGTAATGGCACCATTCATCATAAACTTCATGTTTCCAGTACCGGAAGCTTCTTTACCAGCTGTTGAGATTTGTTCAGAAATATCAGATGCTGGAATGATTTTTTCAGATATGGAAACATTATAGTTTTCAACAAATAAAACTCTTAAAAATTTATTGATTTGAGGATCAGCATTGATAATCTTGCCAACCGAATGAATTAACTCAATAATTTTTTTTGCATAAAAATAACTTGGGGCAGCTTTTGCGCCAAAGATAAAGGTTCTCGGTGGAATTCTAAACTGTGAATCTTGTTTCATCCGTTGATATAAATACATGATATGGAACACATTCATTAACTGCCTTTTGTAAGCATGAAGGCGTTTGATTTGAACATCAAAAATCATATTGACATCAAGATCCACACCTTGATGTTGCTTAAGGAATGTTGCCAAGAGCTTTTTATTGGCTAATTTAATCGTTGCTAACTCATCTTGTAATTTTCGATCGGATTTAAAAGGCAACAATTTTTCTAATTGTTGCGGTTGCGTTTTCCAACCTTCACCGATACGTTTGGTAATGGCATTGGCTAAAGTAGGATTGCTATACATCATCCATCGACGGTGAGTAATGCCATTGGTTTTGTTATTAAATCGTTCTGGATAAAGTTGAAAGAAATCTTTAAACGTATCTGCTTTTAAAATATCGGTATGAAGTGCTGCCACACCATTGGTTGAAAAGGTTGCATAAATAGCGAGGTTAGCCATATAAACCATGCCATCTTTGATAATTGCCATGTTTTTTCTCGCGTCATCGGATTGTTGTTTTTGGCTAAATTCGAGTTGACTACGACGATGAATTTCTTCGATAATCATGTAAATTCTTGGAAGTAATGGTTGTATATAATGGACAGGCCATTTTTCCAATGCTTCTGCCATAACGGTATGGTTTGTATAAGCCATTGATTTAGTAACTTGAGCCCAAGCAGCATCCCATGTTTGGCCATATTCATCCATCATGATTCGCATCAATTCAGGGATGGCAAGAATGGGGTGGGTATCATTCAGTTGAAATACAAAATATTTTGCAACATCATCGATGCGTTTAAAACGTCGATAATGCGAACCAATCACAGATTGCAAACCAGCTGATACTAAAAAATAATGTTGTCTTAACCGTAGAATTTTACCTTGTTCTGTTGAATCGTCGGGATATAATCCGTGGGTAATTTCTTTAACCGTTTGTAAATATTCTTTAAAACTTTGATTGCTTGGAATATTTTCTTCAGTTGGTTCCGCAGCCCATAATCTTAAATTATTGGTCACTCCATTATGGTAACCAACAACCGCCATATCATAAGGAACCGCACGAACATTGAGTGCATTGACAGTACGTATCGCATAACCACCATCAGGTTTTAAATAGGTTTCTGCTTGCCCATAGAATTTTATATCCACACTATGTTTAAGGTTTTTGACTTCCCAAACATTACCATTCTTTAACCAGATGTCTGGAACCTCAACTTGTTTTCCGTTGACAATTTTTTGTTTAAAAAAACCATAATCATAGCGAATGGTATTGCCATGACCAGCATAACCAAGTGAAGCAATTGAATCTAAAAAACATGCAGCGAGTCGACCTAATCCGCCGTTACCTAAACCAGCGTCCATTTCCATGTCAATCAATTCTTGAAGTGATAACTTTAAGTCTTTTAAACCGGCTTCAACCATGTCATAAAGTCCAAGGTTATGTAAGTTGCTTAACATTAATTTACCAATCAAGAATTCCATTGAAAAATAGATTAATTGCCGTGGATGTTTTTGATTATCCGTCGTCCGTAACTTCTTTAGATTCTGCCCAGCATAATCACGTATGATATGACCTAAGATTTCATAACGTTCCGTAATGTGACTATCATGAACGGTTCGGCCAAATTTTGATTCTAGACGCTGGAGAAAAATCTCTTTAAAGTCTTCTTTATTTTTAAACATATCTCAGTGAACTCCTTTAAATTAGCGAATATCGCTTATTTTTTTTAGAACAATGACTGCAAATGATCCCACCGATAATGTTAAGGTTAACGGTTTTCCTTCTGGACCAGTTTTTGTTTGCGTGGAGATTGGTTTTTGATTTAACCGATGCCAACCACTATAGATTTCGTTGTCAGTGTTTAGAATTTCTTGATAAATTCCTGGTTCAAAGACCCCGATATCATAATCATTATAGTAATTACCCTTCATATTTAACACAATTATTATTGAAGAACTGTTAATTTTACGTTCAAATGCATAAACATTATCATTTCGATTATCGACCATTAACCATCGAAATGTTTCCGGGTTATGTTCTTGAAGATATAAAGCTGGTTCTTTTTGATAAAGATGATTCAAATCTTTGATTAATCGACGAACCGAATCATGTTTGGGAAATTGAGTAAAAAACCAAGGTAACGATGTTTTCTCATTCCATTCATCAAATGAGGCAAATTCACTACCCATAAAAAGCAGTTTCTTACCTGGGTGCATCCATTGATAGGCATAAAGATTACGAACTAGGGCAAATTTTTCATCATAGCTACCCCACATTTTGTTGAGGATAGTTCCTTTGCCATGAACCACTTCATCATGCGACAGCGGGAGCATGAAATTATCTGAATAAAAGTAATGCATAGAAAAGGTGAGTTTGTGATGATCATAATATTTATAAACGAAGTCAACCGCATAATATTTGAGGGTGTCATTCATCCAACCCATATCCCATTTGTAATCAAAACCTAAACCACCTTGGTCAATGGCTTTGGTTACACCAGCATATGCCGTTGAGTCTTCGGCAATCGTCATCACAGTAGGATGGTAACGATGGATAAACGCATTCAAATCTCGAATAAATGCAATGCCACTGCTATTTTCTCCGTGGTCTACATTTCCATCCCAGTAGACAATATTACTGACTGCATCAATTCGAATACCATCTAAATGAAAATAATTGATGAAGTAATTAATCGAACTGAATAACAAACTTCTAACGACCGGTTTACTCAAATCAAATTGAGGAGAGCCCCATTGAGAATACGTTCGCCTAGGATCGAAATATTCATAAAGTTTACTACCGTCAAATTCATGTAGACCAAAACCATCACTTGCAAAGTGAACAATCACAAAATCCAAGATCACACCAATCCCGAATTCATGGCACCGATCAACAAACGTCATGAGTCCTCGAAGTGAACCGTATCTAGAATCGACCGCATGAAAACCTGTTGTTTGATAACCCCAAGAACCATCAAAAGGATGTTGGGTTAAAGGCAAAATTTCAATGTGTGTAAATCCATGTTCCTTAACATATGGAATTAATTGATTTGCCATCTCTTCATAGCTAAAAAATTCTTTTTGTTCGGGTTTTTTCCAAGAGCCTAAATGGACTTCATAGATAGACATCGGTTTATCAAAATTTCTTGTCCGTTGTTTGAGATAGTTAGCATCATGCCAAAGATAACCTTCATAACTTGTAATCACACTTGCAGTTAATGGTCTTAGTTCCGCTGCAAAAGCATAAGGATCTGCTTTTTGAACTTGTACACCATACGTGTTGGTAAATTGAAACTTATAACAATCGCCTATTTTTGCTTCCTTAATAAAAGCTTCATAAACACCCGAAGGATGAACTTTTTGCATTGGATGTTTAGAACCCTGCCATTGATTAAAGTCACCAACCACGGAAATGTTAGTGGCATTGGGTGCGTAAAGCCTGAAAATAACGCCATTTGTTTGAACTCCGTTGATGGTTTGAGTTGAGGGATGTGCTCCAAAATACTCAAAACCTTGAAAGGCACCAAAATTGAAGAAGTGTTCTAAAATTTCTTTTTCAACCATTGCATTAATTATACCTTGTTTCAATTGAAAAATATTTCAAAGAAAGTGTTTCCTTATCCATCATATTTTCGGTATAATTCATAAGGAAAGAATTGGATTTCTTATGAGTAAAATTATTGCGGTCAATGCTGGAAGTAGTAGTTTAAAATTTAAGTTATACGATATGCCATCTGAAACACTTCTTTGTTCAGGAATGGCAGATCGAATTGGTCAACCAATGGGTTCCTTTACCTTTTCAATAGGCCAAGAAAAACTTGTTCTTGATATACCAATCACGAATCATCAACAAGGGGTTAGCTTACTTTTAAAGTATTTAATTGAAAAAAAAGTCATTCGTTCTTATGAAGAAATTGAAGGGGTTGGTCACCGTATCGTACAAGGCGGAAAATACTTCTTTAAGAGTGTCGTAATCAATGCTGATGTCGTCAATAAGGTTAAAGAGTTCATTCCTTTAGCGCCATTACACAATGGACCCAACCTCATGGGGATTGAAGCCTTTCAAAGCATTTTACCCAAGGTTAAAAATGTGGGTGTTTTTGATACCGCTTTTCATCAAACCATGGCACCTCAAGATTTTTTATTTCCGATCCCATATGAGTTGTATGAAAAACATGATATAAGACGTTATGGTTTTCATGGTACATCCCACAAGTACCTTGCCTTGCAAGTGAAACAACATTTTACCTTAAAGAAAAATCCTAAAATTATTACCCTCCACCTGGGTTCTGGGGCTTCGCTTGCTGCAATTAAGGATGGAAAAATAGTTGCAACCTCCATGGGTTTAACCCCATTAGGTGGCATCATGATGGGAACGCGAACCGGGGATATTGATCCAAGTGTTCTTCATTTTGCCGCATTAAAAACAGGACAATCCCATGAAGCAATTTACGAAATGTTTAATAAAAAGAGTGGTTTATTAGGGATGTCGAAATTATCGAACGACTCTAGAGATCTCGAAGCGGCCCACCTTCAAGGAAATCCCCAAGCGATTCTTGCCAATCAACTTTTTGTTAGAAGAATTGCAGATTTCATCGGACAATATTATGTAAGATTGGGTGGTGCAGATGTCTTGGTTTTTTCGGCGGGAATTGGAGAAAATTCCTCTTTCTATCGTCATTTAGTGATGGAAGAAATTAAGGATGCGCTTGGCATCGTTGAAGATTATGATCGTAACTTGGCCACAAGAGGAAAAATTGCGTTGATTACAAAACCTGAAAGTAAAGTTGCGTTGATGGTGATTCCGACAAATGAAGAATTAATGATTGTAAAGGACACCTATGACATTATTAAAAAATAAAGCAAACCCGAATCAAAAAGTTTATTTAGACATCCTTGCGGCGATCAAAAAATATCCAAAAATTGTTGTTTTTCGTCACGTCATACCTGATTTTGACGCCTTAGGAACACAATGGGGCGTGGCCACATGGATTAAGGAAAACTTTCCGCTTAAACAAGTCAAAGTAGTTGGTGAAGATCACCCTTCTTTCACACCTCGGTTATATCCAGCCATGCAAAAAATTTCAGATAAATTCTTTGATAAAAAAACACTTTCTATTGTTGTGGATACTGCAAATATGGAACGGATTGATGACCAACGATTTTCAAAATCCGCCATGGTGATGAAAATTGACCATCATCCAAACATCAATCCTTATGGAGATATCTGTTTAGTTGAAACGGAAACATGTGCTGCTTCAGAATTATGGATGAAAGTGATTGATGCCTTTGGAACAAAATACAAACTTAGTAAAAAAACGGCAACGTTCCTTTTTTCTGGCATTGCTGGTGATTCAGGGCGATTCATGTACAAATCCACAACGCCTCAAACCTTTGCAATTGCAAAACGTTTGCTTGAAACTGGGATTAATGCCCACGATGATGTGTATTTAAAAATGTATGAAAAAACGCTTGAAGATCTCAAAGTGACCGCATACTTATTAAATCACTATCAAATCTCACCAAAGGGAGTTGCATATTACGTGTTGACCCATAAAGAACAAAGCGATTTAGGCATGTTAGCAAATCAAGGAAAAGACAATGTAAATTTGTTTAGTAACATTAAGGATGTTCATATTTGGTGTTCCATTTCTGAAGATAAGGAAGATAAGGTTTGGCGAGTTTCAATCCGAAGTAAAAAAGTCACCATCAATCAAATTGCCCAAAAATATCAAGGTGGTGGCCATGCCCAAGCGAGTGGATGTAAATTAACGAGCATTGACCTCCTACCTGAATTGATTTCAGATTTAGATAAATTGTTGAAATAATCGTACCTTTTCAATGACTACGAATAGCAAATATGCTATGCTTTTATTAATGGGGAGAATCCAGTGTTTATACCACTTCATCTTACGAGTTCTTACTCCTTTTTATCAAGTGGTTTTACAAT
The DNA here is from genome assembly GCA_945870555.1 of Staphylococcus epidermidis. Classification (GTDB taxonomy): domain Bacteria; phylum Bacillota_I; class Bacilli_A; order RFN20; family CAG-826; genus UBA970. The sequence goes on along the minus strand of CAMBSI010000001.1, from coordinate 40,104 downwards.
GGACCGCCTTATTTCCGCAATTAAAGAAAAAGGCTATGCGACTGTCGGATTAGCCGATCATCAGGTCTTATTTGGTGTCCCTGAATTCTCTACCCTCACTAAAAAAAATCAGATTCAATCGATTATTGGTTTAGACATAATTTATCCAGAAATGTTGGTCACTTTTTTTGCACGTGATGAAGAAGGTTATCGTCAACTTATTCAATTGACACATTTGAGCCAAGAAGGGAAAATTGCCAGCCATCGTTTCCAAAAGCTTAATCAACATTTACTCGCCGTCATATCGCCTGCGCAAAGCAAAATTTTTAAAGAAAGTTTTGAAAAAATTGCCATCTATTTACAAACCCATTTGGTGGGGATTGAAAAAGTTTTTTTAGGCATTGAACATTACCAAGATACGAATACCAAAGATCTCCAAACTTATCGAGATTTTAGTCATCAATATCCTTATCCTTGTGTTGCTTTTCCTCATATTCGCTACGGCAAGCCTCAAGATGCAATCATCCTTGATATTCTTCAAGCCATTCACCGTGGTGAAACGTTAACCATCAAGGAAAAAAATGGTGGTCAATACTTACCCTCTATTGAAGAGGTAAAGGTCCTATACACCGAAGAAGAATTAATTCAAACCGTAACCATTAGTAATCTATGCCGCTTTAATTTTTTTACAAAACGTGGCCAGCTATTAACGTTTGATCAAACAAAAAACAGTCAGGACTTACTAAGAGAAAAAGCAATCGAAGGATTACAAGCAAGACCGATTGATTTTTCGCAAATGATTTATTTGGAGAGACTTGATCAAGAATTAAACATGATCGAATCGCTTGGTTTTGCGGATTACTTTTTAATTGTCTCTGACTTTATTCAATACGCCAAAAAACAAGGTATACCCGTGGGCCCAGGAAGAGGATCTGCTCCAGGAAGTTTAGTCGCATACGCCTTAGACATTACCGAAATCGATCCTTTACCACATCAATTACTGTTTGAAAGATTTTTAAATCCATCGAGAAAAACCATGCCAGATATTGACACCGATTTTGCAGATAAAGATCGAGAAAAAATCATTGATTATTTGCGAGCAAAATATGGAGAAAACCGAGTTACTCACATCATCACCTATCAAACAATTCAAGCAAAACAAGCCATTCGAGACATTGGTCGAGTTTATAAGTTTTCCAATACGTCCATTGAATTATTAAGTAAAGCGCTTGGCGATGGCAAACTTGATTTACGTACAGCATATAAACAACTTCCCTCGTTTCAAAAGTTATTTGATGAAGATCCTGAATGCGCTGACATCATCAAACTCGCGCACAAAATTGAAGGATTTATTCGCCAATCCGGTATGCATGCAGCGGGGATCATTCTCAATCAAGCACCACTTGAAAGTGTTTTACCTTTACTGAAACAAGGTCAAAAAACCATTGCACAATATGAAATGAATCACCTTGAAGCCCAAGGGTTTTTAAAAATTGATATTTTAGGTCTACGTAACTTAACCATTATTGAGGCTTGTTTGACCGCGTTAAAGCGCCAAGGCATCGTCGTGGATTTGTCTAAGATCAATATGGAAGACCCTCAAGTTTACGCCTTATTAAGAATGGGTTTAAACATGGGCTTATTCCAATTAGAATCCGATGGCATGAAACGGGCAATGAAATTGATTCAAGTCGATCGCTTCAATGACCTTGTTAGTTTAATTGCCCTTTATCGTCCAGGTCCAATGGATAACATTGAAAGTTATGCGAAAAGAAAACAAGGTCTTGAACCCGTCACTTACTTGGACAATCAACTTAAACCTATCCTCAATCCAACCTTTGGTATCATCATTTATCAAGAACAAATCATGCAAATTGCTCAGGTCATGAGTGGTTTTTCTTTAGCAAAAGCGGATGACTTTCGACGGGCGATTTCGAAAAAAGATAATGAAACGATGTTGGCTTTAAAACAAGCATTCATCGATGGGGCAGTGAGCAAGGGTTACAAAGCCGATCATGCATTGAGCGTTTACAATCACATCCTTAAATTTGCTGATTATGGTTTTAACAAATCTCATTCCGTTGCATACGCTACCTTAACGTATCAAATGGCATTTTTAAAAACCTATCACCCCCATGCATTTTATGCGGCGATTTTAAACACCTCTGCAGGGACATCAGATAGTAAAGTCTTAGCATATTTAGATGAATTAAGAGCCTTAAACATAAAACTTTCCCCACCAAATATTCAAACGCCTTCCACCCAATTTTCAATGGATGGTCAAAAATTAATTGCCCCGTTAACGTTGTTAAAAGGGATTCAGCATGATTTGGTCATCAAACTGATTCAAATACGCGCTCAAGGACCTTTTGTTGATTTTTTTGATTGTGTCACCCGTTTATTCCCTTTAAATGTGACCATCAACCAACATTTGGCGCTTATCGATGCTGGCGCTTATGATTGCTTTGCATTTTCAAGGGCGACCCTTCGAGCATCTTTACCGAATGCAATGAAAAATGCTGCGATCCAATCTACATTCTTAGATGAAGCGACCGGTTTATTGCCGCTAACCTCTTTACCAAAAATGGCCATGGTGGAAGCAACCGATCAACCTTTTGAAAATCTCGAAAAAGAACTTGATGTGACTGGAATGATTTTATCTACGAGTATTTCCGGACAAATTCGTCAACATAAACAAAGTGCCACAGTCATTTCGATACAAGAAAGTAAACAATCAAACCAAGTCGTTACCACGGGGGGATTAGTGAGAATCCTTCGGGTTGTAAAAACCAAAGCAGGTCAAACCATGGCCTTTGCAACGATTTATGATGAAACCGATAAATTGGAATTGGTGATCTTTCCAAAAGTTTATGAAAAAGTGATGAATCAATTGCAACGAGGACAATTGGTTGTGGTTTCCGGAACACTCGATCAACAAAAAAATGATAATTTCTTAGTCGACCAAATGCGCTTTATCAAACCATGAATAAACTTAAAATTATTGACGGAAACGCTTTATTATTCCGCGCTTACTATGCTTCAGCGTATAGTGGTGCTTCTTTAACCACGGCAAGTGGGATACCCACCAATGCAGTTTATGTGTTTGCAAACATGCTGCAAAAAATTTTATTTCCCGTTGAAAAAGACACCCATATCCTGGTTGCGTTTGATACGGGTGAAAAGACATTTCGACATGAAGCATTAGAAACCTATAAAGCACATCGCAAGCCAGTTCCAGAAGATTTAATTAAACAATTTCCAATTGCCAGAGAATTATTGAAAGCATTGAATTTATTTACCTTTGAACAAGATGGTTTTGAAGGGGATGATGTTGCCGGTACGGCAGCAATCCTAGGTGTGAAAGCGGGTATGGAAGTAGAAATCTATACCTCAGACCGTGATTTTCTTCAACTCGTTCAACCGCATTTAACCGTTCAACTCATTCGAAAAGGTGTCAGTGAAACGATTAGCATGACCCGAGAACGCGTCATTGCAGAATATGGCATCACTCCTGAACAAGTACCTGATTTCAAAGGTTTAGTCGGGGATGCATCCGATAACCTGCCGGGTATCCCAGGAATTGGTGAAAAAACTGCGATAAAACTTCTGCAACAATATCAAACCTTTGAAAACGTATTAGCAGCCGCTCCAACTTTAAAAGGAAAAACTGCTGAAAATTTAATCACCCATCAACAGTCTGGCATTATTTCCAAAAAACTTGCCATCATTCAAACCACGATGCAATTACCTTTTCCTTTATCAAATACACGTTATCAAGGTGTCATCGATACCGCTTTACAAAGTTTCATTACCCAATATGAAATGAAATCCTTAAATGGTCGGTTCCTCATGAAAGCAACGGATACAAACACAACCCAAGAGGTTCAATACGAAAAAGTTAAGCAATTACCAACTTTGAATGCTAAAAAAATCGCCGTCTTACCTGTGATTGAAGAAGGAAACTATTTTCAATTAACCCTTCAAGGTTGGGCGATTCAAGTCGAAGATAAAAGTTACTTTTTATCGATGATGGATAGTGACAAGGATTCGCAATTCAAATCGATACTCGCAAATCCATCGATTGAAAAAATTGTTTACGATTATAAACAACTCTTGATTTTGGCTAACCGTTACCATCTTGACATTCAAGGACCTTTTTTTGATTGCATGTTAGCAACCTATGCGATTGATGAAACCCCATCATTAAACCGACAACAAGTCATGATGCAACTTGGTATTACCTTAGGTGAAACCTTAGAGGTTCAGTCGATTCAAATTGTGCAACAACTCTTCAAGTTTAAGGACCAATTGATCCAACAGCTCCGCGACAAAAAAATGGAAAAAGTCGTTTATGACATTGAATTCCCTTTGATTCCAGTTCTGGCATCGATGGAAATGGAAGGAATCCCAATCGATATTGCATTTTTAAAGGATATGGAAATCAACCTGGATAAGAAATTATCACTTTTACAAAAGCAAATTTTTGAAGCTTGTGGCCAAACCTTTAACATCGATAGTCCAAAACAATTAAGTGAGGTTTTATTTAATCAACTACACCTACCCAATCCAAAAAAAGGTTCAACCAATGCGGATGTTTTAAAGCAATTATTGCCTTTACATCCATCGATTGCATTTTTGCTAGATTATCGAAAATACGCAAAGCTTCAATCTACCTATGTGAAATCCTTACCAACGCAAGCGTATCCAGACGGAAAGCTCCATCCGATTTATCAACAGGCTCAAACCACGACAGGAAGATTATCTTCATTTGATCCAAATATTCAAAATATCGCAGTCAAAGATGAAGAAACGAAATTAATTCGAAAAGCTTTTTACTATCCTGACCATGAGCACGTTCTTCTTTCGTTTGACTATTCGCAAATTGAATTAAGGATCCTTGCCGAACTTGCACAATGTAAACCACTTTTAGAAGCATTTCAAAATCGAGTTGATATTCACACATTGACTGCCCAACGTTTATTTGCAAAAGGTGGCGAGGTGACCTCTTGGATGAGACGACAAGCCAAAGCGGTCAACTTTGGCATCATCTATGGTATTTCTTCTTGGGGTTTATCGGAACAATTAGGGATTCCACCTTCCGAGGCAAATCAGTTAATAGATGCTTTTTATCAAGCTTATCCAGAGTTAAAAACGTATATGCAATCGTTAATGGTATCTTTACAAGAACAAAAATATGTTTCAACACTTCTCGGAAGAAGACGATATTTGCGTGACATCACCGGAAGTAACTTTCAAGCACGAGAGTTTGCAAAGCGGGCGGCGATGAATGCCCCCATTCAAGGAACCGCAGCTGACTTATTAAAGCTTGCGATGATTCAAGTTGACCACGCCCTCAAATCGAAACATTTTAAGACGAGGTTAATTTTGACCATTCATGATGAATTGATTTTTAAAACCCCAAGGTCGGAAATTGAAAAAGTGATGCCATTAATTCAATCCATCATGGAACATGCTTTGCCGATGCAAGTGCCTTTACAAGTTGAAGGTCATTTCGCAGAAACTTGGTATGATTTAAAGTAACCTATGCCAGAACTACCAGAAGTAGAAACCGTCGTTAAAACCTTAAGACCGATCTTGTTGGGATCAACTCTTTCCTCCATTTCAACTGATTATGAAAAGATGTTTCATCCTTCCTTTAAGGCTTTTGAAAAAGACTTAAAAGGACAAGCGTTTAAAAAAATAGATCGGATCGGAAAGTTCATTATTTTCTTTTTTGACCGCGGTTCGGTTGTGGTTTCGCATCTTCGCATGGAAGGAAAGTTTATTGAGTTAAAGGATAAGCAATCACCCTTATCTCGTTTTTGTCATGTTGTGTTTACTTTAAGCGATGGTCGCCGCTTGATTTACGATGACATGCGTAAATTTGGAACGTTTACCTTGACCAATAGCAAAGATTATCTACAACTCGCTTCACTCAAAAATCTTGGACAAGAACCATTAAACGATATCGATCCTAACGTCATTTATCAAAACATACATCGGTCGATTCGTCCGATCAAAAGTATCTTACTTGATCAAACGATTTTGTTAGGTTTAGGTAATATTTATGCTGATGAAGTATTATTTGCATCGCGTATTCATCCCTTAACAAAAGGCCGTGATCTCACGCTCACCCAAATCAAAGACATACTCAGCCATAGCAAAAGAATTTTATTAGAAGCCATTGCTTCAGGCGGAAGTCGTATTCGAAGTTACCGATCGGGTCATGCCATTGATGGGGCATTTACCCTGAAAATCAAGGCATATGGCAAAGATGGTGAAGCCTGTGAACGTTGCCATCATCGATTAGACAAAATCATGGTTGGAGGCCGCGGTACCCACTATTGCCCTCGTTGTCAGCACCATCCTGATTTACCATTTGTGATTGGGGTCACAGGGACGATCGCGACTGGAAAATCAGCCTTATTAAGCGTAGGTAAAACGTTAGGTTTTTCGACGATCTCAGCAGATGACATCGTTGGCGAGATTTACAAAACAAAACCTGCGATATCAAAAATCCGATCTTTATTTCCTCACGCCATCATCAATCATCAAATTGACCGAACCTTGCTCCTTGGAAGTTTGATTACGCATAGTCAAGATTATCATCGATTGATGGTGTGGTTATTTCCTTTAGTCAAAGATCGCATTTATGCAGCCTTAATCAAGACAAAAGCTAAAGTAGTGTTGGTCGAAGTTCCCTTATTATTTCAAAGCAATCTTGATGCTTATTGTGATGTCATCATTGGGATTGACATGAATGCATCGTTACAAAAAGAGCGGTTAATCAAAAGGCAAAAAAATCATGCTGAACAGTTATGGCTACTCAATGAAAGAAATCATTATCTAGATTATGTTCAATGGATCGATCATCGCCTCACCAATGAGGGATCCGTTGACGCTTGGGAAAAAAAATCAGAGGCGATTTTAAAACCATATTTGAAATATCTATAATGGCAACATGGCAGGTAATTGAATGTTTTTGGTCATCAGTTGAACTAGATTTAACCATTCGGTCATTAACATCCGTTTATCTTTATAACCTTTAAATAAGCCATCTAACTGAGGAATCGGAACCGTACTTGAAACCATCGTGATCCGACCGGGTTGTTGCCGTCCTAAAAAAATGGGGATGAGTACATCTGACAAGGTATCTTCACTAATTGGATGACTTCCCAACCCATCAAGGATAAAGACATTTAAGTTTTGAATTCTTGTCAATTCACGCGTAAAACTCATTTCATCAGACTTCTTTAAACTTAACAAACGAGTCATGGACGAAGCAAAATCCATAAAGCCGACGGTGCCAAGTTCATTTAATGCGTAGCGATAGGCAAACATCCCTAATCCAAAAGACTTACCCGATTGATGGGGGCCGATTAACGCCAATCCGTCTCGTGATTGTCCTTGTAAAACTTTCATCAAGTAAACATAAAGTGCTTTTTGTCCAACGCGTTGATTGAGCGATTCAAATAACTTTGAATCCTTCCAAGAAGGATTAAATTCATCATAAATGAGAAAACGGGAAACTTTTAACTGGTCTTCTAGTAATGGGCATGGTTGAATTTTACGTTCAATCATTCCCATCACATTACGGTCAACTTGGATGATGTAATGGCCTTTAGGTTTTAAACATTTTCCTGCAAGACGGCATTGCTGGACATCTTGTTCATCTGCTTCAAACTTGATAAAGGTTGCAAGGTTTTGGCGAATTTCACTATCTTTTAGGCGAAGCTTTTCGATCGTCTTTTTCATCAAAGGTGAGTTGAGAAGCGTCCGCATAGCTTGCTCAATCGCCTCATTAAAATCATCCTGAATGATCGGTTTTGGGTTGATAAGTTTCATTTTAAACCTTTCATGGTTTGTTCAAGTGCCTTCAATTCGGTTTCATCCACTTCAGTTGGATTGACTTGTGTTTGTTCAGGTGTGGCAGTTGGAGTTACGGACTCTTGGCGTGGTGTAAAAGACGGGTTTTGTCTTGGTTGATTCATCGCATGAAAAAAATCAAGCGTATCAATCGCATGCTCAACTTTTGCACGTTTTAAATTACTCGCAAGTTTTTCAACATAACGAGGCATTAAAGCATTGTTTTGAGTTTTTAACACAAAGTGAATCAATGCATTAATCACGGGATTTGGTAATGCATATTGGGTTTGTAATCGCAGTAATAGGCTGAAATCTGCAGCGGCAACTTCAGATCCATCTTGCTTGATTGATAAAAATTCGATTGGAGATAGCATTTCCATTTGATTGACTGCCATCGTTTCAGGTGAGGTTTCTTGAAGTTGTAACTTTTGTTGTTGCCGTTGCCGAACAAACGGTAAACGTTTTTCTTGGCGAGCAACCTGGGTTACTTTATCGATCATTAAACGATGCTGTAAATCTAGATTGGTTCCAACAATTTCTGCGGCTGCGAGTTCATCTAGTCCAGTTAAGGTTGCAATCGCAATCATTTGCTTGATATCATCAGGATTTAATTTTTTAACGTCAATTGAAAATTGCTTTTTCAGTTGTTCTGCAAAGAGGATTTCATCAAATGGTTGGCGAATTTCTGCTAACGTTTTCCCTTTGACATTGGCATGACTTGCGTTCATGAATGCTGGATGGTTTAAATCTGGATGGAAAACCTCACCAAAAGATACCGATACTTCTTTTACATCACGGTCAATCGGTTGAAGGGCATATTTCATTTCTAGTCGTTTGATATAACTCTGACCTGCTCTTTGAATCACTAAACCCTTTAGTATCGGATCCTCTAGAAAAGCTTTTGGTGATTTTGGGGCAAATAAAGATAACGTGTAAAGGTAGGTCTTTTCATACGTTTGTTGGTAGGTCCGAATTAATCCCACTGCCTCCAATTGGATACGAGCTTGATGAAATCCTTGTGGAGTGGCTTGGCCAAACGTTAGCCATGTTTCTAAAGTCATCATCGTTCCTTCAAGCAATAATTCTTGTTGTTTGAATGATAGATATAGACCAACGGCGTCAAAACCAATTAAAGGTGCGTAAGCCTCTGCTAGAAACTCAATATCTAAAGAAGATAAGGTTGATTCTAAGCGTATTTGTAAGAAATCTTTGCTGTTGATAATTTTCATAGAAGATTATTATAAATTATAACCGATTCAATTGAAAAGAAATCTTTGTTTTCTATCGAATAACTTTCATTGATAAACCACCCTATTTTTGATAGCATTATCTAGGTAAATGGAGAACCATACATGACACATTTAATGTTCGATGGTTATGGCGCAAAAGCAAAGTTACCACTAGGTGATGCTTCTTTTATCAATCAGACCATCAATTTAGTCTTATTTGATTTAGGCATTAAACCAATTTCTCCTGCTTATCTCTTACCATATGATTATGGTTTGGTTCCCTTAGATGAAGGCTTATCTAGTTATATTTTTCTTGAAGGTGGGCATTTCACGATTCATACATTCCCACTTCGGGGTTGTTTTTTTGTAGATTTCTACACTCCGAAAGATATATCGAAGGAAAATTTTGAAAAAATTATTCAATCCTATTTGCCCACAAACCCTAAATTTAGTCGTTTATTTTCTGCAAATCGATTAGGTCCAAATACCTCAGAAACTTTTGATCCAAAAGAAGTCTTTGGACCACACGTCATGGCAACGTTACAACTAGGTTCGTTAATGACCTTAGAAACTACCAATACGTTTCTGGAAGATTTAATTTCCAAAATTGGCATGACCCCGATAACCAGAGCTTATGGCATCTATAATCGTTATAAAGACCCAACCTATTTATCGAGTATTGTGATGATTGCAGAATCCCATTTATCAATCCATCTTAATCTCAAGACAAAACAAATGTTCTTCGATATTTTTTCTTGTAAGATGTTTGATTATTCCCAAATTCAATCTAACTTGAAGAAACTTGGAAATTTACAAAGTTGGCATGTTGTCCCAAGAGGCGAAAAACATGACCCACGTTCAACAAAACGAACTAGTCATCTTCTTCTTCCCAACAAAACAAAGCAAGCATTAAATTGGTGGAAGGAATCGAAGTGAAAAAACTTAGCATCGGGGTTTTGACCTCAGGGGGTGATTCTCCCGGTATGAATGCAGCGATTCGGGCCATTGTACGATCTGGCATTAGTTACGGCCATGATGTTTATGCAATTTACAACGGGTATCGAGGGCTAGTTGGTGGTCAAATTGAAAAAGTAGATCGTAGTTTTGTTTCACAAATCATCAATAAAGGTGGAACCATTTTAAGATCGGCACGGTTGCCAGAATTTATTGATATTAACATACGCGAAGAAGGTGTGAAACAATTAAAGCGTTTTGGTATCAATGCGTTGGTCGTGATTGGCGGAGATGGAACTTACCGTGGTGCAAAAGATCTCTCGGATATGGGAATTAATTGCATCGGTTTGCCCGGAACAATCGACAATGATATTGCATGCACGGATTACACGATTGGATTTGATACGTGCCTAAACACGATTGTCACAGCAGTCGATAAATTAAGGGATACCACTTTCTCGCATCAACGTTGTTCGATAATTGAAGTGATGGGTAATCGTGCTGGTGATTTAGCAATCTATGCTGGTTTAGCATGTGGGGCTGAACTTACCATTTCCGGAGATAACTTAATTCCATTGAAAGAAATTGTGGAACGCCTTAAGTTTCAAAAAGCGACAAGTAAAAACCATGCAATGGTGATTGTGTCAGAAAAATTGTTTGATTTAACTGAACTCGCACGATTTGTTCAACAAGAAACTGGCTTTGAAGTACGAACTGAAGTTCTCGGTAGAATTCAGCGTGGAGGATCTCCTTCTGCGTTTGATCGCATTCTTGCTTCGCGAATGGGCGAATACGCCGTACAATGTTTAAATGAAGGGAAGACCAGTCGCTGTATCGGAGTCAAAGGCCAAAGCTTAATTGACTTAGATATACACGAAGCGCTCGCCATGCAAAGAGAAAAGCATACGAGAATCGTTAATGTGATTGATCGGTTAAAATAAAATTATGTATAGATATGACAAAAAGACAAAAATCGTAGCAACGATTGGACCTGCATCGGAAACCTATGAAAAATTGGTAGAGCTTGTTGACGCTGGCATGAATGTCATGCGGGTCAATTTTTCTCATGGAGATTATCCAACGCACCTTAAAAAAATTGAACTCGCAAGACGTCTTGAAAAAGAAAAAGGAATTTTTATTCCTGTGATGTTGGATTCACGCGGACCGGAAATTCGCGTCGGGATGTTTAAGGATGATTCCGCATTAATTAAGCAAGATAGCATGATTCGTGTGAGCATGACCCCGTTGTTAGGAAATGCTGACATCTTTTCAGTTTCATATGCTGGGTTATATGATGACGTCAAAGTTGGTGACCAATTAAGAATTGATGATGGAAATCTTGGACTATTAATCACCGAAAAAGATCGTCAGCAAAAACAATTAGTATGTAAAGTACTGAATACCCACACGATTAAAAATCGTAAGGGTTTAAATGCTCCATTCGCAAGATTATCGATGCCTTTTATATCCGCTCAAGATGAAGCGGATTTCAAATTTGGTTGTGAGCATAATGTAGATTATATCGCGGCAAGTTTTACCAGAAGAAAACAGGATATTTTAGATATACGAACCATCCTACAAAAATATGGAAAACCAAATATTCAAATCATCGCAAAGATTGAAAATCCTGAAGGCGTAACTAATTTAGAAGAGATTCTTGAAGCTTCCGATGGCATCATGGTGGCTCGCGGGGACTTAGGCGTGGAAATCGCTGCGGAACAAGTTCCAATTGTTCAAAAAAGAATTGTAAATTTATGCCGTCGAGTTGGAAAACCAGTGATTACCGCAACGCAGATGTTAGATAGCATGGTGAATATGCCAAGACCAACGCGTGCTGAAGTTTCAGACGTCGCAAATGCAATTCTTGAAAGTAGTGATGCGGTCATGTTATCAGCCGAATCTGCAAGCGGCAAGTATCCTGTAGAATCCGTTCTCATGCAAGCCAAAATTTCCATCACGATGGAAAAAGAATTAGACTATCAAAACATGTCTAAACAAGCATACGAAAGTAGTAATAAAATTAATTCAGACGCCATCGCCAACTCTGTCGCCAATACAGCATTATTAATTAACGCCCAAGCAATTTTCACCTTTACCGAAACCGGTGTTGCAGCGCGACGCATTTCCAAAGCAAGACCGATATGCCCAATTTTTGCAATCAGTGATCGTCGAGAAACGGTTTTAAATTTAGGATTGATTTGGGGTGTTTATGGTTTTTATGCGAAAACGCTGCCTCAATTCATCGAAGATATGGAAGCATTTGCCATTTTAAAGGCAAGACAAATAGGACTAAAACCCGGAGCGAATATTCTCCTAACCGGTGGTGTTCCAACTGGCGTCGGTTCGACTAACTTTATGAAAATTCTCACCCTAAAGGACCTCAAGGAAGAGCGTTTATGAAGCATGTGATTGCCTTAGATATCGGGGGAACAAATTTAAGAGCAGCGATTGTAAATGAAAACTATCAACTCATCCATGTGGATGTTCAACCCACGCCACTAAATGATCTCCAGGCCTTTTTATCTCAAATCAAAAAAAGCATCGATGGTCTTTTAAAATCAGGAATCAAAATTCAAGCAATTGCATGTGGTGTACCCGGACGAGTGGATGCACTTGGTGGCATCGATATTTTGCCTAATATTGGGATTCGTCATGTTCCACTTAAATCATTTTTAGAATCCACTTATCATTTACCAGTAACCATCAAAAATGATGCGGTCATGGCTGCAGTTGCTGAAGGTAATTTAGGTTTTGGCAAACCACTATCTTCAAGTTATTTCATCACCATATCTACCGGTATTGGTGCAGCTTTCATTGCCAATCACGAACTCAAACATAGTTCTGAAGAAATTGGACATATGCTGGTCCCGTTTGGCAATGGTGTAGAGGAATTTGAAAAGGTAGCAAGCGGCCAAGGAATTATCAATTTAGCAAAGCATCATGGTGTTAATTTACCAGATGCAAAAACTTTTTTCGCGCGTGTGGATAAGAAAGATCCTTTGGTGATGCCTATCTTCCAACAATGGTTGGACTACCTGACGCATTTCCTTAAATTTGTTGATCAGTATTATCGTCCTCAAGCATTTATTTTTACAGGCGGCGTCATGAAATCAAAAGCATATTTTTGGGACCAACTCCAATCTGCGGTTCCGCATATTCCGTTAGCGCTTGCTCAATTCGGACAGGACGCTGGGATCATTGGTGCAGCAAACCTCGCCTTTGCCTTGAAATAATTGCACTTATTAGGATTCGTTATATAATATAACTAGCGTTGATGAAGCTTTGATGATTCGCGTTGCGATTAGAGAGTTAAGTTGTCTTGGTGAAAACTTAACCGCATTCCAATCATCATCACCACTTCTGAGCTATTGAGTTAACTCAATCGTGACTCGCGTTAAGAGTATGAAGCGTACATGTTTAATCACATGTAAATTAAGGTGGTACCACGCGAACAGCGTCCTTATTGATGGACGTTTTTTTATTTAAAAGGAGAAATGATGAACATTATTCTACCAGATGGCAAAACGATGGCGTTGAAATTAGGGGCAACCGGATTAGATGTTGCAACTCAAATTTCTCCCTCATTAGCAAAAAAAGTATTGGCTTATGAACTTGATGGACAACTTTTTGATTTATATTGGCCAATTCCAAAGGAAGGCAAATTTCGTCTTATTACTGAAAAAGATGTAGAAGCCTTAACGATGTTACGTCATGATGCATCTCATTTACTAGCCCAAGCCATGATTGCCCTTTATCCCGGTACTAAATTTGGTGTTGGACCTGCCATTGATGAAGGATTTTACTACGACATGGATTTACCTCAACCCATCAGTGAAGAAGATTTTCCAAAAATCGAAACAAAGATGATTGAACTTGCCAAACAATCTTTTCCCATCAAAAGAAAAGAAGTCAGTAAACAAGAAGCCTTATCCATGTTTAAGGGTGATCCTTATAAGAGCGATATGATTCAGGCGTTAACCGGAACAATCTCAACTTATTCCCAAGGTGATTTTACTGATTTATGTTTAGGACCTCACTTTATCAATACGAGTTACAATCAAAACTTTAAACTCTTATCAATCGCCGGCGCATACTGGCGTGGAGATAGCAAAAACAAACAATTAACCCGTATTTATGGAACGGCATTCTTTAATAAAAAAGATTTAGATGCTTATGTATTAATGGTTGAAGAACGTAAAAAACGCGACCACCGTAAACTAGGAAAAGAATTAGGATTGTTTATGATTTCTGACTATGGTCCTGGTTTTCCATTTTGGTTAAACAAAGGGATGGTCTTAAGAAAAACTTTAGAAAATTTCTGGATCGATGTTCATCGCGCTTCTGGGTATCAACTTGTTCAAACCCCAACGATGTTATCCAAAGATCTTTGGGAAACCTCTGGCCACTGGAAAAATTACCGCGATAATATGTATGTTTCTGAAATCGATGATAAAGAATATGCCATTAAGCCGATGAATTGTCCTGGCAGTATGCTCGTTTACAAAAACGAATTTTACTCCTACAAAGATCTTCCAATACGCATGGGAGAATTAGGAAGTGTTCACCGTCACGAAGCCAGTGGCGCTTTATCAGGATTATTCCGTGTTAGGAATTTCACCCAAGATGATGCCCATATTTATTGCACCCCTGAACAACTTGAAAATGAAGTCAAAGAAATCGTCAAGCTTTTCGACTTCTTTTATAAAAAGGTTTTTCATATTGAATATGATGTTTTTCTATCCACCCGGCCCGAAGATAAGTACATTGGTACATTAGAAACGTGGGAAAAATCAGAAAAAGCATTAGGTGATGCCTTAACGGCAATGGGAAAAACTTTTAAGATTAATCCTGGAGATGGTGCATTTTATGGTCCTAAACTTGACTTTAAATTAAAAGATTCGGTTGGGAGAACCTGGCAATGTGGTACGGTTCAGCTTGACATGAATAACCCTGAACGATTTGATTTAACCTACATTAATGAGAAGAATGAAAAAGTAAGACCGGTCATGTTACACCGCGTGGTATATGGTTCATTAGAACGTTTCATCGGTATCTTGATTGAACACTATGCTGGGGCATTCCCAACGTGGTTAGCGCCTGTTCAAATTAAGATTCTTCCGGTTAATCAAAGCTTTCATCTTGAATATAGTTATGCATTTAAAAAAGCTGCTGCTGCGCTTGGTTTACGAGCAGAGGTGGATGCAAGCAATGAAAAACTTGGATATCGTATTCGTAACGCCCAAGTGGAAAAAATCCCTTACTCTATTGTCATTGGTGACAAAGAACGCGATGGTCAATTGGTGACGTATCGCCCTTATGGATCAGAAGTCCAAACCACCGTCACGATGAAGGAATTTTTAGAAAAAGTAGCAAAAGAAGTCACGGACATTACCTCACTGCGCATCGACAATTGACTTTCTGGTCAATTATGATATATTTACGATTGTAAAAATAGAAAGTAGAGGCGTCCGCTTCTCACCTGATTCTGATTCAGAATGGGTCAATCGCTAGAAATTAAACCTTCTATGATTGTTGAATGGACGCGTCACGCGTCCATTTTTATTTAATAAAGGAGTGTGATCACTATCGCGTACATGAACGTACCTATTCGACCAGATAAGAAAAACAACGGTGACCTCGTCAACAACCAAATCCGTTTTGCTCAGGTGCTCGTCATCGATCAAACTGGAAAACAACTTGGAGTGATGAATAGTTATCAAGCGAATCAACTCGCAGAACAACAAGGCTTAGACTTGCTCTGTGTTGCGCCAGGTGCAAAACCCCCGGTATGCAAGATTCTGGACTATGGAAAATATCGCTTCGAACAACAAAAAAAAGC
This sequence comes from Staphylococcus epidermidis, assembly GCA_945870555.1. Classification (GTDB taxonomy): domain Bacteria; phylum Bacillota_I; class Bacilli_A; order RFN20; family CAG-826; genus UBA970. Next base: position 24,237 of record CAMBSI010000001.1, on the reverse strand, counting down.
AAAAGAAGCAAAGAAGAATCAACATGTCATTGAAATTAAGGAAATTCAAATTAGTCCCCAAATTGGTGAACACGATCTTCAAGTAAAAGTTAAAGCCGCCATAGGATTCTTTGAAGCAGGTGATAAAGTTAAACTCGTTCTCCGATTTAAAGGTCGACAAATGGCGCATCAAGACTTAGGTATCGACATGGTCAATAAATTTATTGAATCTGTCAAACACGTTGGAACCGTCGAAAAGAAACCCGAACTAGAAGGTAAATTACTGACAACCTTTCTAACCAGTTCGATTAAAAAATAAAGGAGCCTGATGTATGGCAAAAAAATACAAATTAAAATCAAAGCGTGCGCTCATGAAGCGTATCAAAATCACAAAAAGTGGAAAATTGATGCGTAAATCTGCCTATACAGGTCACTTGTCGCGTCATAAATCGACCAAACAAAAGCGTCAAGCTAGAAAGTCTCGCCAAATCTCGGCTTCCGATTACAAACGGATCAAAGCCTTGCTAGGCCGTTAAGGAGGAGATAACCATGAGAGTAAAAGGTGGAACCGTTAGTCGCGCCCGTCGTAAACGCGTTTTGAATCGAGCCGAAGGTTACTTCGGAGCAAGACACCGTTTATTTAGAACCGCAAAACAAGCGGTCATGAAAGCACGCTTATATGCTTATCGTGATCGTCGAAAAATTAAGTCAGACTTTAGAAAATTATGGATTAAACGAATCAATGCGGCGGTTCGTGTCTATGCTTTATCGTATAGTCAATTTATGTTTGGTTTAAAGCAAGCAGGCATAACCGTAAACCGAAAAATGTTATCTGAGTTAGCCATTCATGATGAAACCAGTTTTAAAACATTGGTTGAAACTGCTAAGCAACACCTCAAAGCTTAAGCGTAATGTTGTAAAAAAATAAAAACTCGGTATTACCGAGTTTTTTTTATTTATTTGTATTCGTGGTTAAGATTTTTTTAAGCAAATTCGATGTCTCTTGGTAAGCCTTATCAAACTTACCTTCAAAAAATGCTTGTTCTGCTAAGGCGATAATTTTTTGATTATCTGACGTCCGGTGGCGATCTTTATTGGCAATCAGTAAAAGCTTTTCAGTTTCCAAGGCTAATTTCATCGTTGCGTGAATACGCTGAACGAGTGCCTGCCCATCTTTTTTAACCAAGTTTAAATTTTGTTGAACAATATTCATATCAATTGGTAATAAACTAAGCGCATCCACAATCTGTTTTAAATGTTGATAAAACGTCGTGAGTTGAGGATAGTATTGATCAATCAATATTTGCATGTTTAAATCTTCCAACGCTTTTTCTGCATCTTTGAATTGAAGGAAAAATTGATTAACGGATGCATATGCCTCTTGGGATTGCGATTTTAGGGATGACAAATAACGTGAAAAATCATCAAGTTTTTGATCGCCAACTTCCGTTTCTTTTTTTAAAATATTAATTTTATCTACCTGTAACGTGTAGGGCTGTTTGGTGCCGGCAAGAACCAGTGTATCGAGGCCACGTTTGGTTTGATTCATTCTGGAAATTAATTCTTTAATTTGATCGATATCAGAAAGTAATTGGTGTTCCAAAACATAAATCTCTTTTACTTTTGGTAATCCAGAGTTAACTTTTGAAAATCTCTTTTCTAACAGATTGACCGCAGCATAAGTTTTCTCATAATCGCGATCAAAAATGATCTTTGCTTCTTTTTCTTTCTCAAATAATGGAAAGAAATTTTCTAATTTTTCACCAATTGCATTTAGTTGAGTTTCCATACCGAGAATATCAAAAACTGTAATCCGAACCTGTAATCGTTCGATTTCATCTTTCGCTTTTGTAATCGTGTCTTTAATCATAAGGTGATGCAGTGGGTAACCTTGCTTGTGCATCAACTCTGATGTTTCGATTAAATTCGTTATTTTATCTGGAATCACCCGTGCAAGTAAGACGCAAATTCTTGGTAAATCATTCATTAAGCTGAGAATTTTTTTAACGGCACGCGTGATTTTTGAAATCATTTGTTGGATGTCATCATATTCGCCTGCATCCATTTTTTGGTCGATAAAGTTGATTTGATCATCGACATATTTAAACAAATTGTTAAATTGGTTTTCTACAAGCGTAAGTTGATTGATTTTGCCAAAATATTCACTACGAAGGTGACGAATCAGTTCCTTTACTTCAGCAATTTGAAGTTTCGTATCTTCTTCTGGTTTCATAATCATCGTCAATTCTTGCATCAATTTCTTCACAGCACTTTCAAATACATCTAACGTAATTCGGGCCGGTTGATAAAGCGCAGTAAAAGCTTTTCCATTATTGTCTTTGACGTATTGGGATAGTTTTGCTAATTGATCTTTTGCCTTGTGATCGAGATCAAGTTTAATCATGTCATGATGTTTACTGATGCCTTCAAAGTAACTAAAGTATTCAAGATTATGTTTCGAAATCTTTTCTAAACGATGATAAATTGCCTCTGCTTGAACAAAAAAAAGCGCATGGGTATCTTGATAGCGTTTTTCAAGTTCTTGGAACGGTTTTTTAATAAACAACATGGTTATCTTTAATAACTTAAATATAACATATCCATTCATCGTGCGATGATTGACATCAAGGGTTGAGTTTTGTATAGTATGGAGGCATGTCAAAGCATGCATGTACCGCTTGTCCGACCGCTAAGACCAATGGAACAAAGTAACCTGAGCTTAAAGGCGAAATGATTCTTAGCATCCGAAGCGTGGAACCTGCACCTAGCTTTATGTCTGCAATAAAGAAAGGGGATATTATATCTCATGAGATTTAGAGGTTCAGATTGGAAACGTTCGCGTCGCTTAGGTTTTTCAACATTAGAAACTGGTAAGGAATTGGCAAAGCGCCCTTATGGTCCTGGTCAACATGGTCAAGGCCGTAAAAAGAAACCTTCCGAATACGGAAAACAACTTTTAGAAAAACAAAAATTACGCTTTACATATGGTGTGAATGAACGCCAATTCCGTCGTTTATTCCTCATTGCCATGAAGTCAAAAGAAGTCACCGGAACTCGATTCATGCAAATTCTTGAATCGCGTCTAGATAACCTCGTCTTCCGCTTAGGCTTTGGGAAAACCCGCAAAGCTGCTCGCCAATTAGTCAACCACGGCCATTTTACAGTCAATGGTAGCAAGATCGATATTCCAAGTTACCTTTGCAACGTCAATGATGTGATTGCAGTCGGTGAAAAAAGTAAAAACTTAGTGGCAATCAAAGCCTCCCTCGCAAGCAATGCTGGTACGCTCGCATACGTTTCCGTGGATAAAGAAAAAATGTCGGGTGTCTTCTCACGTTTACCAGAACGTAAAGAATTACCACAAGACATCAACGAAGCTCAAATTGTTGAATACTATAACCGTTTGTTGTAATCATTGAATTCAATCAAACAAAAAAGCTTGGTCATCACTACCAAGCTTTTTTTATTATCCTTATTGAATTTGAATCAACACGTAGAGTTTTTTACCACGTCTGAGGACAAAATACTTTCCAAAAAGGGCATTTGAGCTTTGAATCGTATAGGTAAGTTGATTGACAATTTCCCCATTGATACTAATCGATTGACCTTGAATAAATTCTCTTGCTTCCCTTTTGCTCACTGCAACCTTACTTTGAATCAAGGCATCCTCTAAAAGGATCCCTTGAGGTAAAGATATTTTTAAACCACCAAGAACGGCAAGTAATTGTGATTCCTTGAGGGATTTAAATTGACCGGTAAAGAGTACTTCTGACATCATCTTCGCTTCCTGTAAGGATGATTCACCATGAAGTGTTTTCACCACTGCTTCTGCTAATTTCTTTTGCGCAATGCGTTGACCTAATTGGAGGTTGTGTTCTTTTTCAATCTCCATAATGGTTGCCATGTCGTAAAAGGTAAAAACTTTTAAGTAGTTAATTGCATCTAGATCGGTCACGTTAAAAAAGTATTGGTAAATGGTATATGGTGAAGTAAGGTTTGCATCCAAAAACAGCGCACCATCCTCAGATTTTCCAAACTTTTTACCATCGTTTCTTGTGATTAATGGCGTTGAAAAAACACCGGCTTTTGAATCGGGTCCAACCACCTTGCGAATCAACTCTAAGCCACTGGTCAGGTTTCCCCATTGATCGGAACCACCAAATTGAAGTCTGCATCCATAATCTTGATAAAGTTGGAGGAAATCAATGGATTGTAAAAGCATGTATGAAAACTCGGTAAAGGACAGTCCAGTTTCTAACCGATTGGCAACCACATCTTTTGCCAACATATAGTTGATGGGAAAATGTTTACCATAATCACGAAGAAAATTGATCATACTAAGTTTGCCTAACCAATCATAATTGTTGACCACAATTCCTTTTTTGGGATCGGAAAAATCTAAATACTTCTCTAATTGCTTTTTTATACCTTCTGTATTTGCCCTAAGCGTTTCTGGCGTTAAGAGATTTCTTTCTTTACTTTTTCCAGAAGGATCTCCAATCATCCCGGTGGCACCGCCGACAAGGGCGATGATGCGATGACCAGCTTTTTGTAATCGCATTAAAATTGAAATTTGCACAAAATTACCTAAATGCATCGACACCGCAGAAGGATCAAAACCTGAATAAATCGTCGTAGGTTTGCTTAAAAGTGCGGAGATATCTTCTAGATTCGAGACGTCTTTTATCAGACCTCTTTGTTGAAGTTCTTGAAAAACATTAATCATATTAAAATAAGGTACTGGCGCGTTTGACAAAGGTGGATTCAAACTCGACATTCTTCTCCTTTTGCTCATCAGTTAACAAAGCGGATAACATCGTCACAGATTTAGAACCAACTTCTTTGAGATCCAAATGTAAACTGGATAATTGTGGCCGAATGATGGAGACATATTTTGTTCCGATAATGGATAAAACCTCAACGTCTTGTGGCACCCTTAATCCAGAGTCAATTGCAGCATTAATCACCGCAGCTGCCAATGAATCCCGGTATGCGAGAAAGTAACCAGATTTTGTGGATTTAAAAATTTCCATAAAATCAGAATACGTTTGGCGATAAGAATCTTCGATTGAAAACACCCCATAATTTTTTCCAGCTTTAATGTGGGCATCGATGAATGACTTTTCAATCCGTTCAAGCAAGCGACCCGAATGATGAAGATGCATAAAATACATCTTCTTATTTCCTTTTTTAAAATATTGTTGAATCACTTCTTTAATTTTCTTTTCATAGTCAAAATTGATGGAAGCAAGTTTTTCCCCTTTGACGATATTGTTAATGACCACGAGGGGAATTTTATAACTTGCAAGTTTATTGATATCTTCATCATCAAGTTCATCATCAAAAATGATTGCCCCATCCACGTGAGAGGTGATCACTTTCTCAACGACCTGTAAAGCGTCTTCTTTAGACTTGTTGGTGACAAATAAGGTTAATTGGTAACCACGGAGTTTGGCTTCATCCGTCATACCATTTAACATATTTGCGATATATACATAATTTGCGCTGGGAATCACAATACCAATATTGGTTGTCTTATTGGTTGCCAAAGCTTGGGCAAGTCGAGAAGGTTTATACCCCAATCGTGCGATTGTTTCTTCAACACGTTTTCGCGTTTTTTCCGTGACATTTGGATTGTTGTTGATGACCCGAGATACCGTTGCAAGGGATACACCACTTGCGACAGCAACCTCGTAAATCGTGACACGGTCTTTCATGTTATTCATGATATTTTCCTCAGTGATTGAAAGTACTTTCATTATAAATGAAAATTTACATTTTTCAATGTTTTAAATGAAAATATTTACAACGGGAAATCAACTAAAGCGTCACGTTGATTAATCGATTGGAGGGGAGTAAACCCCGACCCACTTTGGCTTGAGGTTTTCCATTTAACATCACCAAATCACCGGTGAAGTTTGTTCTTAATGTGACAAGATATAATCCTACGCCATACAAATTGACCGGGGCTTTTTCTTTTTCAAACCATTGGATTTTTTCTGGATTAAACCCAGATGAAACGATAATTTGCACATGTTGAAAACCTTCTGCATTGAGCGCGTTTCTTAATCCATGAATTAACCAAGGATTGACGCCATGTGGATCGCCTTTTGCCAATGGATTTTTGACAAAGTATTGATCGATTAGACTTTGAGAGGTATCAACACGAACCGCTTTTAAACGATCTTTAAATCGGCGGGCAACCTTTAAACTATCGCTAACAACATCATTGTTGTAATCCACCAATGCGGTGATTTTTTCTTGAGGAAATTGTTGACCATAGTAATCACATGCTTTGACGATATCGCCTTGGCACATTTGGATGAGGGCATGAGGCATGGTTCCCATTCCTTTACCTCCCCACCACAATGCTTGGGCATCTGTACTGACTTTATCAATGCCCATGATATAGGAGGCATAACCATCTCCACTTTGTGTATGGTAATCATCTTGGCGATCGGCCATTGAAAAAACAGGTTTTCCATTCGCGGCTAAAAGCACATCTTTTGTATTGGTGGCAACCGATGACCTACGTGATAGAATGCCATCAATCGTGGATTCTAAAAAACCAAAATCTTCATAAGCACCGGTAATCCGTAAGACCGGTTCCTTAGATTGAACGAGATCACCGTCATGTAAAGCCTCGATGATAAGCTGCTTTGGATTGGCTGCAAAGGTGTGAAGTAAGGCAATCGATTCATCAATCCCGCAAACCACTAAATTAGGTTGCCATTGAAAAAACTGCATCGTCACAATTTGTCTAGGCATAAAGCGCTCAATGATGGCGCGAGTCTTCAAAAAATAATTTGCGGTATAAAAACCTTGGCGAATGGTTTCAGGAAATTGAAACGTTCGATTGGTTAAGCGTGCGAGTTGCCCTTGTCTCTTTAGTTGAATTTCAGGTACCATAAAAATCCTTTCCAATTGATAAAGCATGGTCCAACAAATAAACGCCGACTTGCGTTTCTGGCATGATTCCCAACGTTTTTTGCGAACAGAACATGCCTTGAGATAACACTTTCATCATCATACCTTCTTGAATCCATTGACCATCATTAAGCATCGCTCCTGGCAACGCCACCACGACACGGTTGAGCGGTTTAACCCTTGACGAATTGGTGACAACTTGAATGATATTTTGACCGAGTTGAACTTGGCAAATAAATAAGGATTCTGCGTCAGGATGCATGTCGACTTGGGTAATTTCTCCAACCTTAAAGCCTGATTCAAACGGAGGTAAACGATAGGAAATATGATGACTCTTAAACAAGTCATTTAAGATTTGAATTCCTGCTAAAGGAAAAGATCGTTGTATCCCTTGGCGTAATTCAGGTAGCCATTGACGAGGTCCTTCAACGTTAATGCCAATTAAAGTATCTTGATGATAAATCAAAACCACCTTTCCAAACCGTTGATGGGAAGTTGCAGGTAAAAGTGGTTGGATATAAATGGCTAACAAATCTCCAATGGAATGTGGTTGATAAACTAGATTAACCATGATGATCTTCCTTGGCAAGTTGATCGATTGTTTTTGAATTTAAGTGCTTTAACATCATCAATAAAGTTTGTTTACTTGCATCAAAGTCTTGGGTATCTAGAATGGTGGTTGGAGCATGAATGCTTCGGGCAACAATACAATGAGTTAGGGTCATCACGCCAGCAAGGTTTTTATGAACTGCGCCTGCATCGGTGCCACCTGGAGATGAGTAATATTGATAAGGAACTTTAGCTTCAATTGCCATCTTTTCTTGCCAAGCGAGCAACGATGGTCGCGCGATCATGGAAGCATCAATGTAACGAATGAGTAATCCTCGACCTAATTGACCTTGTTCTTGGGTATCGCCACTGGAATCTCTTGCAGGAGAACAGTCCAGGATGATTGCCAAATCTGGTGCAATCATGGTTGAACTGGTGGTGGCACCGCGAAGACCCACTTCTTCTTGTACGGAAGCACCGACGATCAAATCGAATGGTAAATTGAGATTTTTTATTTTATTCAGAATGGTTAATCCCATCACCAAACTATATCGATTATCAAATGCCTTACCAAGGATACGCTTGCCTCCTTGTAAAACTGTAAACGGGGAAACATACGTCACCATATCTCCTGGGCGAACCCCAAGTTTGATGGCGTCATCTTTAGAGGTAAAACCAAAATCGACGAACACACTTTCTACCGTCGGTATGCCTTGTTGAACATCCTTTAACAAATGGGGTGGGGTTGTATCCACCACACCTAAGAATACTTTTCCTTCTCTGGTGGTTAAATGCATCCGCTGTGCAGTTAAGGTGAGAGCATTGATTCCACCAATCGGAACGAGCTGGACCATTCCGTTCGCTTGGAGGTGACTGACCATAAAACCAACTTCATCCATATGGCCTAAGATAAGGACTTTTTTTGCATGAGGCGTTTGACTTTTCTTCACCGCAAATACGCTACCTAAATGATCGGTCATCGTTTCATAACCAAGATCTTGATAAGCATTTAATAAAAAAGATGCAACCTGATTTTCTTGGCCAGAAGTTGCATTGAGTTCGGTCAGAACCTTGAACCATTTCAATTCTTGGCTTGTGATCATGGTTACTCCTTAATCGCGATGAGCCGATAGATGGGTTGTTGACCATCTCGGAAAAAACGTTCATATTCTGTCATCACATCATGGTCTTCAACTTGCAAATAAGGACGCTGAATTCTAGTTATATTATAAGACATTTTGATGAGATTACCTAAAGAAAATTCGAATAATTCAAGATTATCCGTCTTGAGAATGATTTCGCCTTTGGCCTTTAAAATCCGATTTATTTTTTCCAAATTACCCAATGCAGTTAACCGTCTTTTATGATGCCTTAGTTTTGGCCATGGGTCGGAAAAGTTTAAGTATATTTGGTCAAAAAAATCATCTGGCATGCCATAGGAGGCTTTAGCAAAGTCTCCAAGAATTAATTTCACATTCGTTTGCTTCTGCGTCAATAACTTTTTTAATGCAAAGGCCAATACCGTGGTCACCCGTTCGATACCGTAAAAGAAAGTTTGAGATTGTTGGATCATTTTGCCAACAATAAAGTCACCCTTTCCAGTTCCGATTTCTAAGGCATAATGTTGATAATTCGGTTGGTGCGTAATGGTCTGCGTATCAAGTTGAACGAGTTGTGGGTTTTCCCCGATGAGTGGCTTCGCCCAAGGCTTACTTTTTAACCGCATGCAAATGACCTAATTCAAGAATCGCCCGAGCATAAATTGCCATGGAATTGGTGTAATCCTCGAGATCAATTTTTTCATCATTTTCATGAATGTAATCTTCTTTGTTGGGAAACTTACTACCAAATGCAACTGTGTTTTTTGCTTCTTTTGCATAGGTTCCTCCGCCGATGGTAATCATCGGGGTGATTTTGTCTCCAGACTCATCTTGGTAAGCCTTAAGAAGGGTTTGAATCATTGGCGTATTTGGATCAAACACTAGCATGGGAGAAGTGGATAGGGTCCTAAATTGTAATGGAGGTGGGGTTTGCTTCAACATCTTCTTTTCGATATTGAGGTAGTTAACCGATTCAGGATAACGATAATTTGCAATCAAAGAAAAGTGATGACCATCATATTGAATTAAACCAATATTGTTGGTCGTGTCATGGAGCAATGGAGCACTTGCATCAATCCCTAAATTTTTGCCGGTAAAATCTTCGTATTGTTTAGCAAGTGTCGTTAATGGTTCTTGAGGAAATGCTTTGGCAAGGAAACTGAGTAATGCCGTTCCCGCATTTTTACCTAACTGTGGTAAGGAACCATGGGCAGCTTTTCCTTTAAATGTAATCGTTGTTTTTGAACCATTAACTTGGTATTCGTAAGGAAAACCAAATTGGGTTAATGCGCGTTCTAAAGAAAATAATGAATCGACAACTGCAACCGCTTTATCAATCACGGAATTGGCAACGATACCAGCCTTGAACGAGTGAATGCCTTTTAAATGGACATGGCCAAAGATTTCAAAATTGCTGATTCCTTTTTCTCCGTAAATCAAAGGAAAATTTCCATCCGGTGTAAAACCTGCAACTGCATAAGGTTTCTTTAATTGATGAAAATAATATTTGAGACAACCGCTTCCTTTTTCTTCATTACCACCGATGACGAGTTTGACTTGAAAACCTTGAATCAGATTTTTTTCTTTTAACATTTTCAATGCGTAATAAGATGCAAGTGCGGGACCTTTATCATCACTCGTTCCCCGTCCATACATTTTCTCGTTTTCAATGACTGCACCAAATGCTGGATGTTTCCATCCTTCTGCAACCGGAACCACATCTGCATGGGCATAAACCGCGATTTGAGGCCCTTTACCATATGAAATTTCGGTGACGTGACCATCACAATAGTCAACTTGAAATCCATCTTTTTCCGCAATTTTACCGATAAACTGGAGCGCTTGATAAACCGGTTCACCATAAGGTTTTCCTTTTGAAATGGTTTGTTCTTGATGAATGGAAGGAATGTTTATCCATGCTTGAAGTTTTTGAATGGCTTCCTTTTGGTAGACCTTCATGAATGTAGAAAATTGTGATGCCATATGTGCATCCTCCTTTAACGAATTTGAAAACGATTCACTGCAACCAACTTGTTGGATGAAGCATGATTTAAAAACAAGCATGTCAATGGTTTGATATTTACGGACATCGTTGAATTCCCTTTAGCGATAAATGTGGATCATAGGTCACTTTCATTTTTAAATGCGGAAGCAATAGTTTTGCATAACCGCCAGTCATAATGATTGGGGCATTTTTCCATCCCAAACCTTGAATTCCTTGTTGAATCAATCCTTCAATCATATGGACATGGCCAAAAATAATGCCACTTGATAACGCTGCCCCAGTATTTTTACCAAAGACTTGATTGGGCGTCATCATCTTGGTGGTTTTCAATAAGGCAGCATGTTGGTTTAACGCTTTAAAAGATGTGGCAATACCAGGGGCAATCGCGACCCCCTCGAAACCTTGTTGTTTGATGGCGATTACTTTGGTTGCGGTACCTAAATCTACGATGATTGCATCTTGGGCATAAATTTGATTAGTGGCAATTGCATCGACCAATAAATCAAGTCCTAGTTCTTCGGGGTGATCAATGCGCAATTGAAATTTGGGATATGTCGTGTGGGTAATAAATTGAGGTTGAATCGTGGTTAATTGAGCGATTGCTTTGACAATTAAATGGCGAATCGCAGGTTTAACGGAAGCAACAATAACCCGTTCGACCCTATGTTTTTCCAACATTGGTTTTAGCCATTGTTGGTAGACAAGAATGGTAGGAATAGGTGGATGATCAAGAAAAGAATTAAGAAGTAAATTATCGCCGTCAAAAATACCAGCTTTAACGGAGGTATTACCTAAATCAATCGTTAAAATCATACCCTTATCCTACTACAAAATTCATCATTTTGCCTTTGACATAGATCACTTTTTTGATCGGTTTTCCTTCAAGATACTTCATGACATTGATGTCCTCTTTTGCAATTTTTTCGATTGCGGCATCTGATAATCCGGTTGAAAAACTTAACGTTGCCCTCAGTTTTCCATTCACAGCAATCGGAAGTTCAAACGTATCTTTAACTAATTTTGCTTCATCGAGTTTTGGCCATGGTGCATAACTTAATATTTTTGTTTCACCAAGTAATGACCATAATTCTTCACCTAAATGGGGAGCAACACAGTTCAACATTTGCACGAAACCTTTCAAATAGGAGATTGGAATCGTTGGTGCTTTATAAACATCATTGATAAAAATCATCATTTGAGAAATGGCAGTATTCAATTGTAAATTTTCAAAATCTTGCGTGACTTTCTTTACTAAAAAATGAAAACTAAAATCCAGGGTTCCATCACTAGATTGAACCCATTTATCACGGTACTCTTTTTCCGTAAACAAACGATAGACTCGATCAAGAAAACGCCTTGAGCCTTCAAGACCTTGGTTCGACCAAGGTAATGCTGCTTCCAAAGGACCCATAAACATTTCATATAAGCGGAGTGTATCAGCACCGTATTGTTCAATAATCTCATCTGGATTGACAACATTTCCGCGAGACTTGGACATTTTTTCACCGTTTTCACCGAGAATCATTCCTTGGTGGAATAATTTTTTAAATGGTTCTGGCGTTGAAACCACACCAAGATCATATAAAAACTTATGATAGAAACGAGCATACAACAAATGTAAAACAGCGTGCTCTGCTCCTCCAATGTATAGATCGACGGGTAACCAATGTTTCAACAATTTTTCATCGGCAATCGCGTTGTCATTTTTTGGGTCCAAATATCGGATGTAATACCAACAACTACCCGCCCATTGAGGCATGGTATTGGTTTCTCTTACAAATGCTTTGCCATCTAAAACCACATCCAACCAATCGGTTGCATTGGCTAATGGAGATTCGCCGGTTCCTGATGGTTTAAAGGCTTTTAAATCTGGTAAAAGCAATGGTAAATCATTGACTTTAAGTGGCACTATCGATCCGTCTTTTTTACTGATCAATACGGGAATTGGTTCACCCCAATACCGTTGGCGGGAAAATAACCAATCACGAAGTTTATAGTTGGTTTTTGCTTGACCCTTTTTCAGTTCAATTAAGCGACGGGTAATTGCTTGTTTACCCGGTTCAATAGATAAGCCATTGATGAAGTTAGATTGAATATGTGGGCCATCTTCGACCATCGCACCTTTGGTGATATCGCCTTCAATCACTTGACGGATAGGTAAATGATACTTTTGGGCAAATTCATAATCTCTTTGGTCATGAGCAGGAACTGCCATCACGGCTCCGGTTCCATATCCATATAACACATAATCCGCTGTCCAAATCGGTAACGCCTCACCATTGATGGGGTTAATTGCATAGGTACCAGTGAATACACCCGTCTTGTCTTTATTCAATTCAGTTCGATCTAAATCCGACTTGTTTGCAGAAGATTGAACATACGTTTCAACTGCAGCTCGTTGTTTTGCGGTGGTAATTTGTTTTAATAGTGGATGCTCAGGAGCAAGCACAACATACGTTGCCCCAAACAAGGTATCTGCTCTTGTCGTGTAAACCGTGAAGGAACCATTCATTCCTTTAAGATTAAAAATGATTTCGGTTCCGGAAGATTTTCCAATCCAATTTTTTTGCATATCTCGTGTCGAATTTGGCCAATCGACATCATCGAGGCCTTGAAGTAGTTGTTCTGCATAGGCTGTGATTTTTAACACCCATTGCCGCATCATTTTTCTTTCAACCGGAAAACCACCAACTTCGGATTTACCATCCACAACTTCTTCATTGGCTAAAACAGTTCCAAGTGCAGGACAAAAGTTAACAGGTTTTTCGTCAATGTAAGCCAAGCCTTTTTCTAATAGTTTAATAAAAATCCATTGGGTCCATTTGTAATAATGAGGGTCCGTGGTGGAAATTTCTTTTGACCAATCATAGCTAAATCCTAAAGCTTTGATTTGCTTTTTAATGTTGGCAATGTTCTTCTCTGTAAAACCTTTTGGATGATTGTTTGTTTTTAAAGCATATTGTTCTGCAGGTAAACCAAACGCATCCCACCCCATTGGATGAAGAACGTTAAACCCTTGCATCCGTTTCATCCTCGCGACGATATCGGTAGCGGTGTAACCTTCGGGATGGCCAACATGAAGACCTTGGGCGGAAGGATATGGAAACATATCCAGAATGTAGTATTTTGGTTTAGAAAAGTCATAAACATTTGTGAAAAATACATTTTTTTCATCCCAAAATTTTTGCCATTTTGGTTCAATCAATTTGTGATCATATGCCATCGTTATTTCCTCCAAAAAAAGAAAAACGTCCGTTTAAGGACGCAATTCGCGTGGTACCACCTTATTTTGCATAGCAAGCTATGCACGCTTATGCTTGTTAACGCTAAGTCACGATTAAGGTGATGATAGGTGAGAAGAAAGTTTGCACTTCCGTTAGTCTATCCCTTAATAACCATATTTTACCACAAGCAAGTGAGAACCCGTTGCATTATTGCCCTATCAATGGTAAGATTACGAAGTTATCTGGAGGATTGAATTATGGCAAGAGTATGTACCGTTTCCGGTCGCGGACCAATGAGTGGCAACGCCCGTTCACACAGTTTACGTGCAACCCGTAGAACTTGGAATTTAAACTTACAAAAATATCAAATTACGGAAAATGGCATTACCAAAACGATGAAAATGTCAGCCCGTGCTTATCGTACCATGATGAAAAATCAAGCTAGCCGATAAGGTAATCGAATTGGGTTAAGAAAACCCAAACCATTATATTGATTAACGTTAACCACTGGGTGTAGGCCAACACAAAATGTTGAGGCCTACGAAACAGTGGTTTTTCATTTGTTCCTTCTACTTTTTCCAATTTCGCCCATCGCGTTAACGCGGGATTCATGACCAAGATAAATTGACCAATACCTTGCACGAGACTTGTCCAAGGTAAAAACGTTTGCAGGCTGCCATAAGGACTTGTGTAGGCTAGATAACTTGAAAAGAATAAAATCGTGGTGGAACTTACCAAGAAACTTGTGACAATAAGCAAATAAACTTCAATACGTTTGGGTTGAAGTAAGAAAATTCCCATCAACGATAACAAGAACCATACCAAAACAACTAAAAAGACATAAGTAAGCGGCATATTTGGATAAACAAACATGCTTTCCCAATATGCAAACGATGAAACTGCAACCACGATGATGAGCCATTTGAATGGTTGAAAACGTTGGCCATGTTCTAGGTAGATGTCATGTAATTCATAAGGAAGTTGTTGTTGAATTCGAAAAGGAATTTTCTTTAACTTCTGATACAAGAAAATCGAAAAAAACATATAACTTGCTGAGGCAAGAAAAACGATCACCCAAAGCAGGGAAACAATCGCATCATTCATGACGAAGTAATTTGATCGCTTGGGCGATGTTAGGATGTTGGAAAATAAATGATCCTGCGACTAAAATATCCACACCTGCTTGGCGGCATTGCAATGCAGTTGCTGCATTGATTCCCCCGTCAACTTCGATTAATGTTTTTGCTTTTTTTTGATCAATTGCTTGTCGTAAGTATTGTATTTTTGCAATCGCAGAAGGCAAGAAAACTTGACCACCAAACCCTGGTTCAACAGACATGATTAAGCATAAATCGACAACGCCAACAAAAGGTAATAAAACTTCTACTTTTGTATTGGGTTTGATGCTGATGCCAGCCTTGATACCACGGTCATGAAGATATTGAATCCATTGGAGCATCGTCTTCGTATCTCCACCAACTTCATAATGAAAGGTAATGATGTTAGCTCCTGCCTTGATAAAGGCATCAAAAAAATCACGAGGTTTTTCAATCATCAGATGAACATCATGGACAACTTTAAATGTTGAGGTTAATGCTGCTACCACAGGAATACCAAACGAGATATTCGGAACAAAATGACCATCCATGATGTCATAGTGTAAATATTCAACCTCATGTTTCATCACGCGCTGAACATCTTGTTCTAATTGAGAAAAATTTGCGGCAAGGATACTCGGGGCAATGGCAATCTTACGCATTTATTCATACTCCTTTTGTTCTGGTAATTTTGAAATTAATTTCAAATAATCTTGATAGATGGATAGAGGAATTTTACCACGACTAACAAGGGCTTGGATATGGCAATCTGGCTCGTGCTGATGGGTACAATTAAAAAATTTACATTGGGAAAATATTTTTTCAAACCCAGGAAAAACTTTCGCCGCTTCTTGCTTCACCATTGGTAAAGACAAGGAAGAGAATCCTGGTGTATCTGCAATCAGACCTTCTTGAAATGGTAACAAAACCACCTCTTTGGTTTGATGTTTTCCTCGACCAAGAGCTTGAGAATAGGTACCAATTTGTCTTTCAAAAAAAGGATTTAAGGTATTAATCAATGTCGATTTTCCAACACCCGTTTGCCCGGCAAAAGCAACCACTTTACCTTTTGAAACGAGGGTTTTTAACTTGGTCAAATCAGGTTTATTTTTTTGGAAGGCAATCACGGGAATATCATGTTGGTTCAAGTAATCCCAATCCGTTTGAAATGCTTTAAAATCTTCTTGATCGGTTTTGGTGACGACTACCGTGACTTTTAAATTATAGTAACGAGCAAAGGTAAGAAACATGGCCACCAAATAAAAAGAATGGGTTGGTTCAACTAAACTACTGACAACAATTAAATCAGTTAAATTTGCAATCCTTGGTCGGCGAATAAAGGATTGTCTTGGAAGAACATCAATAATCATCGATTGTGTTGAATCAAGGGTCACGTGATCACCAACAACCGGTTTGAGAATCATTTTATCCGTTTTTAAAACATGGCAAACATGGATGTGATTATGAACAAAAACGCCATAAGATCCAAATTGTAAATTGACAATGGTTCCGATCATGCTTCGTCTACTTTTAATCCCAATAATTTTGCCCAAAACGATCGTTTTGGGGTAATCAGGGTTGGATGATCGATGCATTCTTTTATATCCCGTTGAAACTCCAAAACGGAACGATATCGATCTTGAGGATGCTTTCGGCATGCTTTCATAATGATTTTTTCAATTGCTCTCGGGGTTGAAGGAATCCAATGGCGGGGAGAAGGAAATTTTTCTTTAATGTGACGCATCGCGACGGTAATTTGATTGTTACCTTCAAAAGGAACTTTGCCCGTGACCAATTCAAAAAATGTGATACCTAAAGAATAAATATCACTCTTGAACGTGGGTGATTGACCATTGGTCACTTCAGGAGGTAAGTAATGGACGGATCCGATAATGACTTGACTCTTGGTTACACGCCTTGAGTTTTCAAAAAAAGCGATACCAAAATCACCAAGTTTAATCGTTTCATCAGGTGTCATGAACACATTGTCAGGTTTGATATCACGATGAATAACAAGAGCATTATGAGCAAAAGCAACCGCATCACAAAGTTGATACATGATGTCACATGCCTTTTTAAAGCTGTAGCGCTTTTGATCATCTAATTGACCACGCAAGGTTTTTCCTTTGATTAATTCTGAAGCCATGTAAGGTAAATTCTCATGGTAACCAATGTTAATCACCCGAACAATATTGGGGTGATTCAAGGCCGCAGACGCCCTTGCTTCACGTTCAAAGCGAGTCAGATTATCTTTGGACTTTAATGCATTTTCTTTGATGATTTTAAGGGCGATTTCTTTTCCGGTAATGAGGTCTTCTGCTTGATAAACATAGGCAAAACCACCTTCACCTAATTCTCGAATGATTCGGTAGCGTTCATCAATGATGTCATTTTCTTCAATCATCGTTCTGGTTCCCAAATCGCAACGGCGATATTGTCATTACCGCCATTTGTATTGGCTAAATTAATTAAGGAGTCAACTTTTTGATTCACGGAATCGGAAGAGCGAATAATGGTAGCGAGTTCACCTTCTGACAAATTGTTGTATAACCCGTCACTACAGATCAAAATTGTTTGACCTTGATACGGTGTGATTTTTACATCATACGATACAGACGTGTTTAAACCTAAAGCATTGAGAAGTACATGTTTTTGAGGGTGTGTCAGCTTTTGCGCCTCGGTAATTTTCCCTTGGCGGAACAAATATTCAACATAGGTTTGATCTTCTGTTGCTTGAGTTAATTGGCCATTTTCAAACAGGTAAACACGAGAATCACCAATATTTAAAATGATGAGATCTTTGTTCACGATCAGGGCAATAACAAGCGTTGTTCCCATCTCTTTTAATGAAGAACTTTTTTGGGCTTCTTGATAAATGGTTCGATTTGCTTGGACTACTTGTTGTCTCAACCATAAACTTGCAGTTTTTGAGGTTAATAATCCAAACGTATTTTTAAAACCTTTGGTCAAGGATTGCATCGCCAACCGTGAGGCTAAATCTCCACGAGCATGACCACCCATGCCATCTGCAACTGCAAGCAACACATCTTGGTGACGATTCACCAACGCCACGACTTGATCTTCATTCGTGGTTCTGACTTTTCCAATATCCGATTTAAATGCAAAACTACCGCGCTTCTTCATTTTTATGTTTTGCTCTTAATTGCCCACACGCCGCTTCGATATCATGACCAAATTCCTTACGGACCGTTGCGTTCACACCTAATTCAATTAATCGTGACATAAAGGCATTGACCGCTTGGGGGTGCGGCCGGCGATATTCGTTTTCCATGACAGCGTTGTATGGAATCAAATTGACGTAACAAAAAATATCCTTGATTAAAACTGCCAATTGTTCAGCTTGTTCCATTTGATCATTAATCCCCTCAATGAGGATGTACTCAAAGGTGATACGTCTGCCAGAATTGGTTTGATAATCTTTAATCGCAGGAATCAATTTTTCTAAAGGAAAAGCTTGGTTAATTTTCATTAACCTTGTACGGATTTCATTGGTTGGTGCATGTAAAGAAACCGCAAGATTGATTTGTAAAGGTTCATGCCCATATTGCATGATTTTATCAGGGAAACCTGAGGTAGAAACGGTAATATGCCTTGCACCAATGGCAAGGGCTTTATTGTGATTTGCAACGCGAATAAAATTCATTACATGTTCATAGTTATCAAAAGGTTCACCAGTGCCCATGGCAACAATATGACTGACGCGTTCTTTTTTTCCTTCGGCGTCGAGTAAGTCATTCATGACAACGATTTGGCTAATCATTTCTCCTGCAGTCAAATTACGTTGCCGCTTTAATAAACCTGACGCACAAAATGAACATCCAATATTACAGCCCACTTGGGTAGTCACACAAATGACGTTGCCATAGTTATAACGCATTAAAACGGCTTCAATTAAATAACCATCCTCTAACTTAAGCAGTAATTTCATCGTTTTGTCTAACGAGTCACGGCGAACGTGAATGGAAGGAAGTTGAAAATGAAAATGCTTTTCTAGTTGTTCTCTTAACGTCAAACTGACGTTGGTCATCGCTTGAAAACTACGAACCTTTTTTTGATAAATCCAATCATAAATGACGCTACCATAAAAAGCTTTTTGACCCCAGGATTCTAAGGTGTTTTCTAATTGAACAAGGGTTTGACCGAAGATGCTTTCCATAATTATTTTTGCTTTCTCATTGCAGCTACATAGAGTGCAGTGTTGTATTTGTCAAAAGGAAAATATTGGAATTCTTGGATTAATTTAAATTTCGGATTGTTTTCCAAGAATCCTTCAATTAATAGTTTACCCTCTTTATGGTTCATTGTGTTAACCCCATAAAACAATAACCCACCTTCTTCAACAAAATGGCTTGATTCCAAGAGCGCTTCTTGTTGGGTTGCAATTAACGTATCCAGATCTTCTTGGCGAAAATGGATAAAGAAATCTGGAAGCGATCGAATTAAATCAAACTTTGAGCATTGGGGAACGACTAATACCACGTCTTGTTTTTTGGACAAGTAGGTCACAAGTCCTTTTGGTTCTGATTCATAAAGCACAATATTTTTTAGTTGAAACGCATGCATCGATTTTTGCATGGCAAGTTTACGTTCAATCGAATTGGTTACGACATTAATTCTAATCTTTTGCTCCGTATAAATAGGTAATTCTAAATATAATGCTTGAGGCCTTGTTTCCACCAACAACATTTCTCCTTTAACGTTTTCAAAACTAAATTGCTTCATGATGTCAGTGATGGCAAGACGTTGTTGAAAAATTAAGTTTTGTGTATATGCAGGATGATTCTTTAAAGGTTCTTTAGATTGGTAAATCACCGTATCTTCAACCGGTGTTTCAGTTAATTCTGGATAGGAAGCCAATAACTTTTCGGTTGTGGTCCTTAACGTATTGACCCGGCATGCTTGTAAAACTGGCTTATTGTTGGTTGCAAGAATTTTTAAGGTTAAAGCAAATCCAAAATGCTTGACCCACATCAATACTAACCATTCTGGCGTATTAAACTTAATGCTAATGTAGGGAATCGAGTTTTCTTTGATTTGTGGGTCGATTAAATTTTTTCCTGGCATGGCTAATGCGATGAAGGATTCTAAAACTGGTTTTGGCGTGTTCCGAATATTCAAAAAGATTTGAATATCATTGACGACATCTTGTTGCGGTAATCGCTTCAAAAAAACATTATTGCCAATTGCGACTTGAAGATACAAGCGATCTTCTTTTGGAAGATTGGGGAAAAAACGTTGAACCACATGTTCAAGCAATCGATGATGGTGGAGTTCACAACTGGTTAACGATCGAATCAATCCTTGTGAAACGGGAGTGGGCGATTGTTGAACGACTTGTTTCAAGGCATCAGAAAAATTATGTTTTTGGTCAATAATTTGAGTAAGCACTTGGCTAACAAGTGTGAGTTCATTCATGGGGTTATTGGGTACTCACACTTTATGATGGTTTCTTCTTTTTAGGTTGGGCCTTGGTTACAGGTTGGATCGCATCCAGATCTTTTTCTTTACCAGCAAAGACATTACCATGATAAATTTCTTGTTCGGTTTCATCATCGCTCGGTTCAATCTTAACTTGATTGGATTCTGTAATAAAGCGAGGGTATTGGTTTTGAATGATGTCCAAATGGTTAGTTTTGGATTGGGGGTAAAAAGATATGTGAATATGAATCGTATTTTCTTTTAAGGCACTCGTCAATAAATCACTGATTGCTTGTTTTAAATGGATTAAGGTTTCATCAAGATGGACATTAATGATGGTATGCCAAGCATTTTGATCGACTCCTTTGTGAAAAAGTAAGCTTTCTTGAGCAGAAAAAAATAGGTTATTTTCTTGAATTTTTGTTAAATCAATTAATGGTTGATGAAGTTGACGACTAAGACTAGCAACCACATATTTATCCACGCCTAATATTTCGATGTGCATAAGGACCTCGTCATGATGTTTATTTTAACTCAAAATGACCAAAATTGATATGAAAACACTAATGGTCATATGGATCAACATTGAAAAGAATTTTCACATTTTTCTTTGTAATTAACAACGCATATAACGCCTGAATGTTTTGATATAGTTTTTCATAATCCTTGTATTTAATCAGGACCCGACGTCGATAGGTTCCAGCAAAAAATTCAGGATAGGGTATGTTGGGTCCTATTACCGTGGCAATATTGATCAATTGATCTTTAAGTAATTGAGTTAACTCTAATGCGACTTCATCAACTTGAGTTTGGTCTTTACTCGATAATTCAAATCGCGCTAAAAATGTGTAGGGTGGGTACCTTAAACCCTTTCTTTCATTCATTTCCCTAAGATAGAAAGATTGGTAATCTTGTTTGGCCCCAAGTTGAATCGCGTAATGGTCAGGCATTGTTGTTTGAATGATCGCTTCTCCAATTTGATTACCCCGACCTGTACGACCAATCACTTGGGCAATTAATTGAAAGGTTCTTTCAGCAGCCCGATAATGGGGAACGTGAAGACCTAAATCGGCGAGCATCACTCCAACCAATGTAACGTTGGGAAAATCATGCCCCTTTGCAACCATTTGAGTGCCAACGAGTAAATCAATTTCTTTTTCTTGAAATTTTTTAAGGACATGGGTAATCGATGTTTTGACACCTGTCATATCGGTGTCCAATCGCCCAATTTTTGCTTGAGGAAATAATGTGGTGAGGACACTCACCACTTGTTCTGTTCCAAAACCTTGCTTCATGAGTTGGGAGGACTGACACATTGGGCAAGTTTGAGGCAAAAATTCATGATGGTCACAATAATGGCACTTTAAACTTTGAATGCTCTGATGAAATGCCAACGGAACTTGACACGAAGGGCAACGAAACAAATGCTGACATTGTCTACATACAACACTTTGAGAAAAACCTCTGCGATTGACAAGAAGGATAACTTGTTCTTTTTTTTCTAAACGGTCTTTAATGGCGTTAACTAAATCTTGAGAAAAAATGGAACTCTCCTTGGATAAAAACTGTGTTTGGTTCATATTGATAATCTTGGTTTGGGGTAAATCTTGATCGTGAATTCTTCTCGGTAAACTTAACCATTGATAAATGCCTTTTTCAGCTCTTGCCTTTGATTCAAGTGAAGGGGTGGCAGAACCCATCAAGACTTTACATTGATGATATTGGCTTCGCCAAAGGGCAATATCACGGGCATGATAATAAGGAGATTGATCTTGTTTATAAGTTTCTGAATGCTCTTCATCTATAATGATGAGACCTAAATTCTTTAAAGGTGCAAAAATAGCAGAGCGAGCGCCAACCACAACCACAACATCACCATGAAGAATCCGTCTATATTCATCATACTTTTCAGCGGGGGTTAACCCTGAATGCAAAATGGCAACTTTTTCTCCGAAACGCTGGTGATAATAACTCATCATCACCGGTGTTAATGCAATTTCTGGGACGATCATTAAAACGGTTTTACCTTGTTTAATGAATTGCTCGGAAAGTGTTAAGTAAACCTCTGTTTTTCCACTGCCAGTGACACCTTCTAACAGCGAGACTAAAGTTGAAGACTGCTGAAATTGATTGACGACTTGCCGTTGTAAATCGGTTAATGTAGGCTGGTTTTCCACTTTGAGAGATTCAAAAATAAATCTCCTCTTTTCAATTTTTTCAATCGTGGCAAGTTGGTGGTCAAGAAAAAATTGAATGGCGGCCTTACTCTTTATATCGGTTTGTTTGATTTTTGGGAATGATGAAACCATTTCCCACCACGATTTTTGTTTGGCAGTCATCGTTGGTAGCGATGCTTGTGGATGAATCACCAACCAATTTTCAAATGCGATTTTGGGACCTTTTAAACTTCTTTTTGTTGGAAATAGTGATGGTGGAAGCATGGCTTGTAATAATCCAATTTTTGAAGAAAAAAAACGTTTTGATAAATCATCCACAAGCAATAATAACTCTGTAGACAAGATCGGTTCTTCATCGAGGATGGATTCAATCGGAAGGATTGGAAATGGGCTCTTTTTTGTCAGTTCTTCAAGGTTGAGAATCGATTTCACATCGGTGACATAACCGATTAAAGATTGACCATGAAAAGGAACACGGACGCGTATCCCATTTTTCGGAATTTGAATACCTTGATAAGCATAGGTAAAGGGGCGATTTAATTGTTGTAAATTATGTTCAATGTAGACCTCAAGTATATAGGTCTTCATTGGGGCATGAATTGCAATCTTTCTTTGATGATATCGATGATTTGTTGAGCGGCTCGTTCAAGCGAGTCATTAACAACAACATGTTGATAATCATGATGGAGATTCATTTCTCGTTTTGCTTTTTCCAAACGTTCTTGAATAATCGATTCTGATTCAGTCTTGCGCTTGCGGATTCTTGATTCAAGCGCTTGGAAACTAGGTGGCATTAAAAAGATGGTCACTAGTCCACTACCTTTAGTTTTTGCGATGACTTGTTTGGCACCATTAATTTCAATTTCGAGCAAAACATTTTTGCCTTCATTCCTTAATTTATTAATGACTTTTTTTGGGGTTCCATAACGATTACCTACAAATTCAGCCCATTCTAAAAGTTCATCGCGATCTATCGCTTCTTGGAAGGTTTTTTGATTGACGAAAAAATAATCTTTGCCATCCATTTCACCAGGTCGTTGAGATCTTGTCGTCATCGAAACAGAATAAACTAATTGAAGACTTACATCTTCCATAATTCGTTTTCTTAGTGTGCCTTTTCCGACGCCGGAAGGCCCACTTAAAATAATTAATAATCCAGACTTCATAGGTTTTAAAAAATTATCTTATGAATGAGGCTAAAAGTCAAATAAAGTCGTGATTATGCTATAATTTTTATATGATTTTACAGTCTATTTTGGACCATCAGCTTCTATTAAATTTAAAAGGTAAGACCATTCATCATTTGTATTATTATCCTCGACATGGATGGGCAATGACCTTTGGTCTTAAAACCTTGTTTGCGATGATTTTAAATCTTGATAACATCCATCCTACCATCGGTTTTGATTCAAATATTAACCTAGCATGGCTAAATAGATTTCAACCTCATGGGCTAGATCGTTATTTTCATGATAAAAAAATCCTCGATGTTCATATCAATGATTTGAACCATGTTATTTTTCTTTTGGAACATATAAGCTCAAGTGTCACAAAATCTTTAAACCTGACTTTGCAGTTGTCGCCTTATTCACCAAGATTTTTTCTTAAAGAGGATGATCGTCTAATCTTTGACTCGATTCAAGGTTGGCAAGCAAATAAACCGATCAAGCAGTCCAAAGCTCAATTAAATCTTGATGAAACACTCACGGTATCAAAGCTCGTCACGGATTCATTAATGAT